>NZ_JBHJWQ010000007.1:298637-308556 GCF_042266885.1 Streptomyces sp. NPDC056061 | reverse complement strand
CTGGAGTGGGCCACCTCCTGCCCGCCGCCGCGGCACAACTTCCTCACGCTGCCGCGGATCCGTTCCGAATCCCCGGCCTTCGACCTGCACCACCCGGAGATCGCGGCGCTCGAACAGCTTGAGCACCCCGAGGCGGACAAGGCCCTCGCCGGCGGCAAGGAGGCGGGCAAGTGAAGATCCAGGGCAAGATGTTCATCTGGCTGAGCGTCTTCATGCTCGCCATGGCCATCACCTACGGTGTGTGGTCGAAGGAGCCGGCCGGAACCACCGCGCTCTTCCTGGCCTTCGGCCTGAGCATCATGATCGGCTTCTACCTGGCCTTCACGGCCAAGCGGGTCGACGACATGGCCCAGGACAACAAGGAAGCCGACATCGCGGACGAGGCCGGCGAGGTGGGCTTCTTCTCCCCGCACAGCTGGCAGCCGCTCGCGCTGGCGATCGGCGGTTCCATGGCCTTCCTGGGCATCATCTTCGGCTGGTGGCTGCTCTACTTCTCGGCCCCGGTGATCCTCATCGGCCTGTTCGGCTGGGTCTTCGAGTACTACCACGGCGAGAACCGCACCCAGTGACCTCGCGTCACCGCTTCACCCGCTCCACCTGACGGGGGCCCGTACCTCTCCACCAAAAGAGGTACGGGCCCCCCGTTTGCGCGCACATGGCGCGCTGATAGGGATGAATCTCCATAACGTGTGTTCATGGACCACACGCCGCGCATCCGCCCCGTAGTGAGCTGCACTCTGCTGGTCGTGACCCTGGTCGCAGGCGCGGTCGCCTGCGGGGGGTCCGGCGGCCACCCGCTCGCGGCGCAGCCGTACGACGCGGCGGACGAGATCTCCTCCAACCTCCCCGACGGAGACACGAAGGTCGACTCCGACCGTCCGCTCGAAGTCGGCGTCAAGGACGACGGTCGGCTCACCGACGTGACGGCCGTCGACACGACCGGGCGCCACCTGGCGGGCGAACTCGACGCCGACGGGAAGCGCTGGCACTCCACCTCCCCGCTCGCCGCCGGCACCCGCTACACCGTGCGCGTCCGCATGGAGGACGGCGACGGCGACCCCGGCAGCCGTACGCTCTCCTTCGAGACCGGCACCGCCAAGAAGTTCCTGAAGGTCGCCTTCGGCCCGCAGGCGGGCACCTACGGCGTGGGACAGCCCATCACCGCGCAACTGAGTGCCCCGGTCAAGGACAAGGCGGCCAGGGCCGTCGTGGAGCGTGCCCTGCGCGTCCGCTCCACGCCCGCCGTCGTCGGATCCTGGTACTGGGTCGACGACAAGACCCTGCACTACCGCCCGAAGGACTACTGGCCCGCCAGGGCCACCATCGACGTCACCAGCGGCCTGGCGGGCATCAAGGTCACCGACACCCTGTACGGGGCTCCCACGAAGGCGCTGAAGCTCACCACGGGCGACCGTGTCGAGGCCATCACCGACGCCGCCGCGCACACCATGACCGTCAAGCGCAACGGGAAAGTGATCAACACCATTCCGGTGACCACCGGCAAGCCCGGCTTCGCGACCCGAAACGGCGTCAAGGTCGTGCTGAGCAAGGAGTACTCCGTACGGATGCGCGGCGAGACGATCGGCATCTCGTCGGATTCGGACGACTCGTACGATCTGCAGGTCTACTACGCGACGCGCGTCACCTGGAGCGGCGAGTACGTGCACGCGGCCCCCTGGTCCACCGGGTCACAGGGATACGCCAACGTCAGCCACGGCTGCACGGGCATGGCCACCGGCCTGGCCGAGTGGTTCTTCAACACCGTGCGCGAGGGCGACATCGTGAAGGTCGTCGGCAGCCAGGGCGAGACGATGACGCCGTTCGACAACGGCTACGGGGACTGGAACCTGTCCTGGGCCAAGTGGCAGACGGGCAGCGCGCTGCGGAACAACGGCGACCCGGAACGCACGGACACGATTCAGGCGGCGCGGCTGCGCCCCGAGGTCTGACCCGTTCCGGGAGCGCACCGCCCTCCGGGAGGACGGCCGGCCCGGCGGCGGGGCCCGGAGCGCACCGGGTGGCCCCGCCCGGCCGGCGGGCCACCCGGCAGGCTCTCAGGCGTCCACGCAGTGCCTGCTGCGCAGCAGGGCCGCCAGGGCGTCGGCGAACTCGACGGGTTCGACCGGCAGGGTCACCGCGGCGTCCGCGCGGCTCCAGGTGGCCAGCCAGGCGTCCTGCGGGCGTCCGATCAGCAGCAGCACGGGCGGGCAGCGGAAGATCTCGTCCTTGATCTGCCGGCAGACGCCCATGCCGCCCGCGGGGGCCGTCTCGCCGTCCAGTACGCAGACGTCGATGCCGCCGTTGTCCAGGGCCTCCAGGACGGCGGGCAGGGTGGCGCACTCCAGGAACTCCACCGGCGGCACGTCGGCCGCGGGCCTGCGCCCGGCTGCCAGCCTCACCTGCTCACGGGTGTTGGCGTCGTCGCTGTAGACCAGGACCGTGGCGGTCGGCTGCATTGTTCCTCCGTGACATCTGTGTCTTCGGGGCTTTCCGGGCATGAACCGATGCGCGGATCGTACTCCGCCCGATGGCCTGTCAGCACGGCCCCGGACAGCGGTTTCATGGGCTGTTCGGGGCAGGCACACCCGGTTGACACACCGAACGGCACCCCCCGGAGTGAGGGCGGGATAAGGGACCGACATAATGTCGGTCGTGGCGACAGCAACGACAGTAGAAACCGGGCACGCGCACCCGTCGGTCAATCGACCGAACCTCACCAGCGTCGGAACCATCATCTGGCTGAGTTCCGAGCTGATGTTCTTCGCGGCCCTCTTCGCGATGTACTTCACCCTGCGATCGGTGACCGGACCGGAGCACTGGAAGGAAATGGCCTCGGCCCTGAACTTCCCGTTCTCGGCCACGAACACCACGATCCTTGTGCTCTCCTCCCTCACCTGCCAGCTCGGCGTCTTCGCCGCCGAGCGCGGCGACGTGAAGAAGCTCCGCACCTGGTTCGTGATCACTTTCGTGATGGGTGCAATCTTCATCGGAGGCCAGATCTTCGAGTACACCGAGCTGGTGAAGAAGGACGGCCTCTCGCTGTCCTCCGACCCGTACGGCTCGGTGTTCTACCTGACGACCGGCTTCCACGGGCTGCACGTGACAGGCGGACTCATCGCCTTCCTGCTCGTCCTGGGCAGGACATACGCAGCCAAGAGGTTCACCCACGAACAGGCGACCGCCGCCATCGTCGTGTCCTACTACTGGCACTTCGTCGATGTCGTGTGGATCGGCCTCTTCGCCACGATCTACATGATCAAGTAACCGGGCTCGCACCCGAACACCATCCAGCATCGACGCAGAAGATCCTGACACCGGGGTAATCCGTGAAAAAGCTCTCCGCACGACGACGCCATCCGTTGGCGGCGGTCGTCGTACTACTCCTCGCGCTGGCGGCCACTGGGGGGCTGTACGCCGCGTTCGCGCCCGCGAGTAAGGCGCAGGCCGACGACACCGCCCAGTCCCTCGCCATCGACGAGGGCAAGAAGCTGTACACCGTCGGTTGCGCCAGCTGCCACGGGACCGGCGGTCAGGGCACCACCGACGGGCCGCCCCTGGTCGGCGTGGGTTCCGCCGCCGTCGACTTCCAGGTCGGCACGGGCCGCATGCCGGCGCAGCAGCCGGGTGCCCAGGTCCCGAAGAAGAAGGTCATCTACAGCCAGGCCGAGATCGACCAGCTCGCGGCGTACGTCGCGTCCCTCGGAGCCGGTCCGATCACGCCGACCAAGCAGCAGTACGACCCGGCCGGCGCGGATGCCGCCAAGGGCGGCGAGCTGTTCCGCACCAACTGCGCGCAGTGCCACAACCTCACCGGCCAGGGCGGTGCGCTGACGAACGGCAAGTACGCGCCCAGCCTTGAGGGCGTGTCGCCGAAGCACCTCTACGAGGCCATGCAGACCGGCCCGCAGAACATGCCGTCCTTCCCGGACTCGACGATGCCCGAGCAGCAGAAGCGGGACATCATCGCGTACGTCAAGGCTGTCAACAGCGATGACACCCCGAGCCCCGGCGGTCTCTCGCTGGGCGGCCTGGGCCCGGTCAGCGAAGGTCTGTTCGCGTGGATCTTCGGGCTCGGCGCACTGATCGCACTCGCCGTTTGGGTCGCGGCCCACACCGCTAAGGCCAAGAAGTCATGAGTAGCCAAGAGATTCCAGACGAGAACCTGCCCACCGTGCAGGAAACCGCGCACGACGCGGTACAGGTCGCGGACGACCCGTTCGCCGACCCGGGGCTGCCGGCCCACAAGCCGCGCATCCAGGACATCGACGAGCGGGCGGCGAAGCGCTCCGAGCGCACCGTCGCGCTGCTGTTCACGCTGTCGATGCTGGCGACGGTCGGCTTCATCGCCTCGTACGTCATCTTCCCGGTCGACAAGATCGTGTACATCTGGCCGTTCGGCCATGTGAGCGCGCTCAACTTCTCCCTGGGTCTGACCCTGGGCGTGGCGCTCTTCACGATCGGCGCCGGGGCCGTCCACTGGGCGCGCACCCTGATGTCCGACGTGGAGGTCGCCGACGACCGGCACGCCATCGAGGCGACGCCCGAGGTCAAGGCGAAGGTCCTGGCGGACTTCGCGGCCGGTGCCCAGGAGTCCGCGCTCGGTCGGCGCAAGCTGATCCGCAACACCATGTTCGGTGCGCTGGCGCTGGTGCCGCTCTCCGGTGTGGTGCTGCTGCGCGACCTCGGTCCGCTGCCGGAGAAGAAGCTCCGCAACACCCTGTGGGGCAAGGGCAAGCAGCTCATCAACATGAACACGATGCAGCCGCTGCGTCCCGAGGACGTCATCGTCGGTTCGCTGACCTTCGCCATGCCCGAGGGCCTGACGGAGGACGCGGAGGACTTCAACAACCAGATCGCCAAGGCCGCGCTGATGATCGTCCGGATCCACCCGGCGGACATCAAGGACAAGCGCGAGCGCGAGTGGGCGCACGAGGGAATCGTCGCCTTCTCCAAGATCTGCACCCACGTCGGCTGCCCGATCAGCCTGTACGAGCAGCAGACGCATCACGTGCTCTGCCCGTGCCACCAGTCCACCTTCGACCTCTCCGACGGCGCCCGCGTCATCTTCGGTCCGGCCGGTCACGCCCTTCCGCAGCTGCGGATCGGCGTGAACAGCGAGGGCAACCTCGAAGCGCTCGGCGACTTCGAAGAGCCCGTCGGTCCTGCATTCTGGGAGCGCGGATGAGTACTGCGACCACGAACACACCCGGTGCCGCCGCGCCGGGCAATCGCAAGGCGCCCGCCGGCGAGCGGGTGGCCGACTGGGCGGACGGCCGGCTCGGGATCTACAGCCTGGCCAAGGCCAACATGCGCAAGATCTTCCCGGACCACTGGTCCTTCATGCTCGGGGAAGTCGCCCTCTACAGCTTCATCATCATCATCCTCACGGGTGTGTACCTGACGCTGTTCTTCCACCCGAGCATGAACGAGGTCGTGTACCACGGCTCGTACGAGCCGATGCAGGGCATCAAGATGTCCGAGGCGTACGCCTCGACACTGGACATCAGCTTCGACGTCCGCGGTGGTCTCCTGGTCCGCCAGATCCACCACTGGGCCGCGCTGATCTTCCTGGCCGGCATGTTCGTGCACATGATGCGCGTCTTCTTCACGGGTGCGTTCCGCAAGCCGCGTGAGATCAACTGGCTGTTCGGCTTCCTGCTGTTCGTGCTGGGCATGTTCACCGGTTTCACCGGCTACTCGCTCCCGGACGACCTGCTGTCCGGTACGGGTATCCGCTTCACCCAGGGCGCGATCCTGTCGATGCCGATCGTCGGCACCTACATCTCGATGTTCCTGTTCGGCGGAGAGTTCCCGGGCCACGACTTCGTCGGCCGGTTCTACTCGATCCACATCCTGCTGCTGCCGGGCATCATGCTCGGTCTCGTGGTGGCGCACATGATCCTCGTCGTCTACCACAAGCACACGCAGTTCGCGGGTCCGGGACGCACCCAGAAGAACGTCGTCGGCATGCCGCTCATGCCGGTGTACATGGCGAAGGCCGGTGGCTTCTTCTTCCTGGTCTTCGGCATCATCGCCATCATCTCGGCCATCGCCACGATCAACCCCGTCTGGTCCATCGGCCCCTACCGGCCGGACCAGGTGTCCACCGGCGCCCAGCCCGACTGGTACATGGGCTTCGCCGAGGGTCTGATCCGTGTGATGCCCGGCTGGGAGGTCAACCTCTGGGGTCACACGCTCGTCCTGGGTGTGTTCATCCCGCTGATGGTCTTCGGACTGGTGCTCGGGGTCATCGCGGTCTACCCGTTCCTCGAGTCCTGGGTCACCGGTGACAAGCGTGAGCACCACCTGCTGGACCGCCCGCGCAACGCCCCGACCCGGACGGCCTTCGGCGTCGCCTGGATCACCGTGTACGTCATCGTCTTCATCGGCGGTGGCAACGACCTGTGGGCCACGCACTTCCACCTGTCGATCAACGCCATTTCCTGGTTCATCCGGATCTTCATCTTCGCGGGCCCGGTCATCGCGTTCATCGTCACCCGGCGGATCTGCCTCGGCCTCCAGCGCCGCGACAAGGAGAAGGTGCTGCACGGGCGCGAGTCCGGCATCATCAAGCGCCTGCCGCACGGTGAGTTCGTCGAGATCCACGAGCCGCTCGGCCCGGAGAAGCTGCACACGCTCACCGCGCACGACCAGTACCAGCCGGTCGAGATCGGCCCGACGGTCGACAAGAACGGTGTCGAGCGCAAGGTGTCCGCGCTGCAGAAGCTGCGCGCCAGGCTCAGCAAGAGCTACTACGGCGAGGACGGCCAGATCGCCAAGCCCACCGCCGAGGAGTACAAGGAGATCACCAGCGGCCACGGTCACCACTGATCGCCTGAACTGATCGCCACAGCAGGAGCCCCGTCCATCCGATGGACGGGGCTCCTCGCTGTCCCCGGTGCTCGATAGGGTGGGAGTCGACCCCCCTTTTTTTTCGGCTGTGGACCCCAGGAGCGGACCATGAACGTTGTGACCCCGATCGGCGGCGACAGCGTG
Organism: Streptomyces sp. NPDC056061; assembly: GCF_042266885.1. NCBI lineage: Bacteria > Bacillati > Actinomycetota > Actinomycetes > Kitasatosporales > Streptomycetaceae > Streptomyces > Streptomyces sp. NPDC056061. Next base: position 301,560 of record NZ_JBHJWQ010000007.1, on the reverse strand, counting down.
GCGGACCGTTCCTGGCCCGGCGTGCTGAACCCGTTGCTGCGCGGCGAGGACCTGGGCGCGGACGACACCGCGTGGGCGATGGACCGCATCATGAGCGGCGAGGCGACCGACGTGCAGATCGCCGGATTCGCGGTGGCGCTGCGTGCCAAGGGCGAGACGGTCGACGAGGTGTCCGGCCTGGTGCGCGCGATGTACGAACACGCCCGCACCATCCACGTCCCCGGCCGCACCGTCGACATCGTCGGCACCGGCGGCGACCTCGCCAAGACGGTCAACATCTCCACGATGTCCGCGATCGTCATCGCGGGCACCGGCGCCAAGGTCGTCAAGCACGGCAACCGCGCCTCCTCCTCGGCCAGCGGCTCCTCCGACGTGCTGGAGAAGCTCGGCGTCAACCTGGACCTCGGCGCCGAGCGCGTCGTCGAGGTAGCCGAGGAAGCCGGCATCACCTTCTGCTTCGCGGTGAAGTTCCACCCCGCCCTGCGGTACGCCGCCCGGGCGCGCAAGGAGCTCGGCGCCCAGACCACGTTCAACATCCTGGGGCCGCTCACCAACCCGGCCCGGGTGCGCGCGCAGGCCGTCGGCGTGGCCGACCTGAGGATGGCGCCCATCGTGGCCGGAGTCCTCGCCGCGCGCGGCAACTCGGCGCTGGTCTTCCGCGGCGACGACGGGCTCGACGAGCTGACGACGACGGCCACCTCGCAGGTCTGGGTGGTGCGGGACGGCGAGGTGCGCGAGGAGCGGTTCGATCCGCGCGACATCGGTCTGGAGCTGGTCCCGGCACAGGCGCTGCGCGGTGCCGACGCCGCGTACAACGCGGACGTGGCCCGGCGGGTGCTGGCCGGCGAGCCGGGACCGGTACGCGAGGCCGTGCTGCTCAACTCGGCGGCGGCCCTGGTCGCCCTGGACCCCACGGACGGCACGCTGAACGAGCAGCTCGCCGCCGGGGTCGCGAGGGCGGCCGAGTCCATCGACTCCGGGGCGGCCCGCGCGGCGCTGGAGCGCTGGGTGGCGGCCAGCAACGCCTGAACGCAAGGAATGTGACGCAGGGCGCGGTCCGCATCGCGGACCGCGTCTTGCGCGTTCGCGGACGTATGGCAAGATGCTGGACAGGTCATGAGTGACAGCGACTACGGCCCCGGCCCGCTGTCCGGCAACCCTCCGTCCGTGGCGGGGTGCCCCGGGTGAAGACCAGGCCGTGGGCAGCGAGGCCCGCGGCAAGCGCGGGCCCCTCGGCATCAGTGAATGCCAGCCCCCGGGGTCCTGGTCCCTAGGGAGCCTCTTGTGAGCACGCGAATGCGATAGGGCTTTCCGGCCCTTCTCCGCACCTCTCTTCACGTCTTTCCGCCGCGCCGTGGCGTATCCGCCGGCGCGTGCGATTCGCCTGCCTCTTACGGGAGTTCGCCATGTCTGTCCTCACCGCTGCCGCCGACCAGTCGCTTTGTGCCCCTCTGCCGGTTCTGGGAGAAGATGTAACGGTTCCGCTGGTCACCGGCGGTGAAGTCGCCTACGCGGCCCTCGACTACGCCGCCAGCGCCCCGGCGCTCCGGCGGGTCTGGGACGACGTGGCCGCGTACGCCCCGTACTACGGCAGCGTCCACCGCGGCGCCGGGTACCTCTCGCAGCTGTCCACGGACCTGTTCGAGAACAGCCGGGCGACGGTCGCGGAGTTCCTCGGCTGCCGCGCCGACGACCAGGTGGTCTTCACCCGCTCGACCACCGACTCGCTCAACCTGCTGGCGGCCGTGATCCCCGCCGACTGCGAGGTCTTCGTCTACGAGACCGAGCACCACGCCTCGCTGCTGCCGTGGCGCGACGCCCGGGTGACGTACCTCAACGCCCCGCGCACCCCGGCCCAGGCCGTCGAGACGCTGGAGCGGGCGCTCGCCGACCGCGAACCTTCCCCAAGCTCTCAGCTCCGTTCGAGCGGGGGAGGCCCCCTCGGCCCCGCGCTGGTCTGCGTCACCGGCGCCTCCAACGTCACCGGAGAGCTGTGGCCGGTCAAGGAACTCGCCGCCGCCGCGCACGCGCACGGCGCCCGGATCGTGCTGGACGCGGCGCAACTCGCCCCGCACCACCCGGTCGACATCACCGACCTGGACGTCGACTGGGTCGCCTTCTCCGGGCACAAGCTCTACGCGCCGTTCGGTTCGGGCGTGCTCGCGGGCCGGGCGGACTGGCTCCGGGGCGCCGAGCCGTACCTGGCCGGCGGAGGCGCCTCGCGCAAGGTCTCCCGCCGCGCCGACGGCGGGGTGGATGTCGAGTGGCACACCACCGCCGCCCGGCACGAGGCCGGTTCCCCCAACGTCATCGGTGTGTACTCCATCGCCTCCGCGTGCAGGGCGCTCACCGAGGCGGGCTTCGACGGTCTGGTCGCCCGGGAGCAGCACCTGGTCGCCGCGGTCCGGGCCGGTCTCGCGGACGTTCCCGAGGTCGAGGTGCTGTCACTGTTCGGCGACGACGCCCCGCGGGTCGGTGTCATCTCGTTCGTGGTGGAGGGCTGGAACAGCTCGCACTTCGCCGCTGCGCTCTCCGCCGAGTACGGCATCGGGGTCCGCGACGGGCTGTTCTGCGCCCACCCGCTGGTCCGCACCCTGTTGGGCAGCGACCCGCAGGAGGTCGGCGAGTGCGGTGCGCCCGAGGCCGAGCCGGGGGAGAGCTCCTTGAACGCGATTCGGGTGAGCTTCGGCGCCGGCACGCCGGACGAGCACATCGAGCGCTTCGTCCGCGCGGTCAAGGAGCTGGTGAGCAAGGGCGCCCAGTGGAAGTACCGCACCGAGGGCGGCCGCTGCGTCCCGGACCGGGGCGAGGCGCAGCTCTGACCCGTCAGGTCGCGGGGGGGGGGGGGGGGCGGGCCCCCCCCCCCCCCCCCACCGGGGCCCCGCCCCCACAGGCGGCAGGGCCCGGGGTTTTGGGGCGGCCC
>NZ_JBHJWQ010000007.1:251484-298627 GCF_042266885.1 Streptomyces sp. NPDC056061 | reverse complement strand
TACACACGCCCCGGGGGGCGGCGGGTGCGCCCGGGGGCGGGCGGGCTCCCTGATTCGCCGCTGCGGGGCCGGGGGGGGGGGGGGGGGGGCCCCCCCCCCCCCCGCGACCTGTGCCACGGACCTCTCAGGCGTCGAGGCCGATGTTGAAGGCGGCCTCCAGGTCGTGCTGGGAGTAGGTGCGGAAGGCCACGTGGGTGTCGGTGGCCTCGACGCCGGGAATCTTGCTGATCCGGCCCGGGATGACGTCGGCGAGGTCGTCGTGCCTGGCCACCCGGACCATGGCGATCAGGTCGTACGTACCGGTGACGGAGAAGACCTCGCTGACGCTGTCCAGCGCCGCGATGGCCTCGGCGATCTCGGGAATCCGGTCCACGCTGGTCTTGATGAGCACGATCGCGGTGATCACGGCTGGCTTTCTCCCTCGGTGGCCGCGGCTGGAGCCTTCACTCTATCCGCACGTCGGTAGCGCCCCCAGGCATAGAGGAAGCCGAGGGCGAAGCCGGCCACATGGGCCAGATAGGCGACGCCCGGCCCCCCGTCGCTCGCGCCCCGGACCGCCAGCCACTGCAGGACGAACCAGAAGATCAGCACGATCCAGGCGGGGAAACGCAGCGGCAGGAAGAAGAGGAACGGGAACAGGCTGGTGACCCGGGCCCTCGGGAAGAGGTAGAGGAAGGCTCCCAGCACCGCCGAGATGGCCCCCGACGCGCCGACCAGCGTCTGGTCGGACGTGGCGTGCGCGGCCGCGTAGGCGACCAGCGCGAGGCAGCCGCAGCCGACGTAGAAGAGGAGGAACTCGATGCGGCCCATGCGTTCCTCGGCCATCGCCCCGAACACGTACAGGAACAGCATGTTCCCGAGCAGGTGCAGCCAGCTGCCGTGCACGAAGAGGGCGGTGAGCGGGGTGAGCAGGGCCCGCCCGGAGCCGTCCCACAGCTCTCTCGGGATCACCCCCCAGCGTTCGAAGTACCCGGCCTGGGCGGCGAGCACGGCATCGGCATTCCCGTGCGGCGGGTGGAACCCGGACAGCGGGCCGAGCACGAAGATCAGGCAGCACGAGGCGATCAGGGTGTGGGTGACCAGCGGCCCGCCGGGGGTGACCGTGCGCAGGAGTCCGCCGGTCACCCGGCCCGCCGCGACGCGCAGATCGATCATGAACAGAGCATGACGCACATGGAGGGAACGGGACAGGCCGCCTCGCCGTGTCGGCGGTACACGGCGAGGCCGTAGGGTTGCGGCAGGACATCCGCAGTTCGACGGCGCACCGCGAGATCCTTGAATCAGGCAGCACGTGGCTCGACGAAAGAGGACGCAACGATGACGACGGTTCCGCAGCCGACCGACGGGACCCGCTGGCGCTGCACGCTCTGCGGAAACCTCACGCGCTTCGACGTGACGCGCTCCTCGAAGGTCGTCGAATACGTTCATCTCGACCTGGCCGGGGAGGCAACCGTCGAGGAACGCGAGGTGGTCAGTGAGACCATCGAGTCGGTGCGGTGCCGTTGGTGCAACGCGGTGGATCAGATCGAGCTGGTCGCCAGGCCGGGCGCCGACTCCTGACGGAGCCGTGCGACAGACATGTGATTTGGGGTGACGGATGGTGGAGCAGCCCGCTAGCGGTGCCGAGTCGGCCGAGGCGGCCGACGGCGTCGTCGAGGCGCTCGACCGCCCGCTGCCCGAGGGAGTGCGGCGGCGGGTCGTCGCGCTGGTGTCGGACGCCTTCGGCGGCCTGACGGTCTCCGAACTCCCGGCTCCGCTGAGGCAGTACGCCCGTTTCACCCCGACCCGGCGGGCCAAGTTCGCCGGAAACGCCATGGCGGCTGCCCTGGCGGGCGACGCGTCGTTCCGGCAGCGGATCGGCGAGCTGCTCAAGGAGGAGCAGCCGGAGCTGGCCGCTGCCCTGGAGTCCGGGTCGCCGCCCGCCGCCGCCGACCCGGTGGACGTCGCCGCCGCCGCCTATGTGCTGCGCCCGGCCGGCTGGGTGAAGCTGGTCGCCGCCGCCGGTGAGGAGGCCCAGCGAGCCGACGCCGAGCGCGCCGACGAGGCGGGCCGCCGCGAGCTGGAACGGCTGCGCGAGGAGCTCGTCCAGGCCCGCTCCCAGACGAAGAGCGAGACGGAACGGCTCCGCGCCGAGCTGGATGCCGCCCGCAAGGAGGCCGAGTCCCTCCAGCGTAAGCTGCGCAGCGCGGTCAGCGACGTCAGACGGGGTGAGGCCGCGCTCCGCCGCAGCCGGGCCGAGACCGATGCCGTGCGCGCGGAGTCGGCCGCCCAGGTCTCCGCGGCGGAGAGCGAGACCCGTCGGCTCAAAGTGCGGCTCGGCGAGGCCGAGGCGTCCGTCGAGGCGGCGCGCAGGGCCGCTCGGGAGGGTCGCTCGGTCGAGGACATGCGGCTGCGACTGCTGCTGGACACGGTGCTCGACGCGGCCCGAGGGCTACGCCGGGAACTCGCCCTGCCCCCGGCCTCGATCCGTCCGGCGGACGGTGTCGACGCGGTCGAGCCCGGCCGGATGTCCCCCAAGGACATCGCCGCCAGGGCCCTCTCGGAGACCGATCCGGCCCTGCTCGACCAGTTGCTCGCGCTGCCGCAGGCGCATCTGATCGTGGACGGCTACAACGTCACCAAGACCGGATATCCGCAACTGCCGCTGGAGAAGCAGCGGCTGAGGCTGCTGGGCGGTCTCTCGGTGCTCGCGGCGCAGACCGGCGCCGAGATGACCTGTGTCTTCGACGGGGCCGAACTCGCCGCCCCGGTACTGCTCGCACCGCCGCGCGGCGTCCGGGTGCTGTTCAGCAAGCCGGGCGTGACCGCCGACGAGCTGATCCGTCAACTTGCGCGCGCCGAGCCGTCGGGCCGTCCGGTCGTGGTGGTCTCCACCGACCGCGAGGTCGCCGACGGAGTGGCGAAGGCGGGAGCCAGGCCCGTTGCGTCCGCCTTGCTCCTGAAGCGTCTTTCGCGCGTCTAGTGCCTGATGCGGCACTGGTGAAGTTTGCCGGAACTCGGCGGAAATCGGGCAACGGACCGTCAAATCGCAGCTACGCCCTGTGCGAAGCAGGTAAAGAAGTACCTGATGCAAGGAGTTTTTACCGGCGAGGATTTGAACTGATCACAAGTTGGTCACTAGGGTCAGGCCTCGAACCTTCGCACGGTTGATCACCCACCCGGGGTGACGGCGAAGGAACCGCCGAGTCCGTGACGTGCACGGAGCCGGGGATTCATCTCCCCCACAGCCCGGTAGGCGGCTCGAGGAAGAAGGAGCTCGCCTCCGTGGCGTCCCACCGTCGTCCCAAGAAGCCGAGCCGCGCCCGTGTGACCGTGCTCACCGCGACCGCCGCCGCAGCCGTCGCCCTGACCTCCCAGGCGGCCCAGGCCGACCCCAAGCCCTCCAAGAGCGAGGTCAAGGCGAAGGTCGACAAGCTCAACCACGAGGCCGCGGGCGCCAACGAGCAGTACAACGGGGCCAAGGAGCAGCAGAAGAAGCTGGAGAAGGAAGTCGGCGCGCTCCAGGACAAGGTGGCCCGCGGCCAGCAGGAGATCAACAACCTGCGCAACGGCCTCGGTTCGCTCGCCGCGGCACAGTACCGCTCCGGTGGCCTCGACCCCTCGGTCCAGCTCTTCCTCTCGTCCGACCCGGACAGCTACCTCGACAAGGCGTCGGCGCTCGACCAGCTGACGGCCACGCAGGCCGAGACGCTCAAGAAGATCCAGGAGAAGCAGCGGTCCCTCGCGCAGGAGCGCAAGGAGGCCCAGGGCAAGCTGGGCGACCTCGCGGACATCCGCGAGACGCTCGGGGCGAAGAAGAAGAAGCTCCAGGACAAGCTCGCCGAGGCGCAGCGCCTGTACAACACGCTGACCGCCGCCGAGAAGGCGAAGTTCCGCGACCAGGAGCAGCGCGCCAGCCGCGACTCCGACGACCGGGTCGACCTGGGCAACGAGGCCCCCGCCTCCGCCCGGGGCTCCGCCGCCCTGAGCGCCGCCGGCACCCGGGTGGGCAAGCCGTACGTCCCCTCCGGCACCGGCCCCAACTCCTTCGACTGCTCCGGGCTGACCCAGTGGGCCTACGCCCAGGCCAACGTCCAGATCTCCCGGGTCACGTACACCCAGGTCAACGACGGGGTCCGGATCGGGCGCAGTGCGCTGAAGCCCGGCGACCTGGTCTTCTTCAACAACACCTCGCACGTGGGCCTCTACGCGGGCAACAACACCGTCCTGCACGCCCCGTACCCGGGCGCGTACGTCCGCTACGAGTCGATGAACACCATGGGCAGCTTCCAGTTCGGCGTGCGCGTCGGCTGACGCACGCCCGAACGGGCGAATTCCCACACCCCCGCACCACCGTCCGCCCCGTCGGAGACCACAGGTCACCGGCGGGGCGGAAGCGTCGGCGCGACCCGATCACCCGGCGAGGTCCTTGGTCGCCGCGTGACCGGGCGACTACTGTCTGCCTGCTGTGCGGCTCCGGTCGTCGGTCCGCCCTTCCGGGCGGCAGGGGCCGCGCACATCTGCGTACAGCGGAAGGGAGTGCGGCGTCCTGTGGTGTCCCATCGACGTTCCTCACAGTCCGGCCTCACCCGGGGTGCCCGGGCCACGGTCCTGTCGGCAGCGGCGGCGACCGCGGCAGCCACGCTCGGGGTGGTCGACGCCAACGCCGACCCGCAGGAGACACCAGGGGCGGTGAAGGCCCGGATCGACCGGCTGTACGCCGAGGCCGAGCACGCCACCCAGCAGTACGACCGGGCCGGTGAGAACGCCGAGCGGCTCCGCGGCGAGGCGGACCGGGCGCGGGACCGGGCGGCCCGGGGCCAGGAGGACGTCAACCGCATGCGCACGGCGCTCGGTTCGCTCGCCGCCGCACAGTACCGCTCCGGCGGCCTGGACCCCACCCTCGCCCTGCTGCTCTCCTCCGACCCGGACACCTACCTCGAACGGGCCGCCGCACTGGACCGGCTGACCACCCGTCAAGCTGCCGAACTGCGCGAACTCCGGCAGGCCCGGCGATCGCTCGCCCAGACCCGTGCCGAGGCCGATCGGGCACTCGCCGACCTGGAACGCAACCGGGAGGCGGCGGCCCGGCACAAGCGGACCGTCGAGCGCAAGCTCGCCCTGGCGAAGAAGCTGCTGGCGACGCTGCCCGGGACCGACCGGGCCGAGTTCGAACGGGCCTCGCGCTCGGGCCGTGACGACACGTCCACGGCGGTGGCCGGTCTGCCGGCCGGATCGGCACGGGCGGCCGTCGCCGTCATGGCGGTCCATCAGGCGCTGGGCCGGCCGTACGTCTGGGGGGCCAACGGGCCCAACTCCTTCGACTGCTCCGGGCTGATGCAGTGGGCCTACGCCCGGGCCGGCGTCGGCCTGCCGCGCACCTCGCAGGCCCAGCGGTACGCGGGGCGCATGGTGCCGCTCTCCCAGGCCCGCCCCGGCGACCTGGTCGTCTACCGGGCCGACGCCAGCCATGTCGCCATGTACGTCGGCAACGGCCAGGTCATCCACGCCCCGTACCCGGGTGCCCCGGTGCGCTACGACCCCGTGGGCATGATGCCGGTCTCCTCGGTCACCCGCGTCTGACCGTTCGCCCGCCCCGAGCGGTTCGCCCGTGCCCGGCGCCTCGCCCGCGGACCGTCGGCGGCGTGTCCGGACGTTCACCCGGGACCGTTCACCCGATTCCGGCCCGTACCCTCGTCCGGGTGAATGGGAGCGCCCGGTGGGGCACCTCGCCGGGGGGACGCGGCGCGCGGCGGCGCGCGGCGCGGGTCCTGCTCGCCGGGCTGCTGCTCGTCCCCGGCTGCGCGGCGCCCGGCGACGACCCCGGGCCGGGCTCCGCCGTCCGCGAGGTGGGCGCCGTCCTGGACCGCCGGGCCGCCGCCGTGCGGGCCCACGACCCGGACGCCTACGCGGCCGTGGCGGACCCCCGTGCCACCGGGCTGCGCGCGGCCCAGCGGCGGGAGCTGGACAACCTCGCGGACGTGCCGCTGAGCTCCTGGACGTACCGGATCACGGAACTGACCGCGCAGGGCCCCGACCGGGCGACCGCCGACGTCCGGCTGAGCTACCGGATCACCGGCCACGACTCCGCCCCGGCCACCGCGGACCGGGTGCTCGATCTGCGCCGGGACCGGGACGACGGCCGCTGGTACCTCACCGGCGACCGGCCGGACGGGGACGGCACCGCACAGCTCTGGCAGCAGGGCCGGGTGCGGGTGGTGCGCGGCACGCACAGCCTCGTCCTCGGCGTCGGCCGCCCCGCGCGCGAGCTGCGGGAGATCGCGCGGACCACCGACCGGGCGGTGCCCGCGGTCTCCGGCGCCTGGCCGGAGCGCTGGCCCGGCCGCGCGCTGGTGCTGGCACCGCGCACCGTGGAGGACATGGCGGCCCTGCTGGGCGCACCGGCGGCGGACTACCGCGGCATCGCGGCCGTCACCACCGCGCGCACCGGCGACCCGGACCGGGCCCCCGCGGACCGGGTGATCGTCAACCCGCAGGCTTACGGCACGCTCGCCGCCCTCGGGCAGCGGGTCGTCCTCACCCACGAGATCACCCACGTCGCCACCCGGGCCCGCACCACGGGCGCCACCCCGGTCTGGCTCTCCGAGGGCTTCGCCGACTGGGCGGCCTACCGCGCCGAGCACCGCACCGCCGCGCAGGCCGCGCCCGAACTGGCCGCGGCGGTCCGGCGCGGAGAGCTGCCCGGCGCGCTCCCCGCGGACGAGGACTTCGCCTTCGCGGGCGACGCGGCGCGCCTGGCGAGGGCGTACGAGGGTGGCTGGCTGGCCTGCGGGCTGATCGCCGACCGATGGGGCGAGAAGCGGCTGTACGCCTTCTACCGGGCCGTCGGGGAGCACCGGGGGCGGGACGGGGCGGTGGAGCGGGCCCTGCGCGAGGTGCTCGCCACGACCCCGGGGGAGTTCACCGCGCTCTGGCGGGACCATCTGCGTACCCGGCTCGGCGGAGAGCCTGCCGGGTGACCACCGACACCGCGCCCGGAGCCGGTCTCGACGGTGGGCGCCTTCCTGCGGGACGCCGGACCGGTCAGGAACCGATCGGCGCCCTCTCCCGGCCCGCGCGGTCGCGGCCGACGGCCGGGCGCCCGTCGTCGTCCCGGGTGCCGGGCACCGTCAGCCGCCACAGCCGCCGACAGGCGATCAGCGTCGCCGCCACCAGCAGGCCGTTGCGCAGGAACATCAGCGTCACGCCCGTCGCGTCACTGGCCACCACGTGGCCGAACCCCAACGGGAACTCCGCCTGCGTGACCCCGGTGGCGAGCAGCACCAGCCCGGCGGGCAGCCCCATCCGGCTGCCCGCGAAGACCAGGCAGACCGCCGCCAGACCGACCAGCCACAGCAGGTACTGGGGACTGATCACCCGACTCGTGGTCGTCAGCAGCAGGACCGCCGTGAACGCCGCGTCGGCCGGCGTGTTCACCCGGAAGCGGCGGGCGCGCAGCCGCCACACCACCAGCCAGCCGAGAGCGGCGACGGAGAGGCCGAGGGCGAGCGTGCTCACCAGGGGCACCTGCGGCCCCAGGAATTCCATCGAGCCGTAGTTCAGCTCCACCCGCCCCGGCCAGCCGAACTGGCGCCACACGTGGAACACCAACGCCCCCAGCGACTCGACCTCGGTGCCCCGGTCGCGCTGGAAGTCGAGGAAGGCGAACGCGCCGGGCATCGCCAGCGCGCATCCCAGCAGCAGTCCGGCCGCCGTCATGGCCGCGGTCGTCCATGCCCGGCGCGTCGGGCGGCCGGGCGCGGTGCCCACGAGGATCAGCGCGGGCCACACCTTCAGCAGCGCGCCGACCGCGGCCAGCGCCCCCAGGACCCGGGGATGCCGGACGCCCGCCGGCAGTGCCGCCACCGCCACCGCCGTCACCATGACGTCGTAGCGGGCGTACGCGGTCGTGCCGAGCAGGGGGACTCCCGCCACCCACACCCAGGCCCCCGCCGCCGACCGTCCCTCGCCGCGCCCCGCATGCAGCAGCAGCCCGAGCACCAGCCCGTCGCACAGGAGGGCGAGGACGAAGAAGGCAGTGGCGTAATCCAGGAAGGGCAGCAGGGCGGGGGAGAGCACGGCGAGCGCCGCCAGGGGCGGGTACTGCCAGGTGACGTCGGAGTGCGGGTACGCGCCGCTGCCCAGGACCTCCGACCAGCCGCGGTAGATGACCGAGACATCGCTGGTCACGTCCGGTCCGGGCAGCGCGACCGTCTTCGTGACGCAGAGCAGCAGCACGATCCGGGTGAGGGCCCACACCGCGGGGGCGAGCCGCGCCGCCGTCGATCCCGTCATGTTCGTCCCGTCCGTTCCGTGTGGGTGCGTGCTCGGTCGTACGCCGCAGATCCGAACGGGTACCAGCGGCCATGATGCCCGTCCGCGCCGGGCCGGCCGTCGGGGCCCGCCCGGCGAAGTCGTCGCGGCGGGCCGCCGGGTACTGTCGGCCGGGATGGACAAGACCCTGATCGTGACCAACGACTTCCCGCCGCGCTCCGGCGGTATCCAGGCGTTCCTGCACAACATGGCGCTGCACCTGGACCCCACGCAGGTCGTCGTGTATGCCTCCACGTGGAAGCGGACCCCCGAGGGCCTGGAGGCCACCGCCGCCTTCGACGCGGAGCAGCCGTTCACCGTCCTGCGCGACCCCACCACGATGCTGCTGCCCACCCCCCGGGTGACCCGGCGCGCGGTGCGGCTGCTGCGCGAGCACGACTGCACGTCCGTGTGGTTCGGTGCCGCGGCACCGCTGGGGCTGATGGCGCCCGCCCTGCGGCGCGCGGGTGCCCGGCGCCTGGTCGCCACCACCCACGGGCACGAGGCGGGCTGGGCGCAGCTGCCCGCCGCCCGGCAACTCCTTCGAAGGATCGGTGACGGCACCGACACGATCACCTATCTGGGTGAATACACCCGCTCCCGGATCGCCTCGGCGCTCAGCCCGGCCGCGGCGCGGCGGATGGTCCAGCTGCCGCCGGGGGTCGACGGGAAGACCTTCCGGCCGGACTCCGGCGGGGACCTGGTGCGGGCCCGGCTCGGGCTCGCGGACCGGCCCGTCGTGGTCTGCGTGTCCCGGCTCGTGCCGCGCAAGGGCCAGGACACGCTGATCCGGGCGATGCCCGCGATCCTCGCCCGGGTCCCGGACACCGTGCTGCTGATCGTCGGCGGCGGACCGTACGCCGAGGACCTCAGGAAACTCGCCGTGGAGACGGGCGTCGGCGCATCGGTTCGCTTCACCGGGCCGGTGCCCTGGGAGGAACTGCCCGCCCACTACGGCGCGGGCGACGTCTTCGCCATGCCGTGCCGCACCCGCCGCGGCGGCCTCGACGTCGAGGGACTCGGCATCGTCTTCCTGGAGGCGTCGGCGACCGGTCTGCCGGTGGTGGCGGGCGACTCGGGCGGTGCACCCGACGCCGTGCTCGACGGCGAGACCGGGTGGGTGGTGCGCGGCGGCTCCGAGGAGGACGCCGCCGACCGGATCGTCGCCCTGCTGAACGATCCGGAGCTGCGGCAGCGGATGGGGGAGCGGGGCAGGGCCTGGATCGAGGAGAAGTGGCGCTGGGACCTGCTGGCCGAGCGGCTCGGGGCACTGCTCTGACGCGGTGCGCGAGTCGATACGACGCGCGGTGCGGGGCGACACGGCCCGAGGCGCGCGGCGACACGCGGACGGGGCCGGCGCGATGTGCGCCGACCCCGTCCGAAGGCCCGTACGGCTCGCGGCGGCCGATGCCGGAGAGCCTCCAACAAAATGGCCCGACGGACCGGATCTGCCCGGGTCAGCCCTGGTAGATCGCGTCGATCTCGTCCGCGAAGTCCTTCGCCACCACGTTCCGCTTGAGCTTCAGCGACGGGGTGATGTGGCCCGCCTCCTCGGTGAACTGGGCAGGCAGGACACGGAACTTGCGCACCGACTCCGCCTTGGACACCGCCGCGTTCCCGTCGTCCACCGCCCGCTGCACCTCGGCCAGCAGCTCCGGGTCCTCGCGCAGCGACCGGGCCGTCGAACCGGCCGGCTTGCCGTGCTCCTCGGCCCAGCGGCCCAGGAACTCCTCGTCCAGCGTGACCAGCGCGCCGACGAACGGCCTGCCGTCGCCGACCACCATGCATTCGGCGACCAGGGCGTGCCCGCGGATGCGGTCCTCGATCACCGCGGGGGCGACGTTCTTGCCGCCCGCCGTGACGATGATCTCCTTCTTGCGGCCGGTGATGGCCAGGTAGCCGTCCTCGTCGAGCGTGCCGATGTCGCCGGTGTGGAACCAGCCGTCGGCAAGGGCCTCGGCCGTCGCGGCCTCGTTGTTCCAGTAGCCGGTGAACAGGTGCTCGCCGTGCAGCAGCACCTCGCCGTCGTCGGCGATCCGGACGACCGAGCCGGGCAGCGGCTGGCCCACCGTGCCGATCTTCTGCCGGTCCCACGGGTTGAAGGCGGTGGCCGCGCAGGTCTCGGTGAGGCCGTAACCCTCCAGGACGGTGAAGCCGATCCCGCGGTAGAAGTGGCCCAGCCGCTCGCCCAGCGGGGCGCCGCCGGAGATCGCGTACTCGCCGCGCCCGCCCAGTACCGCGCGCAGCTTGCCGTAGACCAGCTTGTCGAAGAGCCTGTGCTTCAGCCGCAGGCCCAGGGACGGGCCCTGCGGGGTGCCCAGCGCACGGCTGTACGCGATCGCCGTGCTCGCGGCCCGGTCGAAGATTCCGCCCTTGCCGTCGGCCTGCGCCTTGGCCCGCGCCCCGTTGTAGACCTTCTCGAAGACGCGCGGCACACCGAGGATCAACGTTGGCCGGAACGAGGCGAGGTCATCGGTGAGGTGCTTGATGTCCGGTACGCAGCCGAGCTTGATCGGGGCCATCACCGAGGCCACCTCGACCAGCCGCCCGAAGACGTGCGCGGTGGGCAGGAAGAGCAGCACCGAGCACGGACCGGTACGGAACAGCGGCTTCAGCCGCTCCACCACGTTGCCGCACTCGGCGAAGAAGCTGCGGTGCGTGAGCACGCAGCCCTTGGGGCGGCCGGTGGTGCCCGAGGTGTAGACGATGGTGGCCGGGTCGTCCGCCTTGGCGCTCGTCATCCGCCGGTCCACGGTCTCGTCTGGGACGTCCGCGCCCGTCTCCGTCAGCCGCGCGATCGCGTCCGCCTCAAGCTGCCAGACGCCCTTCAGCGCGGGCAGGTCCTCCCGGACCGATTCCACGGAGGCCTGGTGCGCCGCCGACTCCACGACGCACAGGACGGCGCCGGAGTCGCCGAGGATCCACTGGATCTGCTCGGGCGAACTCGTCTCGTACACCGGGACGGTGACCGCCCCCGCGCTCCAGATCGCGAAGTCGAGCAGCACCCACTCGTAGCGGGTGCGGGAGAGCAGCGCCACCCGGTCGCCGGCCTCGACGCCCGCCGCGATCAGCCCTTTGGCCACCCCTCTGACCTCGGCGAGGAACTGGGTGGCGTCGACGTCGGCCCACCCGCCCGCCACCTTGCGGCTCATCACCGCCGCATCGGGATGCTGAGCGGCGTTGCGGCGGATGAGATCCGTCAGGTTGCCGTCCGAGGGAACCTCGTACAGGGCCGGAAGGCTGAACTCGCGCAAGACTGCTGCTCCTCATCGGGCTCCGGTGCCACGGCTCTGTGTGACGCACCGGCTGCGGTCCAAGATAGGCAGATGCTCATCGGTGGAAGTGAGCATGACTGGACTGCCCGGACGTTACCCACCAGTACTCAGTTCCCGATAGAGGGTTCCGGTCAGATGTCTTATGCGTCACATACAACGGTGGTCCTTGGCCGCACAGTAGTCCACCCGCCGCGACCGGCCCCGGTGCCCTCGTCCGCGAGAGCGGCCCGGTTCGGGCGTTCCGCACGGGGTCGGTATCGCGACCGGCGGCACCAAGGGCTGTCCCGTATATCCATGGCGGGCGCGCGACGACAGTTTCGGCACCTCGCCGCGTTGTCGGAACGTCCGCATACATCCAGTATGCGGACGCCCCTCCGCCCTGCGATGCACCACATCTGACGCCGCGCACCGGTCCACCACCGATTGCGGGACAGCCCTTAGGGTGGCCGTCATGCCTGCCGCACCGAGTCTCCGTGAAAGCCCCGACGCCCGGCGCACACGCCTCCACGTGGTCAGCGACGTGCACGGCAACACCGAAGCCCTGGCCCGTGCCGGTGACGGCGCGGACGCCCTGATCTGCCTGGGCGACCTGGTCCTCTACCTCGACTACGCCGATCACTCGCGCGGCATCTTCCCCGACCTCTTCGGCGTGGAGAACGCCGACCGGATCGTCGAACTGCGCACCGCGCGCCGCTTCGAGGAGGCCCGGGAGTTCGGCCGCACGCTGTGGGCCGGCATGGACCGCGACGCCGCGATCGTCTCGGCGGTGCGCAAGCAGTACGCCGAACTCTTCGCGGCCTTCCCCACTCCGACGTACGCCACCTACGGCAACGTCGACCTCCCCCACCTGTGGTCCGAGTACGCCCAACCGGGCACCACCGTCCTGGACGGCGACCGCGTCGAGATCGGCGGCCGGGTGTTCGGCTTCGTCGGCGGCGGCCTGCGGACCCTGATGAACACCCCGTACGAGATCGACGACGAGGAGTACGCGGCCAAGATCGAAGCGGTCGGCCCGGTCGACGTGCTCTGCACCCACATCCCGCCCGACATACCGGAGTTGACCTACGACACGGTCGCCCGCCGCTTCGAACGGGGCAGCCGGGCCCTGCTCGACGCCATCCGCCGCACCCGCCCCCGGTACGCGCTGTTCGGCCACGTCCACCAGCCGCTGGTCCGCCGGATGAGGATCGGCGCCACCGAGTGTGTGAACGTCGGCCACTTCGCGTCCACCGGCAGGCCGTGGGCCCTGGAATGGTGAGGTCCCCGCGCCGGACCCCGGAACGCGGTGCCGTGCGCACGCGATAGCCTTCTGACGGCAGGCATCTGCCGACGCACCGGTCACACCGCACTGGAGGAGCCACAGCGATGGCTGAACACACCAGCTCGACGATCACGATCGAGGCGGCACCGGCCGACGTCATGGGAGTGATCGCCGACTTCGCCCGCTACCCGGAGTGGACCGGCGAGGTCAAGGAGGCCGAGGTGCTCGCCGCCGACGACCGGGGCCGCGCCGAGAAGGTCCGCCTCGTCCTCGACGCGGGTGCCATCAAGGACGACCACACCCTCGCGTACACCTGGACCGGCGACCACGAGGTCAGCTGGACCCTCGTCAAGTCCCAGATGCTGCGCGCCCTCGACGGTTCCTACGTGCTCGCCCCGCTCGGCGGCGACCGCACCGAGGTCACCTACCGGCTCACCGTCGACGTCAAGATCCCCATGCTCGGCATGATCAAGCGCAAGGCCGAGAAGGTCATCATCGACCGCGCCCTCGCCGGTCTGAAGAAGCGCGTCGAGTCCGTCCCGAATGCCTGACCCGGTGCGTACGGTTCTCGTCACCGGCCCCGGCGGCGCAGGCCGTACCACGGTCGCGGCGGCGACCGCACGGGCCGCCGCCCGCACGGGCCGCCGCACCCTGCTGCTCTCCGCCGACGCCATACCCGGCCTGCCCGGACACACCGAACCCACCGAGGCCGCCGACGGCCTGTGGTCCGCCCGCATCGACTCCGGCGAGCACTTCAGGAACGAACTCCTCGCCCTCCAGGACCGGGCCTCCGGCGTGCTGGACCTGCTCGGCGGGAACCGGCTGGACGGCGAGGAGATCACCGAACTCCCCGGCAGCACCCCGCTCGCCCTGCTGCACGCGCTGCGCCGTGCCGCCGTCGGCGACTGGTCGGAGGCGGGGTACGACGTCCTGGTCGTCGACCTGCCGCCGCTGGGCGAGGCGCTCGCCGTGCTCGCCCTGCCCGAACGGCTGCGCCGCTACCTGCGCCGGCTGCTGCCCCCGGAGCGCCAGGCCGCGCGCGCCCTGCGCCCGATGCTCGCCCAGCTCGCCGGCGTGCCCATGCCCGCCCAGTGGCTGTACGAGGGCGCCGCCCGCAAGGACGCCGAGCTCGCCCACGTCCAGGCCCTGATCGAGGACCGCAACACCACGGTGCGGCTGGTCGCCGAACCCGGGCCGGCCGCCGAGGACGCCCTGCGCACCGCCCGCACCGGCCTCGCCCTGCACGGGCTGCGCGTCGACGCCCTCGTGATGAACCGGGTACTGCCCCGGCACTCCACCGACCCCTGGTTCGCGGCCCTCGCCGCCCAGCAGGAGAAGACCGCCGACCACTGGTACGCGCAGTGGGCGCCCACGACGGCCCTGTGCGAGGTGCCGCACCTCGGCCGCGATCCCCGGGGCCCCGAGGACCTCGCACTCCTCGACACCCGGGCCGCCGTCACCGTCCCCGGCACATCCGGTGCCGACGTCCGGCCCGCGGGCGACGGGCTCGCCGCGGGACTGGCCCGGCGGCCGCCGGGCCGGGCCGAGGACCCGTGGTGGATCGAGGACCCGAACGCCCCGGACGGGCTCGACGCGCTGCTGCCCGGCAGCCGGATCGTGGCCGCCCCGCCCACCGACGGCGACGGCTCGGTCCTGGTCTGGTGCCTGCCGCTGCCCGGCGCGGTCAAATCGGACCTCCAACTGGTGCGCCGCGGCAACGAACTGCTGCTCACCGTGGGCCCGTTCCACCGGATCGTCCCCCTGGAGTCGGGGCTCCGCCGCTGCACCGTCTCCGGCGCCGCCCTCACCGACGGAGTGCTCCGGGTCAGGTTCACCCCCGACCCCGGACTGTGGCCCCGGACGGACTGAACGACGCCGCACGGGTCGGGTAACGTCGGTAGTAGCCACCCGTACGGTCCCGTACGCACGACCGCGGGCGAACCACGTCGCAGGAGTCCGCCATGAGCGAAGCCACCGATCGTCCCGTCGACGACGACGCGTGGGCCCGGGCCTGCGCCGAGGACCTCGAAGCGGAGAAGGCCCGCCGCCGCGCCCAGTACGGCCCGCAGCCCGGCACCGCCGCCGAGGAACTGCGCAAGCTGATCGACGCCGTGGCCGACAAGCTCGCCTCCCTGCCGTCGCCGCTGTTCGGCGCGGCGGCCCAGGACACCGTGCAGCAGATCGTCAAGCAGGCCAAGTCCGCCGCGCAGCCCGTCATCGAACGCAACCCGGACGTCTTCGACCACCTCGCCGCGGCCGGCGGCGAACTCCTCGCCGCCTACCGCTCCGCCGTCGAGGGGCAGGAACGGCGCTGGACCCGGCGGGCCGAGGACGCGGACGTCCCGGAGGAGCGGACCGGCACCGAGAAGCGGGCCGGCGACCCCACCGACCCGCGCGACGAGGGACCCGAGACGGGGCAGCACATCGACCTGGACTGACCTGCGCGCCCGGCACCGGCAGGGAAAGGACCGGGCCCCGGCTCGGGTACGGTTGGCCCCAGCGGGGCTCGACCGGAACTGAGGGATTCATGGGACTCACCATCGGCGTCGATATCGGCGGCACGAAGATCGCGGCTGGAGTGGTCGACGAAGAGGGCCGGATCCTCACGACGTTCAAGGTGCCGACCCCGCCGACGGCCGAAGGCATCGTGGACGCGATCGCGTCGGCGGTGTCCGGCGCGAGCGAGGGGCACCGGATCGAGGCCGTCGGCATCGGCGCCGCCGGTTACGTCGACGACAAACGCGCCACCGTGCTGTTCGCACCGAACATCGACTGGCGGCACGAGCCGCTGAAGGACAAGGTCGAACAGCGCGTCGGCCTTCCGGTCGTCGTGGAGAACGACGCCAACGCCGCCGCCTGGGGCGAGTACCGCTTCGGCGCCGGACAGGGCCACGACGACGTCATCTGCATCACGCTGGGCACCGGCCTCGGCGGCGGCATCATCATCGGCAACAAGCTGCGCCGCGGACGCTTCGGGGTGGCCGCCGAGTTCGGCCACATCCGGGTCGTCCCCGACGGCCTGCTCTGCGGCTGCGGCAGCCAGGGCTGCTGGGAGCAGTACGCGTCCGGGCGCGCCCTGGTCCGGTACGCCAGGCAGCGCGCCAACGCCACCCCGGAGAACGCCTCGATCCTGTTGTCGCTCGGCGACGGCACGCCGGGCGGCATCGAGGGCAAGCACATCAGCCAGGCCGCCCGGCGGGGCGACCCGGTGGCGATCGACTCGTTCCGGGAGCTCGCCCGCTGGGCCGGCGCCGGACTCGCCGACCTCGCCTCGCTCTTCGACCCGTCGGCGTTCATCGTCGGCGGCGGGGTCTCGGACGAGGGCGAACTCGTCCTCGACCCGATCCGCAAGTCGTTCCGCCGCTGGCTGATCGGCGGCGAATGGCGCCCGCACGCGCAGGTCCTCGCGGCCCAACTGGGCGGCAAGGCCGGGCTGGTGGGTGCGGCGGACCTGGCCCGTCAGGGCTGACCCGCCGCCACCGTACGAAAGACGGACGCCCGTCGCGCCCCACGGGCCGCGGCGGGCGTCCGCCGTATCGTGAGACGCATGGTTGCGACGCCATTGCCCGACTCCCGTACCGAGCCGGACGGCTCGGCCGTCACCAGAGTGCTCTGCTACAACATCCGGTCGATGCGCGACGACCGCGAGGCCCTGGCACGTGTCATCGGGGCCTGCGCCCCCGACCTCGTGCTCATCCAGGAGGCCCCGCGCTTCTTCCGCTGGCGCAAGCGCGCGGCCTGGCTCGCGGCCCGGACCGGTCTGATCGTGCTCGGCGGCGGCGCGACGGCGTCCGGGCAGCTGCTGCTCTGCTCGCTGCGGGCCGGGGTGGAGCGGACGGAGGACCTCCTGCTGCCGCTCACCCCGGGGCTGCACCGCAGGGGCCTGGCCACCTCGGTGGTACGGATCGCGGGCACCCGGATCGGGCTGCTGAGCTTCCACCTGAGCCTGCGGTCCGACGAACGCCTGGCCCAGGCCGGAATGGTGCTGGAACAGCTCGACGCGATGGGCGTCGAGCACGCAGTGGTGGCCGGAGACCTCAACGAGGTACCGGCCGGGGCCGCGTTCCGGCGACTGGCCGGGCGGCTCCAGGACTGCCGGGCCGTCCGGCCGTGGGGCGACGAGAACACCTTCCCGTCCGACCGCCCCCGGCGGCGCCTGGACGCGGTCTTCGTGACGGAGGGCATCGACGTGCTCGGCTGCGGCGTCCCCACCGGACTGCCCGGCATCGTCGACGCCGACCTGCGGGCGGCGAGCGATCACCTGCCGGTGCTGGCGGCCCTGCGGGTGCCCGCGATCCTGGCCGACCGCCCCACGGACACACCGGAACCCGGCCCGCCGACCCCGTGAGGCGGGCGGGCCGGGTTCCGGTCCGGCTCAGACGACCGCGCCGCGGCCCGGGTCGTCGTCGTCCTCGTCGTCGTCGTTCATCCGCGCCACCAGGGTGACGAAACCGCCCAGGAAGCCGCCGATGCAGACCGTGGTGAGCCACCACGTCATCTCCCACCGCAGCAGCACCGCGACCAGCATCAGCACCGGACCGCCGACGACCGCGAGCCAGGCGAACTTCGCCGTGACGTCGGCCTCCGGCAGCGGCGGCGGCTCCGGAGGAACGAAGTGCCCCTCGTCCGTGTCGTCGAAGTCGTCGTCCTTGGGCTCGGCGACCTCGTAGTCCCGCGGACCGCCGACTCCGGGCGCGAACACGACCGAACTGCCGAGCGGCCGCTCGGGCGGCCTGGGGGACTTCTTGCCGATCCCCTTGTCCGGGTCCAGCACGCCCGACTGATCGTCCTCCAGCAGGGCGAGATCCTCGACCGACCGGAACGGCTTGGCGCCCGGCGGGTCCGGCGGCTCCTCGCCGTAGCCCGCGACGATCGCCTGCCACGCCGCGTCCTCGTCGATCCGCTCGTCGGCAGGCCCGCCGGACCCGCCGGAGTTGTCGTCGTCCGGGGCCTTCCCGGCCGGGTCGGGGGACGGCGTGCCGTCGTCCGGGGCGCCCGTGCCGGTCCCGGACGCGCCCGCCGCCGACGGGCCGACACCCTCCGCCGGACGGGCCGTTCCCCCGGCGGACAGCGGCTCCCGCCCCTCCTCGCTTCCCGTGCGTTCCGCGTCGTGCTCAGCCACCGGACGTGCTCCCCTTCTTCCCGACGCTCGGAGCGAGGCGGCCGACGAACCGGTAGCTCTCGTCGAAGATCCGCTCCGCATCGTGGTCCAACGTCGCCACGTGGTAGCTCTGTTCCAGCAGGATCTCCTCGACGTCCGTCGACGACACCCGGCTGAGGATGCGGGCCGAGTCGGCGGGCGGCACCACATGGTCCTGCGGGCTGTGCAACAGCACTATCGGCTGAGTGACCTGGGGCAGTTCGGCATCGACGAGGCGGAAGAAATTCCGCACCGAATGCGCCGCGTGCAGCGGCACCCGGTCGTAGCCCACCTCCGCGGAGCCCTCCTTCGCGATGTCGCTCGCCAGCCCCTTCGTCGTCCGCACCAGGTGACGGGCGACCGGCAGCGCGTACGCCGACAGGCCGTGCACCTTGTTGGCCGGGTTGACCAGCACCAGCCCGCTGATCGCGTCCCCGTGCTTCGCCGCCAGCCGCAGCGTCAGCGCGCCGCCCATGGAGAGGCCGAAGACGAAGACCTGCGCGCACCGCTCCAGCAGGCCGCGCAGTTCCCGGTCCACCTCCGCGTACCAGTCCTGCCAGCCGGTGACCTGCATGTCCTCCCAGCGGGTGCCGTGTCCGGGCAGCAGCGGCAGCGAGACGGTGAGGCCGCGCTCCGCCAGGTATTCGGCCCAGGGGCGCAGTGACTGCGGCGAACCGGTGAAACCGTGGCAGAGAAGGACGCCGACCTCTCCGCCCTCGTGGCGGAACGGCTCGGCTCCAGGCAGGACCGGCACCGGGGATCTCCTTGTTCGTGAGGCTCGACGGGGAGCGGGAGGGGGAGTACAGAGGATGACTTCACCGTACGCGACCGGGCTGACACCGACCAGGGCCGTCACGGCCCGGTCGTCGCGATGGTCCCGTGCCGGGCGGGAGCACCGGCGGCGGCACGGGTTAAGGTCTGTCGCACAGGACACAGGAGGCACCCGAGTTGATCTACGGCGCGATGAAGCTCTCCATCGGCAATGGGCTGAAGCTCGCCTTCAGGCCCTGGGTGGAGGGTCTGGAGAACATCCCCGCGCGCGGGCCGGCGATTCTGGCGAGCAATCACCTGTCCTTCTCCGACTCGTTCTTCCTGCCCGCCGTCCTGGACCGCAAGGTCACCTTCATCGCCAAGTCCGAGTACTTCACCTCGCCCGGCGTGAAGGGAAAACTGACCGCCGCCTTCTTCAAGGGCGTCGGGCAGCTCCCGGTGGACCGCTCGGGCACCCGTGGTGCCGGTGAGGCAGCCATCAGGGCGGGCATCGAAGTCATCGAGAGCGGCGGGCTGTTCGGCATCTACCCGGAGGGCACCCGCTCGCCCGACGGCCGCCTCTACCGGGGCAAGCCCGGCGGGCTCGCCCGGGTCGCGCTGGCCACCGGGGCGCCCGTCATCCCCGTGGCGATGATCGACACGGAGAAGATCCAGCCGCCCGGCAAGGTGGTCCCCAAGCTGATGCGTCCGGGGATCAGGATCGGCAAGCCCCTCGACTTCAGCCGCTACCACGGCATGGACGGGGACCGCTTCATCCTGCGCTCGGTCACCGACGAGGTGATGTACGAGATCATGAAGCTCTCCGGCCAGGAGTACGTCGACATCTACGCGACCGCCGCCAAGCGGGAGATCGCGGACGAGGCGAAGCGCCGGGCCGAGGAGGAGAAGCGCCGCGCCGAGGAGAAGCGCGCGGGCGGAGAATCCGGAACGCAGGGGTGACGGAACGGTTCGGCACGTAGCCGCGTCGTTCCCGTCCGGGGGGTGGGGAAGTGGCAAGGCGCGAACGCGTCGTGCGGATGTCGGTCGAACAGCCGCTGTGGCGTGCCCTGACGGCCTATCGCATCCTGACGATGCTCTACGCGGTCCTGCTCGCGGTCTTCGGCCGCGAGCGGTACGACAGGCCGTGGGTCGCCATCGCCTTCCTGGCGCTGCTGGCGGCCTGGACGCTCGGCACCCTCCCGAAGGTCTCCGGCGCCGTCGCCTGCACCAAGCGCTTCCTGGGCGCCGACCTGACCGTCGCCCTGGTCGGCATACTCCTCACGCCGCTCGCCGACTTCGAGGCCCAGCGGGTCGACAGCCCCACGCTGCCGTCCATCTGGACCGCGGGGGCGGTGCTCGCCTTCGCCCTCAAGGGCGGCTGGCGCTGGGCCGCCTTCGCCTCCACCCTCGTCGCCGTCGTCAACATCATCGAGCGCGGCGAGCCCAGCCGGGACACGTTCCACAACGTCCTGCTGGTCTGGGTCGCCTCCATCGCCATCGGCTACGTCGTCGAGGTGGCCCGAGCCAGTGAACGCACCCTCGCCCGCGCGCTGGAGATCGAGGCCGCCACCCGCGAACGGGAACGGCTGGCCCGCGACATCCACGACAGCGTCCTCCAGGTCCTGGCGATGGTGCAGCGCCGCGGCACCGCGCTCGGCGGCGAGGCCGCGGAACTGGGCCGGATGGCCGGGGAGCAGGAGATCGCCCTGCGCACCCTGGTCACCAGCGGACTCGTGCCCGCCACCCGGGTCTCCGAGGACGCGGCCGAGGGCGCCGTGGTGCGCAGCGTGGAGGTCGACGACGAGCCGTCCGGGGCGGCCGACTGCGACCTGCGTTCCCTGCTCGCCCCGCACGCGGGTCCCCGGATCAGCTTCGCGGAACCGGGTGCTCCGGTACTGCTCGCCCCCGCCGCCGCGACGGAACTGGCGGCGGCCGTCGGTGCCGCCCTGGACAATGTGCGGGTGCACGCGGGGGAGGACGCCCAGGCGTGGATCCTCGTCGAGGACTGGCCGGACGAGGTGATCGTGACGGTCCGGGACGACGGGCCGGGCATTCCGGAGGGGCGGCTCGCCCAGGCCGAGGGGGAGGGGCGGATGGGGGTCGCCCTGTCGATCCGGGGCAGGCTGCGTGACCTGGGCGGAACGGCGGAGTTGATTTCGGTGCCCGGCCAGGGCACCGAGGTCGAGTTGAAGGTACCGAAGGTTTCACGGGGGAAGGCGGGATCGGGAAGATGAGCACGCAGGGCGCACCGGGCACCGAGGGGCGGACCATCAGGGTGATGGTCGTCGACGACCATCCGATGTGGCGCGACGCCGTCGCCCGCGACCTCTCCGAGTCGGGTTTCGAGGTGGTGGCGACCGCCGGCGACGGGCCGCAGGCCGTCCGCAGGGCGAAGGCGGCGGTTCCCGACGTCCTCGTCCTCGACCTCAACCTGCCCGGCATGCCCGGGGTGCAGGTCTGCAAGGAGCTCGTCGGCTCGCAGCCCGGGCTGCGGGTGCTGGTGCTCTCCGCGAGCGGCGAGCACGCCGACGTGCTGGAGGCGGTCAAGTCCGGAGCCACCGGCTATCTGCTCAAGTCGGCGAGCACCCAGGAGCTGACCGAGGCCGTGCGGTCCACCGCCGTCGGCGACCCGGTCTTCACCCCGGGCCTGGCCGGACTGGTCCTCGGCGAGTACCGCAGGCTCGCCGCGGACCCCGCGCCCGTCGCCGCCGACGAGCCGGGGGCCCCGCGGCTCACCGAGCGCGAGACGGAGGTGCTCCGGCTGGTCGCCAAGGGACTCTCGTACAAGCAGATCGCCGAGCGGCTGGTCATCTCGCACCGCACCGTCCAGAACCACGTCCAGAACACGCTCGGCAAGCTCCAGCTGCACAACCGCGTGGAGCTCGTGCGGTACGCGATCGAGCGCGGTCTCGACGACGCCTGAGGGCCCGCGGGGGCGCCGCCCGTCCCGGGGCGGACCGGGCGGCGCGGCGGCCACGGGCGCCGTATATTCGCGATGACCGGCGCCGTGCCCGCCACGGCCGTCGCATCTCCCCGATCCGCGCGACGAACGGGAGCAGCCGTGGAGATCCTGGCCTTCGGCGTGCAGTCCGACGAGAAGCCGCTGCTCGAACGGGCCTTCGGCGGGCGTCACGAGGTGCGCTGCCTGGACGTCTTCCTCACCGCGGACACCGCCGCCATCGCGGCGGGCCACGAGATCATCTCCACCAGCGTCAACGCGGACCTGGGCAGCGGCATCCTGCAGACGCTCGCCGCCGGGGGCACGCAGATGATCGCCCAGCGCTCCACCGGCTTCAACAACATCGACCTCGACGTCGCCGAACGGCTCGCCCTCACGGTCGCCCGGGTCGCCCACTACTCGCCGTACTCGGTCGCCGAGTTCGCCTGGACCCTCGCGATGGCGGTCAACCGCCGCGTCGTCCGGGCCGCGGGCCGCACCCGCGAATTCGACTTCCGGCTCGACGGCCTGCTCGGCCGGGACATGCACGGGCGCACGGCCGGTGTGATCGGCACGGGCAGGATCGGTGAGGCGTTCACCCGGATCGCCCACGGCTTCGGCATGAGACTCCTGGGCTGGGACGTCGCGGAGAACCCCGCCTGCACCGGCCTCGGCATGGAGTACGTCGACAAGGACCGGCTCCTCGCCGAGTCCGACCTGATCAGCCTGCACGTCCCGCTGCTGCCCTCGACCCACCACCTGATCGGCGCGGACGCCCTGGCCCGGATGAAGGACGACGCGCTCCTGATCAACTCCAGCCGCGGCGGACTCGTCGACACCGGGGCGCTGGTCGCCGAACTCCGCGCCGGACGGTTCCTGGGCGTCGGGCTCGACGTGTACGAGGCGGAGGCCGGGCTCTTCTTCCTCGACAAGTCCCAGCAGGGCATCGACGACGACACGCTCGCCCGGCTCGTCACCTTCCCGAACGTCGTCGTGACCTCGCACCAGGCGTACTACACCCGGGAGGCCGTCGGCCAGATCATCGACGCCACCGTGCGGAACGTCGACGACTACCTGGCCGGCCGCCGCGGCGAGAACGTCCTCGTGCCCGCCCGCCCGTCGGACTGAGGCCCCGGAACCCCGGGGCCCGCCGACCCCGGTCAGCCGCCGACCGGCAGCCCCGCCAGCAGCTCCGTCACGATCGCCGTGCCGCGCAGCGTCAGCACCGACTCCGGATGGAACTGCACCGACGCGAAACCCGGGCCGCGCAGCGCGTGCAGTTCCCCGGTCGCCGCGTCCACGCTCGTCCCGATGCCGTGCGCCGCCAGCTCGGTGACCGCCCCCTCGTCGCAACGGGCCGTGAAGCTGTTGTAGAAGCCGACCGTCTCCTGCCGTCCGAAGAGGTCGATGGCGACCTGCGTGCCCTGGTGCGGCACTGCCTTGCGGACGATGTCCAGCCCCAGCTCCGCCGCGATCAGCTCGTGGCCGAGGCAGACGCCCAGCAGGCCGTGCCGGTGGTCGCGGACCAGTTCCGCGGCGAAGGAGCGCAGCAGCCGCATCTTCGGATCGGCGGTGTCGCCCGGATTCCCGGGCCCGGGGCCCAGCACGACCGGGCCCTCGTGCCCGCGCACCCGGGCGCGCAGCCCCGGCTCGTCGAAGCGGTGCACCGACACCTCCAGACCGGAGGAGCGCAGCAGGTGCGCCAGCATCGCGGTGAAGGTGTCCTCCCCGTCGATCACCAGCGCACGGCCGGACAGTTCCCGGGTGCGCTCCTGCATCCGCAGCCAGAACGGGGCGAGACCGTCCCTGCGGGCGTCCAGCGCCGCCCGTACCCGGGGGTCGTCGGCGAGCCGTGCCGGGCGTGCCGCTTCGGCCCGGGGCCGACCGGGCCGCACCCCCAGCGCGGCCAGCACCCCGGCCGCCTTCGCGTGCGTCTCGGCGACCTCGCCGGCCGGATCGGAGTGGCGCACCAGCGTCGCCCCGACCGGCACCCGCAGCCGTCCGTCGGCCGCGATGTCGGCGGTGCGGATCAGGATCGGCGAGTCCAGGGTCTGCGCCCCGCCCGGTTCCTGCCGCAGCAGTGCCAGCGCGCCCGCGTAGTAGCCGCGCCCGCCGGACTCGTGGCGCTCGATCACCCGGCAGGCGTTCTGCACGGGGGAGCCGGTGACCGTCGCCGCGAACATGGTTTCCCTCAGTACCTCCCGCACGTCCAGCGAGGAGCGCCCGCGCAGTTCGTACTCGGTGTGCGCGAGGTGGGCCATCTCCTTCAGCCGCGGCCCGATCACCACCCCGCCCATGTCGCCGACCGTGCACATCATCTTGAGCTCCTCGTCGACGACCATGGAGAGCTCGTCCCGCTCCTTGCGGTCGGCGAGGAAGTCCAGCAGGTTCTCGACGGTCGGCCCCTCGGCCGGGTAGCGGTAGGTGCCGCTGATCGGGTTCATCACGACCGTCTCGCCGGACATCCGCACATGCACCTCGGGGCTCGCGCCGACCAGGGTCCGCCCCGCCCCGGGGCCTCCCGCGGGTCCGCCGTCGCCGGTGTGCACCACGAACGTCCAGTACGCGCCCCGCTCCCCGGCCAGCAGGCGCCGGAAGAGGGCCAGCGCGTCGGCCCGGCCGAAGCCGGGGATCTCGCCGCGGAAGGTCCGCCGGATGACGAAGTTCGCGCCCTCGCCCTGCCCGATCTCGTCCTCGATCACCCGCCGGACGATCCCGGCGTACTCCTCGTCCGGGACGTCGAAGCCGCCGTCCTCGACCCGCACCTCGTGCGCCGGCAGGTGCTCCAGCACCTCGGCGAGCGGCAGCGCGTACGTCTCCTCGGCGACCAGCACGGACAGCGGCGTCCCGTCGTCGCGCACGTCGAACCCGCGCTCGGCGATCTGACGGAACGGCACCAGGGCGAGCGAGGGCAGCGGCCCGACCGGGAGATCGGCGAGCCGGTCCACCTCCCGCACCCGGCCGATCAGCACCTCGACGACGTCCTGGTCGTGGCCCGGGGTCCGCCTGCGCAGCAGCGCGAACGGCGGGCAGCCGTCGCCGAGCAGCCGCCGGATGACGGGGCCGGTGCGGTGGGTCAGGGACATGGGGGTTCCTTCCAAGAGGAGGAACGGCTCCCGAAACGCGAAGAAGGCCGCCCCTCGGGCGGCCTTCGCGTGGTCTGTCGCGCGATCGATCAGTGGGCCGCCGGATGAGCGGTCCACCACCAGTTCTGGGTCGTCTGCGCGAACATGTCCCGAACCCTAGCGGATGACGGCGTCATCCGAGCGCCCGTCTCAACTATTGAGCTCACGGATGAACGGAGCGCCGGACCCCGTAGTGTTGTCGGTGTGACCGTGAACGCCAATACCTCCGTCGCCGGTGGCCACACCTGGCGAGACCTTCCCGCGGCGCAGCAGCCCGAGTACCCCGATGCCGAGGCTCTGCGCGATGTACTCGCGGAACTCGCGTCGTATCCCCCGCTCGTCTTCGCGGGCGAGTGCGACCAGCTGCGTGCCCGCATGGGAGCCGTCGCCAAGGGCGAGGCGTTCCTGCTCCAGGGGGGTGACTGCGCCGAGGCGTTCGACGCCGTGTCGGCGGAGCACATCCGGGCCAAGCTGAAGACACTTCTCCAGATGAGCGCCGTCCTCACCTACGCGGCGTCCGTCCCGGTCGTCAAGGTGGGCCGGATCGCCGGCCAGTACTCCAAGCCGCGCTCCAAGCCGACCGAGACCCGCGACGGCGTCACCCTGCCGACCTACCGCGGCGACTCCGTCAACGGCTTCGCCTTCACCGAGGAAGCCCGCGTCCCGGACCCGCAGCGGCTGAAGCAGATGTACCACGCGTCCGCCTCCACGCTGAACCTGGTGCGCGCCTTCACTACCGGTGGCTACGCCGACCTGCGCCAGGTGCACGCCTGGAACCAGGACTTCGTGAAGTCGTCGCCGTCCGGCCAGCGCTACGAGGCGCTCGCCCGCGAGATCGACAACGCGCTGAACTTCATGAAGGCGTGCGGCACCGACCCCGCAGAGTTCAAGGCCGTCGAGTTCTACGCCTCGCACGAGGCGCTGCTGCTGGACTACGAGTCGTCGCTGAGCCGAGTCGACTCGCGCACCGGGCAGCTGTACGACGTCTCGGGTCACATGGTGTGGATCGGCGAGCGCACCCGGCAGCTCGACCACGCGCACATCGAGTTCGCCTCGAAGATCCGCAACCCGATCGGCATCAAGCTCGGCCCGAGCACGACGGCCGAGGAGGCGCTGCAGTACATCGAGCGTCTCGACCCCGACCGCGAGCCCGGCCGGCTGACGTTCATCGTCCGCATGGGCGCCGACAAGGTCCGCGACAAGCTCCCCGAGCTCGTCGAGAAGGTCACCGCGTCCGGTGCCACGGTGGCCTGGGTGACCGACCCGATGCACGGCAACACCTTCGAGGCCGCCTCCGGCCACAAGACCCGCCGGTTCGACGACGTCCTGGACGAGGTCAAGGGCTTCTTCGAGGTCCACAAGGGGCTCGGTACGCACCCGGGCGGCATCCACGTCGAGCTCACCGGCGACGACGTCACCGAGTGCGTCGGCGGCGGCCACGAGATCTTCGTGGACGACCTGCACCAGCGCTACGAGACGGCCTGCGACCCGCGGCTCAACCGGAGCCAGTCCCTGGACCTGGCGTTCCTGGTCGCCGAGATGTACCGGGACCAGTAGGCATCACCGCAGGTGACACGCGTACGACGGTGGGGCACGGATCGATGTGATCCGTGCCCCACCGGGCGTTCAGGGGCTTTCGGGAGACGTCGGCACGGGTAAGGTTAGGTTGGCCTCACCAGGAACGGGGTGACGGCGAACGACACCGGCAACCGGACCCGTCGGGAGGTGAACCGCATGTACGTCTGCTCGTGCTTCGGCATCACGGACAAGCAGGTCAAGGAGCATGCGGAGGCCGGGGCGTGCACGCCCCGCCAGATCGCCTCGGTGTGCAAGGCCGGCACGGACTGCGGCGGCTGCGTCCGTGCCATCCAGGCCCTGCTCGGGCGGGGCGCCTGCCCGCGCCGCGAGCTGCTCGACCGGAAGCGGACGTCCACCGTCGCCGAGGACGCCGCCCCCGCACGGCCGGCGCCCGCGGGCAGCGCCTCCGTGCGGGCCGCGTCCGACCCCGGTACGGGGCTCGTTCCCGGCGTGGTCCCGGGTGCGCGGCTGTCCGAGGCAGCCTGACCGCCGCCAGGTCTCAGCTGTCCGGCTGCTCGATCACCTGGGCGATGTACAGCGGCTCGCCGAGCTTCTCGATCAGCTCCAGCTGGGTGTCGAGGTAGTCGATGTGGTGCTCCTCGTCGGCGAGGATCGACTCGAAGATGTTCGCGGACGTGATGTCGCCCTTGCCCCGCATCAGCTCGATCCCGCGCTTGAGGCGGTCGATCGCCTCCACCTCGACCTGTCGGTCGGCCTGGAACATCTCGGTGACCGTCTGGCCCACCCGCACATGGAACAGCCGCTGGTAGTTGGGCAGCCCGTCGAGGAAGAGGATGCGGTCCGTGAGGACCTCCGCGTGCTTCATCTCGTCGAACGACTCGGAGCGGGTGTACTTCGCGAGCTTCGTCCAGCCGAAGTTCTCCTGCATCTTGGCGTGCAGGAAGTACTGGTTGATAGCCGTCAATTCGGCGGTCAGCTGCTCGTTCAGGAACTCGATGACCTCGGGGTCGCCCTGCATCGCCAAGGCTCCTTCCAACCGGTGGACTGGGCACGTTCGCCGCATCCTCGCATCGTGCCCGAAGATCGTCCAGTAAGTGCATGCTTAGTGCGAATTGCCAGAATTACCCCCGCCCTGGTCGAGGCCATCCGTGCCCGTCTGTCACCATGGAGGCATGGGCCAGCCGGAAAGCCGGGAAAACCGCGTGTCAGAGCAGTCCGAGCTTCCGCCGGGACAACGACTCCAACGCGGCTGGCCGGTCACCCACTACGGGCCCGTACCCAAGTTCAAGCCGGACCGCTGGGAGTTCCGGGTCTTCGGCGCCACGGCGGACGGCGAGAAGCACTGCTGGAACCATCAGGAATTCTCGGTGCTGCCGTTCGCCTCGGTCGTCGCCGACCTGCACTGCGTCACCAAATTCAGCATGCTCGGCGCCGAGTGGGGCGGGGTCCTCGCCCGTACGGTCCTGGAACTCGCACCCCCGGCGCCGGACGTCACGCATGTGATGGCCTGGGCAGAGTACGGATTCAGCTCGAACCTGAGGCTCTCCGACTTCGCCTCGGAGCGAACGATTTTCGCCACGCACAAGGACGGCGAACTGCTCACCGCCGAGCACGGCTTCCCGCTCCGGCTCATCGTGCCGCACCGCTACGCCTGGAAGGGGCCCAAGTGGGTGCGCGGCATCGAGTACATGACGGCCGACCGTCGCGGCTTCTGGGAGGAACGCGGCTATCACAACATCGGCGACCCGTGGCGCGAGCAGCGTTATTCGTACCAGGAGGAGCCCGGGGACGGCCCCGAGCTCTGACTCACCGCCGGTCGTCCCGCGGCCGGGCGCTCACCGGCCGCGGAGCGCCTTGAGCCGGGCCACGTCCGCAGCGTGCCCCTCCTTGCCGCCCGGCGTCTCGATGATCAGCGGCACGCCCGCGGTCGCCGGATGGGTGAACAACTCCCGGAACGGCTCCTCGCCGATGTCCCCGGAGCCGATGTTCGCGTGCCGGTCCCGGTGGGCGCCCGCCGCCTCCTCGGAGTCGTTGGCATGGATCAGTTTCAGCCGGCCCGCGCCGATGGTGTCCACCAGCAGGTCCAGCGTCTGCCGCATTCCCGCCGGTCCCGCCAGGTCGTGGCCCGCCGCGTGGATGTGGCAGGTGTCCAGGCAGACCCCGAGCCGGGGGTGGGCGTCGAGCGCCTCGAAGTACGGACCGAAGTCCCATGTCCGGGAGCAGATCGAGGCGCCCTGGCCCGCGGTGGACTCAAGCAGCAGGTACGGGTCGTCGTCGTGCGTCAGCTCGTCCAGCAGGGGCCGCAGGTGCGTACGGACCTGGGCCAGGGCCTCGGTACGGGGCCGGCCGCCGGTCGCCGAGCCGGTGTGCACCACGACGCCCAGCGCGCCGATGGCGCGGGCGCGGCGCAGCGAGTGGCGCAGCGACTCCACCGACTTCTCGACGGTGGCCGCGGTGTGCGAGCCGAAATTGATCAGGTACGGGGCGTGGACGTACACCGGCAGCGACTCGGCGGCGCACTCGGCGCGGAACTGCTCGTCCTGAGCCGGGTTGCCGACCGGCGTCGCCCAGCCGCGCGGGTTGGCGACGAAGACCTGCACGGCCTCGGCCCCCATCTCGCGGGCGTAGGGGAGGCCGACCTTGGCGAGGCCGCCGGCCACCGGGACGTGGCCGCCGACCGGATTGCGCATGTGAATGATCTACAGCCCCTTGGTCCTGATGGTGATGGTGCTGCCCTCGGGGGCCTGCTTGCCGCCCGCGACGGACTGGCTGTCGATGGTGTCGCTGAACGAGAGGAACGGGCGTTTGACCTCGACCTCGAAGCCCGCGTCCTCCAGCGTGGCCGTGGCGGTGTCGACGTCCTTGCCGGTGACGTCCGGGACGTCGGCCATCCGCGGCCCCTTGGAGACCGTGAGCGTGATGGTGTCGCCCTCGGCGGCCTGCGCCCCCTCGGCCGGTGACTGATGGGCGATGTCGCCGACGGCCTCCGGCGAGTTGATCCGGTCGGGCAGAACTTCGAGCTTCAGACCCACCTCGTCCAGCGCGGCGGTGGCGTCCTCGACGGACAGCCCGGTGACTCCGGGGACGTCGACCGGTGCGCCCCTGCTGACGACGAGGGCGACCGCCGAGTCCGGATGCCGTTCGGTGCCCGCCTCGGGGTCGGTCGCGATCACGTCGCCCCGCGCCGTGTCCTCGCTGAACTCCTTGGTGACCATGCCGGGCACCAGGCCCGTCTTCTCCAGTTCGCGCCGGGCGTCGGCGAGGGACAGGCCGCCGACATCGGGCACCTGCACGATCTCGGGGCCGCGCGAGACGACCAGCCGTACCCCGTCGTTCCTGCGGATACGGGCTTTGGAGTCGGGCTCGCTGCTGATGACCGTGCCGCGTGCCACGGTGTCGCTGTAGGACCGGTCGACGCCCTTGACGTCGAGACCGGCGTCCGAGAGCCGCTGCCGGGCCTCCTTCTCGGTCTGGCCGAGCAGCGAGGGGACCCGGGTGAACTGCCCGGAGTTGATGTACCAGACGCCCGTGCCGATGCCCAGGGCCAGCAGCACCGCGACGACCACCGCCATGACCGAGCGGCGGGGGCGGCGCAGGCGCGACGCCCGTGGCGCGGGCCCGGCGGGCTCCTGCGGCGGCATCTCCAGACGGCTGGTGTGGTGGGCGACGCCCTGATCGGCCGGGAGCAGCCGCGGGATCACACTGGTGCGGTCCTCGGTGGCGTCGTGCTCCTCGGCACGGGCCTGCGGTGGCGTGGCGTCCAGCTGGGCCTCGGTGAGCTCGGCACGCGCCTCGCGGGTCTCGGCGAGCAGGGCCACCGCGTCGAACGGGCGGACCTCGGGATCGCGGGCCGTGGCACTCGCCACCAGGCCGTCCAGTGCGACCGGGAGGTCCGGGACGAGCGCCGACGGGGCCGGGACGTCCTCGTTGAGGTGCTGGTAGATGACCTGGGCCGGGGTGTCGCCCGTGTGGGGCTTGGAGCCGGTGAGCATCTCGTACAGCACGACGCCGCAGGCGTACACGTCGGTGCGGGTGTCCGCCGTGCCGTGCGCTATCTGCTCGGGGGCGAGGTAGGAGACGGTGCCCAGGACCGACCCGGTGGTGCTGGTGACCGAGCCCACCGCCCGGACCAGGCCGAAGTCGGCGACCTTGACCCGGCCGTCGTCCCCTATCAGGACGTTCTCCGGCTTCATGTCCCGGTGCACGAAGCCCGCCCGGTGCGCGGCGCCGAGCGCGGCGAGCACCGGCTCCAGGATGTCCAGCGCGGCCCGGGGCCGAAGGGCGCCGCGGTCGCGCAGGACGTCGCGCAGCGTGCAGCCCGCGACGTACTCCATCGCGAGGTAGACGTACTGGCCCTGCGCGCCCTGGTCGAAGACCGCGACCACGTTGGGGTGCGCCAGCCGGGCCACGGACTTGGCCTCGCGTATGAAGCGCTCGACGAACGTGGCGTCGGTGGCGAGCGCCGGGTGCATCACCTTCAGGGCGAGCACCCGGTCGAGCCGGGTGTCCACGGCCCGGTAGACCGTGGCCATGCCGCCCACGGCGATGCGGGCATCGACGCGGTAGCGGCCGTCGAGCAGCTGCCCGACGAGCGGGTCCTGGAGGGTCGTATCCACGGATGCGAGTCTACGAGTCGCGACGGTCACTCCGGACGGGCCGGGCGGTCCAGGTGCCGTACTGCAGCCGAGCCGTGACAGGAACACGTCGTCCGGGCGGGCCGACGGGGTCAGAACGCCGGACGCTCCGGGTCCAGCACCGCGCGCCCCTCCACCGGCGACGACGCCTCGGCGAAGTGGCGGCGCGGGATCCGACCGGCCCGGTACGCCAGGCGCCCGCCCGCCACCGCGTGCCGCATCGCGGCGGCCATCAGCTCGGGCTCCTGGGCCCGGGTCACGGCGGACGCCAGCATCACCGCCGCGCACCCCAGCTCCATCGCCAGCGCCGCGTCCGAGGCCGTTCCGGCGCCCGCGTCGAGGATCACCGGAACCCGGGCCTGCTCGACGATCAGCCGGAAGTTGTGCGGATTGCGGATGCCCAGGCCGGAGCCGATGGGGGAGCCGAGCGGCATCACCGCCGCGCAGCCCACATCCTGGAGCCTGCGGGCCAGCACCGGGTCGTCGTTGGTGTACGGCAGCACGGTGAAACCGTCGTCCACCAGGATCTCCGCGGCGTCCAGCAGTTCGACCGGGTCCGGCAGCAGGGTCCGCTCGTCGGCCACCACCTCCAGCTTGATCCAGTCGGTGCCGAGCGCCTCGCGGGCCAGCCGGGCGGTCAGCACGGCCTCGCCCGCGGTGAAGCAGCCCGCCGTGTTCGGCAGCACACGGATGGCGAGCCGCTTCAGGACCGAGAGCACCGAGCCCTGCA
Organism: Streptomyces sp. NPDC056061; assembly: GCF_042266885.1. NCBI lineage: Bacteria > Bacillati > Actinomycetota > Actinomycetes > Kitasatosporales > Streptomycetaceae > Streptomyces > Streptomyces sp. NPDC056061. The sequence continues at coordinate 266,943 of NZ_JBHJWQ010000007.1, read as the reverse complement.
CGGTCGGGTCGAGGCGGCGCATCGCGACGGTGGTCAGCTCGGTGCCGGAGGCGATCAGGGACCGTTCCAGCACGTCGAGACTGGGGGCGCCGCCCGTGCCCATGATCAGCCGGGAGGCGAAGTCGGTGCCGCCGAGGGTGAGGAGGTCGTCGGACACGGTCGGTCAGCCTCCCTGGACGGCGGTGAGGATCTCGACCCGGTCGCCGTCGCGGAGCGCGGTGGCGGGCCACTGCCCGCGCGGCACCACCGCCTCGTTGACGGCGGCGGCGACGCCGGAGGGCGCGGAGGACAGGGTCGCGACGAGGACGTCCAGGGTGGTGCCCGCGGCGAGCGGCCGGACCTCGCCGTTCACCGCCACGGAGAGCGGCGCGGGTCCGGCGGCGGGCGGTGCGGGGGCACGGGTGGGCTCGGTCATGCGGGCTGCTCCTGACGTGCGGAGTCGGCGGCGGACGGGAAACGGTGCGGGGTGAAGGGGCGGGCCTCCTCGGGCAGCTCGCCGTCGGCCAGCAGCGCCGCCATGGCGTCACCCGTGACGGGGGTGAGCAGCACCCCGTTGCGGTGGTGGCCGGTCGCGAGGTGGAGGCCGGGCAACGCGGTGGGGCCGAGCAGCGGTGCGTTGTCGGGGGAACCGGGGCGCAGGCCGGCCCGGACCTCCGTGAGCGGCAGCTCGGTGATGCCGGGCACCAGCTCGTGGGCGTCCCGCAGCAGCTCGTAGACGCCACCGGCGGTGACGGTGGTGTCCCAGCCCATCTCCTCGCTGGTGGCGCCGAGGACCAGCTCGCCGTTCTCGCGCGGGACGAGGTAGACGTGCCCGCCCCGGACCACGGCCCGCACCGTCCGGCCGAGGAAGGGCGCGTACGGGGCGGGCACGGCAAGCCGCAGCACCTGCCCCTTCACCGGCCGGACCGGCGGCGCGAGCCCGTCCGGCAGCCCCGCGAGCCGGCCGCTGAGACTCCCCGCGGCGAGCACCACCTGGTCGGCGGCGAGGTCCGCGCCCCCGGCGAGCACCACACCCGCGGCCCGGCCGTGCACCACCGCGAGGCGCTCGGCCCGCTCGCGGTGGAGGACCACTCCGGCCCGCTCGCAGGCGGTCAGCAGCGCGGCGGCGAGCCGGCGCGGATCGATCTGGTGGTCGCCGTCCACCCGCAGCCCGCCGCGGACGCCCGGGGCGAGCATCGGTTCCAGACGGCGGCACTCGCGGCCCGTCAGCCATTGCGATTCCAGCCCCGAGCGCTGCTGCAGGGCGTGCAGGTCCCGCAGATGGGCGCGGTCGTCGGAGTCCAGCGCGACGGCGAGCGTGCCGCAGGTGCGAAAGCCGGTCTCCCGGCCGCTCGCCTCCTCCAGCTCCGCCACGAAGTCCGGATAGCGGGCGGCCGAGGCGAGGTTGAGGCCCAGCAGCAGCTCTTCGCCGTAGTGGAGTTCGGTGACGGCGGCCAGCATCCCGGCCGCCACCCGGGCGGCCCCGCCGCCGGGCTCGGGGTCGACGACCGCGACGCGCAGCCCGCGCTGCGCGGTCCGCCAGGCGGTGACCAGGCCGATGATCCCGCCCCCGACGACCAGGACGTCGTACCCGTCCCCGTGGTGAGAAGAACGCATGGGCGTCCAGCCCCTCCCTTCGCCGGCATGACCCGGATCAGGTTCGTACGGTCGGAGGCCGCCCCAGCCTCCCTCTCAGCCCGCTGCGTCCGGGCTCCCGCGAGTGTCTTACCGTGGCCACCCTAAACCCCGGCCCCCGGACCCCGGACCGGACCCAGCAAGGGAGCAGTCACCATGGCCCGTTCGCTCGACGGACTCGTCCTCGCACCGGTCGCCGACGGGGCAGCCGGCCAGGTCGGCACCCTGACCCGCTTCGCCTACCACGAGCGGGACGGCCGGATCTGGGCCGAGTACGCGGGCGGCGACGTGGTCGGCGGCCACCTCGTCGGCACCCGCGTCGGCGACACGCTCGACTTCAGGTACGTCCAGCTCACGCAGGACGGAACGACGTCGTCCGGCCACTGCGTCGCCACCGTCGTCGACCTCCCGGACGGCCGGGTGAGGCTGGAGGAGCGGTGGGAGTGGGAGTCCCGGGAAGGCAGCGGCACCAGTACCGTGGAGGAGCTCCCCCTTTCTTGACGAATCGTCAGGTGTTTAAGGTGTACGCGTGAGCGAGCAGCAGAAGTCAGAGCGGACGGATCCGCCGACGGAGCGCCGGGTGGTCGTCGTCGGCGCGGGCATGGCCGGGGTGCAGACGGCGGTGGCGCTGCGGGAGCAGGGCTTCACCGGCCCGGTCGTCCTGATCGGGGCCGAGCCGCACCAGCCCTACGACCGGCCTCCGCTGTCCAAGGCGGTCCTGCTCGGCAAGGCCGAGGACTCCGCCTTCGACATCGACTTCGAGGCGCTGGACATCGAGTTGCGCCTCGGCCTCGAAGTCACCGGCCTGCGGTCCGCCGCGCACGAACTGGACACCGCGTCCGGCTCCGTCCGCTACGACGTCCTGGTGATCGCCACCGGCGCCGAACCGATGGTCCTGCCCGGCGCCGAGGGCGTGCCCGGCGTCCACCTGCTGCGCACCCTCGACGACGCGGCGCGGCTGCGCCCGGTCCTGGCGGAGCAGCACGACGTCGTGGTGGTCGGTGCGGGCTGGATCGGTGCAGAGTTCGCCACCGCGGCCCGCGCCGCCGGTTGCGCGGTCACCGTCGTGGAGGCCGCCGACCGGCCGCTCGCCGGAGTGGTGCCCGCCGAGGTCGCCGCCCCGATGACCGCCTGGTACGCCGAGAGCGGCGCCGAACTCCTCACCGGCGCCCGGGTCGACCGCGTCGAACCGGGCAGGGTGGTCCTCGCCGACGGCCGCGGGATCCCGGCCGGAGCAGTCGTCGTCGGCATCGGAGCCCGGCCCGCGACCGGCTGGCTGGCCGGCTCCGGCATCGACGTCGGTCCCGACGGATCGGTGACCGCCGACGCCGCGCTGCGCACCTCGCTGCCCGACGTGTACGCGGTCGGCGACTGCGCCTCGTTCCCGTCCGCCCGGTACGGCGAGCGCCTGCTCGTCCACCACTGGGACAACGCCCTCCAGGGCCCGCGCACTGCCGCCGCCAACATCATCGCGGCGGTCGGGGAGGCGGCCGGGGACGTCCCGGCGCCGCCGGCCTACGACCCCGTCCCGTACTTCTGGTCCGAGCAGTTCGACCGGTTCGTGCAGTACGCGGGCCACCACACCGACGCCGACACCCTGCTGTGGCGCGGCGACCCCGCCACGCCCTCCTGGTCGGTGTGCTGGCTGCGCGACGGCGTCCTGGTCGCGGTCCTCGCCGTCGGCCGTCCCCGGGACCTGGCGCAGGGGCGCAGACTCATCGAGGCGGGCGCGCGGCTCGATCCGGCACGCGCCGGCGACCCTGCCGTGCCCCTGAAGTCGTCGACCCTCTGATGGCCTACCCGGCGCCCCGTACGGTCGGCCCGGCTACCGACTGTCGGTCCGGGATGGCACGCTTGTCCCCGTGACCGAGATTGACGCAAAAATTGATGCTCTCGTCCCCGCCTGGCTCCACCTCCCCGACATCGCCGAGATGCTCGGTGTCGAGGTGACCCGTGTGCGGCAGCTGGTCAAGGAGGGCCAGCTGATCGCCGTACGCCGTGGTGAGAACCGGGCTCTCCAGGTGCCGGCGGCCTTCATCGCCGGTGACAAGGTGGTCAAGGGCCTCTCCGGCACCCTGACCCTCCTGCGGGACGACGGCTTCACCGATGAAGAGATGCTGGAATGGCTCTTCACCGCCGACCCGACCCTGCCCGGCACCCCCGCCCAGGCGCTGAGCGAGAACCGTGGCACGGAGGTGAAGCGCCGCGCCCAGGCGCTCGCCGTCTGACGGGCGAGCGCGGATCAGGTGCGGGCCGCACGGCCCGCACCTGAGTGCCTGTTGTTCCCCGGGGCGTCGGGCGAGCCTTGATCGGGCGGCCGCGCCCCGGGGCGCACGCTTCCGGCGCCGCCGAAACGGCCGAGCGGTCCCGTCCCCACGCTCTCGACGGGCAGGGGTGCCCCGTCCGGGCCGTCGTTGGCCCGTCCCAAGCGCCGCGGCGCCCGGGAACCGCACACACCACGCCGGGTCCGGTCCTCCGGTTCCGGTCTCCCGGGTTCCGGTTTCCGGTCAAGAGATCGCCCGCCGGGCTCCGACACCGTTTTGAACCACCGCTCCGAACCACCGTTCCGAACCACCGCTCCGCACACGCTCCACCAGGGGGAGACGCACCATGTCCACGCCTCGCGCGCAGTTGTCCGACGCCCGGCTCTACCTGTGCACGGACGCCCGCAGGCGCCAGGGCGACCTCCCCGCGTTCCTCGACGCCGTCCTCGCCGCCGGGGTGGACATCGTCCAGCTGCGCGACAAGGGCATGGAGGCCGCCGAGGAGCTGGAGCACCTCGCCGTCCTCGCCGACGCCTGCCGACGCCACGGCAAGCTCCTCGCGGTGAACGACCGGGCGGACGTCGCCCACGCCATCGGCTCCGACGTGCTCCACCTGGGCCAGGGCGACCTGCCGGTTCCCGCCGCCCGCGCCATCGTCGGGGACGACGTGCTGATCGGCCGCTCCACCCATGCCGTTTCCGAGGTGGACGCCGCCGTCGCCGAGCCCGGCACGGACTACTTCTGCACCGGTCCGTGCTGGCCCACCCCGACCAAGCCCGGCCGGCCCGCCCCCGGGCTGGACCTGGTGCGGTACGCCGCCTCGCTCGGCACCCGGCGCCCCTGGTTCGCCATCGGCGGGATCGACGCGGACAATCTCGACGAGGTGCTGGACGCCGGTGCGCGCCGCGTCGTCGTCGTACGGGCCGTCACCGAGGCCGACGACCCCGCCGCCGCAGCGGCCGATCTCGCCGGGAGGATCCGGGCGCGTGCAGGGGCCTGATCCGGCCAGATGTCCGAAGTGTGGACACGCTATGGACAAACAAGCGGTCATTCCGGGCAATTGGTGCTGGTCTGGTCCTATGCTCCCTGTGCTCTGGTTAACCTGCCCGTATGGCCCTTGGGACACCTTCCACCAGGACGGATCACGCGCGCACGGTGCGTGATCTCCTCGCGACCGGCAAGACCTCGTACTCCTTCGAGTTCTGGGCGCCCAAGACCGAGAAGGGCGAGCGCAACCTCTGGAACGCGCTGCGCCGCGTCGAGGCGGTACGGCCGAGCTTCGTCTCCGTGACATACGGGGCGGGCGGCTCCACCCGGGCCGGGACGGTGCGGGCCACCCAGCAGATCGCCGCCGACTCCACGCTCACCCCGGTCGCGCACCTCACGGCGGTCAACCACTCCGTCGCCGAACTGCGCAACATGATCGGGCAGTACGCCGACGCCGGGATCCGGAACATTCTCGCCGTGCGCGGTGACCCGCCCGGCGACCCGATGGGCGAATGGGTCGAGCATCCGCAGGGCGTGCGATACGCGGCGGACCTCGTCCGGCTGATCAAGGAATCCGGGGACTTCTGCGTCGGCGTCGCGGCATTTCCCGAGATGCACCCGCGTTCGGCCGACTGGGAAACCGACATCCGGCACTTCGTGGACAAGTGCCGTGCCGGTGCCGACTACGCCATCACCCAGATGTTCTTCGATCCGGACGACTACGTGCGGATGCGTGACCGGGTGGCCGCCGCGGGGTGCGACACCCCGATCATTCCCGAGGTCATGCCGCTGACGAGCGTCAAACAACTCGACCGGTTCGCGCAACTCAGCAATGCCTCTTTCCCGTCCTCCCTGAGGGAACGCATCCTCGCCGTCGGGGACGATCCCGCCGCTGTACGCTCCATTGGTATCGACTTCGCCACGCGGTTCTGCGCGAGGCTGCTGTCCGAGGGTGTGCCCGGACTGCACTTCATCACGCTCAACAACTCGACGGCGACGCTCGAAATCTACGAGAATCTCGGACTGCACAAGCAGTTGTGACCGGCCGTACCCGCCACGACCCGGGGCGGTGGCCGTAGGAGGGGGCGGGCATGGGCTGGACGGTCCTCTACATCGCGTTCGGAATCGTCGCGCTGTGGCTGCTCGGCGAGGTGCTTCTGCAGTACAAGGCGCGCCTGCGCTGGCGTCTGCTGGCCTTCGCGGGATTCCTCTGCGTGGTCGTCGGCGTGCTGATGCCGTCCGTGTTCGTGATCGTCGTCGGCGCCATCGCCTTCGCGACCGGCCAGACCTACGTCACGCTGTCCTTCCGGCGAGGCTTCTCCACCGGCTGGGCCATAGGGGGCAGCCCGGGTGCGAGCCGCCGTCGTCGCGGCGGGAGCGGCCGGGACGGCCGCAGGAAGGCGCCGACGCCCCAGGTCTCGGAGCCGGAGACGGAACACGACGGGCAGCAGGGTCCGGAGCAGGTGAGGCCCGAGCCGTCGGCGGCCTCGGTCTACGAACCGGAGCCGCTTCCCGACGACACCGGCCAGTACGGCGTCTACTCCGCTCATCAGCGGGTGGCCGAGGGCGGCGACGGGGCGCACGGTCAGCCCCAGTACGCCGCGTACGACGCCCACACCGGCCCGGCGGGCTACCCGGCGCAGGACCACGGCCCGTTCGGCGGCCCCGACGCGTTCGCCACCGGCCAGGGCTCGCCGGGCGACTCCCCGGTCGGCCGGAACTCCTTCGCCGGCCCGTACGACTACGGCACCGACGGGCAGCAGTACGCCGCCTACTCCGACCCCTACATCGGGACCGGCCCCGCGGGCGCCGCCGCCCCGTACGACGGCTACGGAAACGGCTACGACGCCTTCGGCGGCCAGCAGTACGCCCCCGCCGACCCGTACGCCCAGCAGCCGTACCACGAGACCCCGCCCGGCGGTGTCTGGGTGCCGCAGCAGCGCGAGGGGGAGCAGTACCCGCCCGCGCCCCCGGAGCAGCCCGTACGGCCCGCCCCGTTCCCGAACGCCTACAACAACGGCAGCGGCTACGACGAACAGCCGTACCACTGACCGACGGCGGCACGGCCGCGGACGACCGGTCCGGCCGACGATGCCTGCGCCCGCCGCCGCCCCGACGTGCGGAGCCGCCGGCCGCGGGTCCGGCACGCGGCTCCGGGGATCACTGCGAGCCCCGGAATCCGTCCCCCTCCACGATCAGCCCCGCCACCAGCGCCCCCGACATCCCCGCATGGGCGAGCCCGCCCCCCGGATGCGACCAGCCGCCCACGGCGTGCAGTCCCGGCAGCCGGGTGCGGTTGCCCGGATGCAGATACGCACCGCCGGCCCCGGCCAGCGCGGGCGCGGGCACCGAACCGCCCTCGGCACCGGTGTCGGCCGCCGTCTCGGCCGGGGTACGCACCGCGGTGTGCAGCAGCCGCTCCCGGACATCGGGCACGACCGCCGCCGCCGCGTCGATCAGGGCGTCGGCGAAGCGCGTGCGCCGCGCCGTGTCCGTCCAGTCGACCGCTCCGTGCGGGGCGACCGTCGCCGTCAGCGTCACCGCCTCGTGCGCGTCGTCGGGGCGGGTCGACGGGTCGTCCGGGCGCAGCACCGTCACCGTGGGGTGCTCGGCGACCCTCCCGGAGAACACCGCCTCCTGCTCCGCCCCGCCGTCCGCCGGGTGCACCACGACCCGGTGCACGGCATCCGCGGACCGGGCGCCGCGCAGCGCCAGCATGACGACGAACCGGCCCGGCACCGCCGTCTGCCCCCGGTCCTGCGCGGGTCTCGGCTGCACCGTCACATCACCGTCGCGCCACAGCTCCCGACCGGGCACCAGACCGGGCCGCGGCCGGATCCCCAGCACCACGTGATCGGCCTCGGCGACCGTCCCGTCCGCCAGCTCGACGCCCGCCGCCCGGCCGTCCTTCTCGACCACGCGGACCACCTCGCCGCCCAGCACGAACTCCACCCGCCGGGCCAGGCAGCGCTCGTGCACCGCCTGCGCCAGGGCCCGGATCCCGCCGCCGACGTACCAGCTGCCGAAGGTCTCCTCCAGGTAGGGCAGCAGTGCGGCCGAGGCCGGTGCGCGCCGGGGGTCGAGCCCGTAGGACAGCGCGTAGCCGTCGAGCAGGGCGGCCAGCCGCGGATCGGGCAGCTCCCAGGCGCCGATCTGGGCCACCGTGCCCGCCTCCCGGGCCGCACGCAGCAGTCGGCGCCGCCGCAGCGAGGGATACGGGTCGCGGCCGAGCACCTGCCAGTCGGCGCGCAACGGCTCCTCCAGGAGCGGGCGTCTCGACCGGTCCCAGGCGTCCCGCGCCCGGTCGAGGAACTCGCCCCAGGCCGCCCCCGCGCCGCCGCCCAGCGCGGCGTCCAGGGCGGCGACCACCCCGGCCCGTGAGGCGTTGGGCAACGAGAGGGCGGTGCCGTCCGCGAAGACATGACGGCTCGCCGGATCGACCTGGGTCAGGGCGACGCACCGCTCCAGCGGCTCCTTGCCCGTCTTCACGAACAGGTCGCGGTAGACCGCGGGCAGGTGCAGCAGCGCGGGCCCCGTGTCGAAGGCGAAACCCTCGTGGGCGTAGCGGCCGACCGAGCCGCCGAAGGTCTCGGACCGCTCGTACACCGTCACCCGGTGGCCTGCCACGGCGAGCCGGGAAGCCGCCGCCATCGCGCCCATCCCGGCGCCGATCACCGCAATACGTGCCATGTCAGTGACCTTAACGGCCGCCTCGGACAGGCGGCCCGGCGGTCGGGATCAAGCGGGCCGCGGCGGACCCGGGGTCACGGCGAGGCGGCCTGGGCCAGGCGTTTCTCCTCGCGGCGCCGGGCCCGGCGCCGCAGGAAGCGGCGGATCCGGGAGACGAGGAAGAGCACGATCACGATGCCGGTCAGCAGCGCCGTCCCGGCGATGACCGCCGCGATCACCGGGTGGAATATCGCGAAGGTGATGATCCCGGCGACGCCCAGGTCCTCGGCGATGCTCACGGCGATGTTGCTGAACGGCTCGGGAGAGGTGTTGACCGCCATTCTGGTGCCGGCCTTCACCAGATGGCTGACCAGCGCGGTGGAGCCGCCGATGGCGCCGGCCGCGACCTGGGGCAGCGAACCGTCGTCGCCGGCCAGCAGGGCCGCCACGACCGCACCGGCGACCGGCCTGACCACGGTGTGCACGGAGTCCCACACCGTGTCCACGTACGGGATCTTGTCCGCCACCACCTCGCACAGGAACAGCACACCGGCCACGACGAGGACGTCGGTGCGTTGCAGCGACGCCGGTACCTCGTCGGAGAGACCGGTCGCGCCGAATATGCCGAGCAGCAGGACCACCGCGTAGGCGTTGACCCCGCTCGCCCAGCCGCTCGTGAACACCAGGGGGAGTACGGACACGGACGCGATCGTAACCAGCCGGGCCGCGATCCCGGGAGGGGGCCGTGCGCGGCCCTGAGTATCCGTACCTAGACGGTGAGATGAGTAGGTACGCGGATGGGTTGCCACCGGCCCGGACGGGAGAGTGGGACGCACGGACAGGGGCGCGGCCCCCGGCACCGCCGACACGGGGCGGCGGAACGGGCGCGGCACTCCTCTCCGGAACGGGGGGAGCACGACGGAGAGCCCGGGGACCACGGGGGACGACGCGGTCACGGAGGAAAGGCTCTCCGGCAGCGTTTCGGACGCCGGTACGGCGCGGGCTCGGGGGACCGAGCCCTGCCGGACCGGCGTCCGGCTTTTTGCCGCACGGGCGGCTCAGCGCCCGCCGACCCGCCCGTGCAGCAGCAGCGACAGCGCGGAGTGCACGTCGTCGATCGACCGTTCCGGCTGGAACGCCTGCCAGTCCAGGGCCGCCACCAGCACCATGCCGACCAGGGCGGCGGCCGTCAGCTGGGTGTCGATCTCCTCGCTGAGCTCGCCGCACTCCACGCCCTCGTGCAGCACGTCCTCGACCACCGTGACGGCCTCCTGACGCACCACCAGCAGGGTCGACTGCCAGGCCCGGTTGGTGCGCCACAGCTCCGCGACGTACAGCTGGGTGAAGGCCGGGTAGCGGTCGATGAAGACCAGACCCGCCCTGATCATCGCGTCCAGGGCCTCGACCTTGGTGCCGCCGTGTTCCCCGGTCCCCTCGGCCGCGGAGCGCAGTGACTCCGTGAGCAGCCCGACGCCGTGCCGCAGGAGTTCCTCGAAGAGTTCGGTCTTGCTCTTGAAGTTGTAGTAGACCGTGCCCTTGGCGACCCCGGCGCGCTCGGCGATCTCGTCCACCGTCGTCGCCGAGAAGCCCTTCTCGGCGATGAGGGTCACGGCTGCTTCGTAGAGCTTCTGCCGGGTGGCCTGGCGGCGCGTGCCGCTACTGCTTTCCATGCCGCTGATTCTCACAGGTTCCACCGTGCTCACAGGCTCAGATCCGGGTGCAGCCGGTTCAGGGTCCACACCTGCTTGCGGCGTGCGGCGACGGCGGTCAGGGCGAGCGAGCCCGCCGTGAAGGCCAGCAGTACCGCGGAGCCCTGCCAGACCGGGCCGAGGTCGCCGCCGGTGATCAGTCGGCGCAGGCCGTCGACGATGTAGCTCATCGGCAGGTACGGGTGGATCGCGTTGAAGAATCCGGGGCTGGTCTGGACCGGGTAGGTGCCCCCGGCCGAGGTCAGCTGGAGCATCAGCACGGCCAGCACGAGGATGCGGCCCGCGGCGCCGAACCGGGCGTTGAGCCACTGCACGATCGCGGCGAAGCAGCAGGTCACCAGCGCGAGGAAGCCGAGCGTCCCGGCCGTCCTGGCCATCTCCAGCCCGAGTCCCCAGTGCAGTACGGCCATCAGGGCACCCACCTGGAGCAGCCCGATCGCTGCCACCGGAAGCCAGCCCGCGAAGGCGATCCGCAGGGCGGAGGCCCCGACGGCGAGCGCCCGTCGGTTGAGCGGCTGGATCAGCATGTACGCCACCATCGCGCCGACCCAGAGGGAGAGCGGGATGAAGTAGGGGGCGAAGCCGGTGCCGTAATTGGGGGCGGCGTGCAGCGACGAGGAGGCGAGCCGCACGGGGTCCGCCATGACCTCGGTGCGCGCGTCGCGGTCCTTCTCGTCGTAGTCGGGGATCTTGCCGACGCCGTCGTTGAGTCCCTGGGCGAGGGTCGTGGAGCCGTCGCCGAGCCGGATCAGGCCGCTGTCCAGGTTGACGGCGCCCTTCCTGAGGTTGCTGACGCCCGTGTTCAGGTCGGCGGAGCCGGTCCTGGCCGTGGTCAGGCCGGCGTGCAGTTCGTTCGCGCCCTTGGCGACCTTGTGGGCACCGGTGTTGAGCGCGTTGACCTTGGCCACGGCGGACTTCAGGTCCTTGTCGAGCTGCGGGGCGCTGTCGGCAAGGTCGTCGGCCTGCTGCTGCAGCGTCGTGAGCTGGGTGCGCAGCTTCTTCAGGACGCCGTGCTGGTTCGTGACCAGCACGTTCACGTCGTCGGCGACCTTCGCGACATCGGCCGCCGCGGTCTTCGCGCGGGCGAGCGGCGGGCAGGTGGTGGGGTCCGCGGGCGACTGCTCGGTGCACGTGGTGCGGTAGACCTCGGCGAGGTCGTCGGAGGCGGTGCGGGCGGCGGTGGCCGCGGTGGGCGCCGTCTTCACCAGCCGGTCGAGGTTGTCCCGCACGGTCTGCGCGTTGCCGGAGACCAGCCGGGCGGTGTCGCCGATCGACTTGCCGTTGTCCTTGAGGAACGGACGCAGGTCGGTCGCCACCCCGTTGACCTTGTCGGCAAGCGCCTGGGTGCCGTCCGCGACCTGCCGGGAGCCGGATTCGAGGTCGCCCGCGCCCTTGTTCAGCCTGACGATCCCGTCGGCGAGGTTGCTGCTGCCGTTCTTGGCGTTCTTCAGCCCGTCGGCGAGGTCCTTCGACCCCTTCTTCGCCTTGCCGATGCCGCCCTTGAGGTCGTCGGCGCCCTTGGCCGCCTTCGCCGTCGCGTCGTGCAGGTCGGAGAAGTTGATGAAGATCCGGTCGAAGAACCCGCGCGACGCGTTGGTCGACGCGGCCGTGCGCACCTCGGAGAACACCGACCGGGAGATCTGCCCGACGATGTAGTTGTTGGCGTCGTTGGTCCGCACCTGGAGCGCGCCGGTCTCGGGGGAGTCGCCCGAGCTGGAAGCGATTTGCTTGCTGAAGTCCGACGGCATGGTGAGGGAGAGGTAGTACGTGCCGTTCTCCACGCCCCGGTGCGCCTCGGCGGAATCGACCTCGTGCCACTCGAAGGTCTTGGAGTCGAGGAGCTTGCCGGTGATCTCGTCGCCGGCGCTGATCCGCTTGCCGTCGACGGTGGCGCCCCTGTCGTCGTTGACCAGGGCGACCGGGATCTTGTCGAGGCGTCCGTACGGGTCCCAGAAGGAGCACAGGTACAGGGCGCCGTAGAGCAGGGGCAGCAGCAGGAGCGCGATCAGCGCGGCGACCGGCAGCTTCCCCCTGCCGAAACGCTTCAGCTCAAGCGCGGCCAGTTTCGGCAGACGCATCGGCCGGTCCTTCCTCGGTCGTGGTCCGCCCGGCCGCGGTGGTCCGCGCGTCCGTCGGCGCGACCGTGGTCCCGGTACGTACGATGACGGCGCCCTCGGGCGCCTGGCTGCACACGGCGAGCACCGTGATGCCGCCGTCGGCGAGCGAGCGCAGCAGCTCCCAGGCCTGGGTGCGCTCGGTGTCGGAGAGCTTGAGGTCGGTGTCGTCCACCGCGAGCAGCCGGGGCCGGCCGATCAGCGCGAGGGCGAGGGACAGCCGCAGCGCCTCCAGCCGTTCGAGGTCCCGCACGGAGGTCCGTTCGCCCTTGGGCAGGGCGGCGGTGTCGAGACCGGCGGCGTCCAGCGCTGCGTCGATCCGTGCCCGGGCGGCGGCGAGGCGCTCGGCGCGCGGGCGGAGCAGGGCGCGGAACGATCCGTCGAAGCGGCGCTGCAACAGGGCGCGCTCGCGCAGGTGCTCGGCGACGGTGAAGGCCGGGTCCAGCTCGTTGACCCCGGCCACCTGGCCCAGCGCGCTGAGGCGGCGGACGGCGGCCATCTTGCGCGGCAGGCGCAGTCCGCCGACCGCCGCGCGGCCCTCGGTGGCGCGCATCCGGCCGGTGAGCGCGAGCAGCAGGCAGGTGCGACCGGAGCCGGACGGGCCCTCGATCGCCACCAGAGATCCGGGCGCGGCCTCGATGTCCACGCCCCGGAAGGCCCAGCCGCGAGGCCCCTTCAGGCCGAAGCCCCGGGCTGCGACGGCTGCCCCGTGCGGGCTGTCCACAGACTCCCCCTCGTTTTGAACTGACCGGTCAGTTCAAAAAGATTAACCCGAACCCGGGATCGAGGCAAAGGTGCAGGTCGAAGGTGCGATCGAGGCGATTGTCAGTGGGGGCCGCCACGATGGACACGTACGGCAACGGAGTCGCCACACGAGACAGGAGGTTTCGTCATGGCCCATTCGTCCGCAGCAGCCGCACCGCGGCGCCGCGCAGACGGCCCTGCCCCCTCGCTGACCGGTCCGGCCCACGATGTCCACCCCGTTCCGCGCCGCACCGCGGCGCCCCGGGCCGCCCTCGACCTGCTCGCCCTGGCCCGCGCCGGTCTCGACGAGGCCGCCGGCCTCGACGTGCCGAACGAGCGCTATGCCACCGCCCACCTCGCCGCACTGCGCACCGCCGCCGCGGTGCTCGCCGCGCGGGCCCGCCCCGAGATCCCGGGGCGCCGCCGTGAGCGGATCCGCAGTGCCTGGGAGGTGCTCCCCGAAATCGCGCCCGAGCTGACCGAATGGAGTGCCCTGTTCGCTTCCGGCGCCGCTCGCAGAGCCCGCGCGGAAGCCGGAATACCGGGCGCGGCCGGTACCCGGGACGCCGACGACCTGCTGCGCGACGCCGCGATGTTCCTGCGTCTGGTCGAGCGGATGCTGGTGCTCCAACCGGTCCTCCCGCAGCCCCGGAGGGACCGGCCCGAGGTGGGATGACGGCGACGGCGGTGCGAGGCAATAGGGTGGGAAGCACCTGTACCACCTGCACTGTTCACGCTCCGCCGTCACCGGCGGCACCGTGCCGAGGAGTCAACTGTCGTGTCGGACCAGCTGCGCCCCCGCGCGTCCCTCCGTACCGCCGTGGTCTGGGAGGTCCTGAAGGGTGCCCTCGACGACAGGGTCGAGGCGACCGGCAGGGACGTCCTGGACGTGCTGGACACCGGCGGCGGCACCGGAAACTTCGCGGTGCCGGTCGCCCGTCTCGGCCACCGCGTCACGGTCGTCGACCCCAGCCCCAACGCGCTCTTCGCGCTGGAGCGCCGTGCCGCCGAGGCCGGGGTCGCCGACCGTGTCCGGGGGGTGCAGGGCGACATCCACGGCCTGTTCGAGGTGGTCGAGCGCGGCGGCTACGACGCGGTCCTGTGCCACGGAGTCCTGGAGTACGTGGACGAGCCGGCCGAGGGCGTGCGCAACGCCGTCGAGGCACTCCGCCCCTCCGGTGCGCTCAGCCTGCTCGCGGCCGGGCTCGGCGGTGCCGTCCTGGCCCGGGCCCTCGCCGGTCACTTCACCGAGGCGAGGCAGGCTCTCGACGACCCGGCGGGCCGCTGGGGCGAGGGGGACCCCGTGCCCCGGCGCTACACCGCGGACCAGCTCACCGAACTGGTCTCCGCGGCGAACGTCGAGGTCGGCGCCGTGCACGGCGTCCGGGTCTTCGCCGACCTGGTGCCCGGCGTCCTGGTGGACACCGAGCCCGGCGCCATGGAGGCCCTGCTCAAGCTGGAGGCGGCGGCGGCCGAGCTGCCCGCGTTCCACTCGGTGGCGACACAGCTGCACGTCCTGGGCACGAAGCGGGTCTGAGCGGGGGCCGGGGCCGAGGGACGTCGGCGACACGGCCGGACCGGTGCCGGACCGGCCGCAGTGCGGTTGATCAGGTACGCAGCCGCAGACGGAGTACGCCCCGAGACCCCCGATCGGGGTCCCCGCCCCGTATGATCGGGGGACAGCATCCGGCATGACGGATCGGAGGTTGGGGAATCAAGGCCTCAATAGCTGATCCATCGTGGCGGCCCGGACTGGCTGTGTGGCAATGAGGGCGGGTTTCATGGGGGCGATTCCCTGCCTATCCTGGAAGGGCCGCAGACCGGCCGCCCCCCGCGGCCGACGACGAGGAGGACTCCGTGCCGCTCTCGGAGCACGAGCAGCGAATGCTCGAGCAGATGGAGCGAGCGCTGTACGCCGAAGATCCCAAGTTCGCGACAGCGCTCGAGGGAAGCGGGCTGCGTACGTATACCCGACGACGGGTCTACCAGGCGGTCGCAGGCTTCCTTGTGGGTATCGCGCTCCTCATGGCCGGAATGGTCGCTCAGCAGATCTGGATCGGCGTGGTGGGATTTCTTGTCATGCTGGGCTGCGCGGTCCTCGCGGTCACCGGTTGGCGCAAGGCGCCCAAACCGGGGGAGCAGCAGGCAGCCGGAGGCAGCGGTGCCGGCCGTCGGCCCAGGCAGCGCCGATCGGTGATGAACCGGATCGAGCAGCGATGGCAGCGTCGCCGCGACGAGCAGGGGCGATAGAGCCCGGACACGTGTGAACAGGGGCGGGGGGGGGGGGGGGGCGGCCCGCCCCGGCGACACGTTTGGGGGGCGGGGGGGGGGGGCGGCCCGCCACCGCAGGGCGGGCGG
>NZ_JBHJWQ010000007.1:0-251474 GCF_042266885.1 Streptomyces sp. NPDC056061 | reverse complement strand
GTTGTCGCCGGGACCTCTGCGTGGGGGGCGGGGGCGCGCCGCGGGGCGGGGTCGTGCCCCCGGGTCTGGTTGACCCGGGGGGGGGCGCCTACGCCGGCGCCCCCGCCCCTGTTCACATATGTCCGGGCAGTTGTGGGGCCCCATCGATCCGCCGAAGGGCGCGAAGAGGGGGCGGGCGAGGGGAAGCCGCCGTTTCCCGTACCCGTGACGGCCGGATGACGGCGACGGCGGCCCGGCGCCGGTACTGCTCGGGCCGTTGCCGTCACGCTGCCGCTGCCGCTGTCGCTGCCGAGGGCTCGGGCGGTGCGGGTCGACCGGACCCGCCCGCCGCCCCGGTGCCGCGACCGCCACGGCACTCCGCCGCGGCACCGGAAGAGGTTCCAGCCCGTCATCCCCGCCCGCGGGACGGCCGGCGCAGCCGACCCGCCCGACGAATCCGGCCCCACCGGGCCGCCCATACACCGGTCGACGCCGACCAGCGATCCGACATCGTCCAGATCACCCGAACGGCCGAGCGCGGTGCCAGGGCCGCGCGGATCCGGGCACCCCGACCGGCTGATGCCCGCAAGCCCGCCCGTACCGTTTCGACGTCCTCGGCGAGCCCGGAACCCGGGCGGGGCTCCGGAGCGTAGAGCACCTGCTCCACCGCCCCCGCCAAGCAGTGCACCGCCTCGGCCGCATCGGGGCCGAGCCGTCCGTGCCGCACCACTCGCTCGGCCGTCCCGCGCGGCGTCAGCGAGTCGTCCGGTTCGATCCCGTGATCCCAGGCGGTGTCGGTGACCTCCTGCCAGGCCGCCAACGTCCTCGCCGCCACGTCCGCCGACGTGCGCCCGGCCGCGACGCGCAGACGCCGACTGCGCTGCCGCAGCCGCCAGAACGCGGGCAGCAGCGGCAGTGCGAGGACCACCAGGGCGATCACGACGAGCCCCAGGACGGCACCCGCGGACGTCTTGGAATCCGTCGGGGCCGACACCGCCGGGGCCGCCGAGGCACCGCACTCGCCCTGCTTGCGCATCTGGACCGGGCAGTCGTCCGCGGCGGAGGGCGCGGCGCTCGGCACGGTCGGGGGCACCTGCTCGGGCACGGTGACCTCGGAGGTACCGTCCTGGGGGGTGTCCGGCCGGGCGTAGGACGGCACGGAGCCGCGTGTCGGCGTCGGCTCGAAGCGCGTCCACCCGACGCCCTCGAAGTACAGCTCCGGCCACGCGTGTGCGTCCCGCAGCCCCACCGACACCGAACCGTCCGGCTGCCCGGTCCCCGGGGTGAAGCCGACCGCGACCCGTGCCGGGATGCCCAGCGTCCGGGCCATCGCGGCCATCGTGAACGAGAAGTGGACGCAGAAGCCCTGCCTGTCCTGGAGGAACCGGCCGATCGCCGCGCTCCCGGTGCCCGAGTTGACCGAGGTGTTGTAGGTGAAACCGCCGTCGACGGCGAAGAAGTCCTGGAGCTTCACCGCCTGCTCGTAGGCGTTCCCGGCTCCCTCCGTCACCTGCGCCGCCGTTTCGGCGACCACCTTCGGCAGGGAGTGCGGAACCCGGGTGTACTCGCGCAGCAGCGAGGGCGGCGGGGTTCCCGCCGCCGCGAGCTGACCGGCGGTCGGCTGGAGCACCAGGCTGGCGACCCGGTACTGCGCGCCCCGGGTCGTCTCCCCGTCGTCGCCGACGAGGGTGCGCCCGGTCGGCTCGTACCGCCAGGACCCGTCGACCTCCACCTCGGTCGCGGGGTACGGGAGCGGCAGGTAGGTCTGCCGGTAGGAGTCGGACGCGGAGATGTTCGTCCTGACCTCGGTGGCCAGGACGTCCGGACCGAGGCCTTCCGGGACCGGGAGTCGTTTCGGCACGTCCTGGAGGCGACGGGTGGCGGGCCGCCACTCGTTTCCGTCGAACTGGTCCAGGGCGAGGATCCGCAGGTAGAAGCCCTGCGTATCGCGGGAGTCGGTGCGATAGGACAGCACCTGCCGGTTCTCCGGCTGGTTCAGGTTGTCCTGGAGCGACACCAGGGGGTTCACCGCGGAGATGGTGCCGCCGTTCCCCCTGCCACCGCCACTGCCCGTACCCGCCAGCAGACCGCCGCCGAGCGCCGGCAGCGCCGCCGGTACGGCCAGCGAGATGCCCAGCACCAGCGCGCCGATCCGCCGCCCGGAGCGCCCCGGTGCCGTCGGACGGCCGCCGGAGAGCACCGCGCCGCCCCGCTGTCCGCCCGTGGCACCGCTGAAGACCCGCCCCCACCGGGAGAGCCGGTCCCGGCCCTCCGCCAGCAGGAGCAGCAGATAGCCACCGGCCGCGAGCAGGAACCAGAGCCAGTCCGCTCCGCCCTCGGACAGCCCCGCCGCGACCGAGAACAACGCGAGGAGCGGCAGACCGGCCGGTGCCGCGCTGCGGAAGGTCACGGCGAGCGTGTCCACGATCAGGCCGACCAGCAGCACACCACCGATCAGTATCAGCCGGATGCCGTCCGTCGCGGGTGCCGGAGTGGCGTACCTCCCGACGTCCTCGGCCCCCGACACCAGCAGGTGCGCGAGCCGCTGCACCGCCTCCGGGCCCGGCAGGATCCCGGCCACCGCCTGGTGCCTGGCGAAGACCAGGGTCAGCAGGAGCAGCATGACCAGCGCCTGCGCGGCGACGACCAGCGCCCGGGGCACGGGTGCGCGGCGGACCAGCGCCGTCGCCCCGCTCTGCACCGTCAGCAGAATCGCGGCCGACAGGATCCACACCGCCGGCTCGACCAGCGGCAGCATCGAGCACGCCGCCAGCAGTGTCGCGGCGCAGGCGCACAGTGTCAGCCGACCACGACCGCTCATGACCGTCCCCCGGAGAACCCCGTCGTCCCGCCGACCGCGGCGGGCCCGTCCACCGCCGCGCCCCGTCCCGCCTGCCGCCAGTAGGGGGCGAGGCCGGATCCGGGTTCCACCGCCACCGCCGTCCACCCCGATGCGCGCAGCAGCCGCAGGCGTCGCTCGAACGCCTCCCGCGCACCCGCGGGCGGCACATCGTCCGGCGGCCCCCAGGCCGTGCCGTCCAGCACGAACGCGACGGCGCCCCTGCCGCGCCGCCGCATCCGGGCGGCCAACGCCGCCTGTTCCTCGTCCAGATCGCCGAAGAACGCGATCAGCAGCCCGTCGTCGCCGCGCAGCACGTCGTACGCCCGCGACAGACCGTCCCCGTCGGAGTGGTCGATCACCGCCAGGGCGTCCATCATCAGGCCCGAGGAGTCGGCGGACTCCTGCGTCGATCCGGCGAAGCCGCCCGCGGCCTCACCCGGAACGGCGTTCCCGTCGTCCGTCAGCAGCCGGACCGCGAAGCCCCGCTCCAGCATGTGCACCAGGGCGGACGCCGCTCCCGACACCGCCCACTCGAACGCGGAGTCCGGGCCGGCCCCCTGGTAGGCGGCCCGGCGGGTGTCCAGCAGCACCGTGCATCGGGGCCGCTGCGGCTGTTCCTCGCGGCGCACCATCAGCTCGCCGTGGCGTGCGGTCGAGCGCCAGTGGACCCGTCGCAGGTCGTCGCCGTGCCGGTAGCCGCGCGGAATCACGTCGTCGTCCCCGGCCAGCGCGGTCGATCGCTGCTGCCCCTCGCCGTACCCCGGGGCCTCGCCCGACAGCCGCACCGGTGACAGCGGCTCGGTCCGCGGAACGACCACGAGCGTGTCGTACGCGCCGAAGGAGCGGATCAGCTCGCACATGCCGAACGGATCGCTCAGCCGCAGCTGCAACGGACCCAGCGGATAACGCCCGCGCAGATCCGAGCGCACCCGGTAGGACACCTCGCGACGGCCGCCCGCCTCCACCCGGTCCAGTACGAACCGCGGTCTCGGCCCGAGCACGTACGGCACCTTGTCCTGGAGCATCAGCAGCCCGGTCGGCGGCCGCGACACGTTCTCGACCCGCAGATGCACGCGTGCCTCCGTCCCCGCCGGAACCCGGGACGGCGAGAGCCACCGCGTGCCCGCGACCCGGTGGCGCGCACGGACCAGCGCCACCGCGCAGACCAGCGGCAGCGCGGCGAGCAGCAGCCCGACCCGGAGCAGATCCGCCTGGCCCAGCACGTACGCGCAGACGCCTGCGGCGATGCCGGCCGCGAGGAAGGAACGCCCGCGCGTGGTCAGCCCGCTCAGCGCGGCCCGCAGGCCGCCCCCGTCGCCGTCGTCCGTCGGGGTACGTTCCCCGGAGGCCATCACACCCGCCGCATGCCGGACCGCTGCCGGTCGTACGCCGCCGCGGCCGGTCGGCTCCGGGGCATCCGGGTGCCGCCGTCGGCCGCGGGAACCGGGGTCTGCCGGAGGATCTCCAGCACGACCTGCTCGGCGGTGCGACGGTTCAGCTGGGCCTGCGCCGTCGGCAACAGCCGGTGCGCGAGCACCGCGACCGCGAGGGCCTGCACGTCGTCCGGCAGGCAGTAGTCCCGGCCGCTCAGCGCCGCCGACGCCCGGGCCGCGCGCAACAGGTGCAGGGTCGCCCGCGGTGAGGCGCCGAGCCTGAGGTCGGGATGGCTGCGGGTGGCCCCGACGAGCTCCACCGCGTACCGGCGCACGGGCTCGGCCACGTGGACCGTGCGCACCGTGTCGATCAGTTTCACGATCTCGTGGGCGTGCGCGACCGGCTCCAGATCGTCGAGCGGCGAGATCCCGCCGTGCACGTCGAGCATCTGCAGTTCGGCCTCCGCGCTCGGGTAGCCGATCGACACCCGCGCCATGAACCGGTCGCGCTGGGCCTCGGGCAGCGGATAGGTGCCCTCCATCTCCACCGGGTTCTGCGTGGCCACCACCATGAACGGGTCGGGCAGCTCGTAGGTGTGCCCGTCGACGGTGACCTGGCGCTCCTCCATCGACTCCAGCAGCGCCGACTGCGTCTTCGGCGAGGCGCGGTTGATCTCGTCGCCGATCACGATCTGGGCGAAGATCGCGCCCGGCTTGAACTCGAAGTCGCGCCGCTGCTGGTCGAAGATCGAGACACCGGTGATGTCGGAGGGCAGCAGGTCCGGCGTGAACTGGATGCGCCGCACCGAGCAGTCGACGGACCGTGCCAGCGCCTTGGCCAGCATCGTCTTGCCGACCCCCGGGACGTCCTCGATGAGGAGGTGCCCCTCCGCCAGCAGCACGGTCAGCGAAAGCCGCACGACCTCGGGCTTGCCCTCGATCACGCTCTCCACCGACCTGCGCACCCGCTCCGCCGTCGTGGTCAGATCTGTGAGGCTCGCTCGGTCGTCATAGGTCGTCACCCGGCCCTCCTCGGCCCTGTCCCGCGCTCACCAGGAGCAAGGGGATCACCGCATTCACGGGCCGATGCGCGCAGCGACCCGGCCCACCCCGAAACGTGGGCAACTCGCCGGACACGTCCGGCGGGAGGCCACACGCGCATTCTTGTTGCCGTTACCGCTTCGTGTCACTCGCCTGTGGACAAGTGGGGGCGGTATGTCGGGTTCGGCAGGTTATCGGACTTCGGGAGGGCGTTGGGGCGATCAGGCGGCGGGCAGGATCTCGCGCAGCAGCCCCGTGGTCACGTCGAAGACGAAACCGCGGACGTCGTCCGTGTGCAGCAGGAACGGGGAGGTGCGCACGCGCTGCATCGACTGCCGCACGTCCTGGGCGGCGTCCTTGTACGCCTCGACGGCCCAGACCGGACGCTGGCCGACCTCCACCTCCAGCTCCTGGCGGAATTCCTCGGTGATCGATTCCAGGCCGCAGTTCGTGTGGTGGATCAGTATGACGCTGCGGGTGCCGAGAGCCCGCTGGCTGATCGTCAGCGAACGGATGACGTCGTCGGTGACCACGCCGCCCGCGTTGCGGATGGTGTGACAGTCACCCAGCGACAGTCCGAGCGCGTCGTGCAGGTCGAGCCGGGCGTCCATGCAGGCCACCACGGCGACGCGCAGCACCGGCTTGGCGTCCATGCCGGGGTCCTCGAAACCGGCGGCGTAACGGACGTTCGCTGCGACGAGGCGGTCGGTGACCGTGGCTCCGGTGCCGGCCTGGTCGGCGGCGGGGGTCACGGGCCCGGCGGGAGAGTGCGCGGAAGTCGACATGGCTATGACGGTATCTCCCGGGGTCCGCCGCGTCGTGTTGTGGAAGGGAACAAAGAACGTCAATGACGCTTGTTGTGAGGTAACCCACAAGTCTTGTCGCGGTTCGCTCGACCGGGTGAGCCCGGGGCGAGGCGACGCGCTGTCCGGCTGATTGATCGGGAATCGATCGAGTGGCAGGGTGGACTAAAGTGACGGGAAGTTACGACACCCTGCACATTCCGTAGATTTCCCCCGTGCGCCGGGTACGTACGGTCCGGCCCTCTCCCGCTCGCCGGTCGGCCGACGCCCCTTCCCCGGTGCCGGCCGACCTCCCCTTCTGAGCGGGCGGGGACCAGGCCGTACGTCCGCCGCACGGGCGCTGAGCCTGAGAGGGCGCATGAGCCAGACCCGACACGTCCCGGTGATGCTCCAGCGGTGCCTGGACCTGTTGGCCCCGGCTCTGGAGGCGCCGGGGCCGCCGCAACCCGTGGTCGTCGACTGCACCCTCGGCCTCGGCGGACACAGCGAGGCGCTGCTCGCCGCCTTCCCCTCCGTGCGGCTGATCGCCCTGGACCGGGACAAGGAGGCGCTGCGGCTCTCCGGCGAGCGGCTCGCCCCGTACGGCGACCGGGCCACCCTGGTGCACGCGGTCTACGACGAACTTCCCGAGGTGCTCGACCGGCTCGGCGTGCCCCGGGTCCAGGGCGTCCTGTTCGACCTCGGTGTCTCCTCCATGCAACTGGACGAGGCCGACCGCGGATTCGCGTACGCCCAGGACGCCCCGCTCGACATGCGCATGGACCAGACGACCGGCATCGGCGCCGCCGAGGTACTCAACACCTACCCGCCGGGCGAACTGGTCAGGATCCTGCGCGCCTACGGCGAGGAGAAGCAGGCGAAGCGGATCGTCTCGGCGATCGTCCGCGAGCGCGAGAAGGAGCCGTTCAGCAACAGCGCCCGGCTCGTCGAACTGATCCGTGACGCGCTGCCGCAGGCCGCCAAGCGCACCGGGGGCAACCCGGCCAAGCGCACCTTCCAGGCGCTGCGCATCGAGGTCAACGGAGAGCTCTCCGTCCTCGAACGTGCCATTCCGGCCGCGGTGCGGAGCCTCGCGGTCGGCGGCCGGATCGCCGTCCTCTCGTACCACTCGCTGGAGGACCGGCTGGTCAAGCAGGTCTTCGCGGCGGGCGCCGCCACCACGGCACCGCCCGGTCTGCCGGTCGTGCCCGAGCGCTATCAGCCCCGGCTGAAGCTGCTGACCCGTGGTGCGGAGCTGCCCACCGAGGAAGAGGTCGCGGAGAACCGGCGTGCCGCTCCCGCCCGGCTGCGCGGCGCCCAGCGGATCCGCGAGGACGAGCGATGAGCGCCCGGCGCCCGGGGGTGCGGACACCGTCGCCGATCGGGGCGGCGCGGTGAGCAGGCAGGCCCGGCAACTGAAGGGCCGGGCCGCGCGACTCACCCGGCTGATGCCGTCCGGGCCCAGCACCGCGGCCCGCACCCCCTTCGTCCTGCTGGTCGTCCTGCTCCTCGGCGGCGGCCTCATCACGCTGCTGCTGCTCAACTCGGCGCTGAGCGAAGGATCGTTCCGGCTCAGTGAGCTGAAGAAGCGGACCACCGAGCTCACCGACGAGCAGCAGGCGCTCCAGCACGACGTCGACGGCTTCTCGAAGCCGGACGCGCTGGAGCGACGGGCCCGCGAACTGGGCATGGTGCCCGGTGGCAGCCCGGCCTTCCTCGGCCCGGACGGGAAGGTGCGCGGCGTGCCCGACGAGGCGAGCGCCGAGCCGACCCCCGCGCCGCCGAGGGCGCCCGCCGCCCCCGCGAACACGCCCTCCGCCGGAACCCCGGCCCCCACCGCCGGTCCGGCCTCGCCGTCGGCACCGGCGGGCCCGCCGCCCGCCTCCGCGAAGCCCGGCGCCTCCGCGAATCCGCCCGCCGGGGCGCATGCTCCGGCAGACCAGTCCCCGACGAGCCCTGGCAGGTGACGCAGTGCCGCCCAAGGAACCACCGCGCCGCCGAGTCCCCGGCCCCGCGCGCCCACGCGGCGCCGCCGGAGGCCAGGGGCGCCCCCGGCCCGCCGCCCGCCGCCCCTCGTCCCCGGCTCCGCGCCCCCGGGCGCCCCGCAACCGTTCCGCGCGCCCGCTGCGGCTCGGCAGTCCGCGCCCGCGCCTCCGCCTCGTCAGCCTCACCCTGACGCTCGTCATGCTGGTGTTCGTCGTCCGGCTGCTCCAGGTCCAGGCCGTCGACGCCAACGCGTACGCGGCCAAGGCCAAGGTGAACCGCTACCTCAGCTACACCGTCTCGGCCGAGCGCGGCCAGATCACCGACCGCAGCGGCGTCGCGCTGGCCACCAGCGTCGACGCGTACGACATCACCGCCGACCCGTTCATGTTCACGCCCGACTTCAGCAAGGCGCCCGACGCACCCCAGCAGGCGGCGGCACTGCTCGCCCCGATCCTCGGCACCGATGCCGCCGAACTGACCAAGAAGTTGTCCGGAAAGGGCCGCTACGCCGTCCTGGCCCGCCGACAGACCCCGCAGGTCTGGAACCAGATCAGGGACCTCAAGTCCGTCTTCGCGGAGAAGGCCGCGAAGGACAGGGCGGCCGGCGGCCCCGGGGCCAACGTGCTGGCGGGGATCTTCCAGGAGGCGACCACCAAGCGGGTCTACCCCAACGGCGGACTCGCCGCCGGGATACTCGGCTACGTCAACGCCGAGGGCAAGGGCGCCGGCGGACTCGAATCGCAGCTGGACAAGGAGCTCGCGGGCGAGGACGGCACGATCAAGTACGCCCAGTCCGGCGGTCGACGGGTGCCCACCGCGGACACCAAGGAGGTTCCGGCCGTCCCCGGTTCCGACATCGAGCTGACCATCGACCGCGACATCCAGTGGGCCGCCCAGCAGGCCATCGCCGCCCAGGTGAAGAAGTCCAAGGCGGACCGCGGCTACGTCATCGTGCAGAACACCAGGACCGGCGAGGTCCTGGCCATGGCCAACGCGCCCGGCTTCGACCCCAACGACCTCTCGAAGGCCGATCCGGCGTCGCTGGGCAACGCCGCACTCCAGGACGTGTACGAGCCCGGCTCCACCAGCAAGGTCATGTCCATGGCCGCCGTGCTGGAGGAGGGGGCCGCCACCCCCGGCACCCACGTCACCGTCCCCAACCGGCTGCACCGCGGCGACCGGCTCTTCAAGGACGACATCGACCACCCCGAATGGCACCTGACGCTCAACGGCGTACTCGCCAAGTCGAGCAACATCGGCACCATTCTGGCCACCGGCGAACTGGGCAAGACCCAGCCCGAGGCCAATAAGGTCCTCTACTCCTACCTGCGTAAATTCGGCATCGGCTCGCCGACCGGCCTCGGCTACCCGGGCGAGACCCCCGGCATTCTCGCCAAGCCCGGGGACTGGTCGACCTCGCAGCAGTACACGATCCCGTTCGGCCAGGGCCTCTCGCTCAACGCCATGCAGGCCGCCTCGATCTACTCGACGATCGCCAACGGCGGCGTCCGCATCACGCCCACACTGGTGCGCGGCACCAAGGGCCCCGACGGGCACTACGAACCCGCGCCCGCGCCCGAGAAGGCCCGGGTGGTCAGCGAGAAGACCGCCAAGACGCTCGCCGCCATGCTGGAATCGGTGGTCGGCGACGAGGAGGGCACCGGGACCAAGGCCAAGATCCCCGGCTACCGGGTGGCGGGCAAGACGGGTACGGCCAACCGGGTCGACCCGGTGCGCGGCGGCTACCACGGCTACACCGCCTCCTTCGCGGGCTTCGCACCGGCCGACGACCCGCAGATCACCGTCTACTGCGCGATCCAGAACCCCACCCGGGGCAGCTATTTCGGCGGCCAGATCTGCGGGCCGATCTACAAGCAGGTCATGGAGTTCGCGCTGAAGACCCTCCAGACCCCGCCGTCCGGCAGCCCGCCGGCCCGGCTGCCGGTCTCCTTCGATCCCGGCGAGTGAACACGGGGAACCGACCAGTGACAACCATCACCCCCGATCCCGGGAACCGGAACGAGAACCACCGGAACGCCGGGCCCTCACTTCGCGAGAGGCCCGGTGAGCCCGGTACGCTCACCGCCGTGCCCCACGCTGATCAGTTCCAAACCACCCAGAAGGACGCGCCTGTGAACTACCCGGGAGCGCCCCGCCCGGATCGGCTCGGCCCGACGCCCCTCGGCGAGCTGGCGGCCCGGCTGGGAGCCGAACCGCCGGGAACCGGCGACGTCACCGGCATCACCCACGACTCCCGCGCGGTCCGCCCCGGGGACGTCTACGCGGCCCTGCCGGGCGCCCGCTTCCACGGCGCCGACTTCGCCGCCCAGGCGGCCGGGCTCGGCGCGGCGGCGGTCCTCACCGACCCGGCCGGCGCCGAGCGGGCAGCCGCCACCGGACTGCCGGTCCTGGTCACCGAGGACCCGCGCGGCCGGATGGGCGAACTCGCCGCCGAGATCTACGGACGGCCCGGCGCCGATCTCCTGCAGATCGGCATCACCGGAACCTCCGGCAAGACCACCACCGCCTACCTCGTCGAGGGCGGCTTCCGCGGCGCCGGGCGCGCCACCGGCCTGATCGGCACGGTGGAGACGCGGATCGGCGACGAGCGCATCAAGTCCGAGCGCACCACGCCCGAGGCCACCGACCTCCAGGCCCTGTTCGCCGTGATGCGCGAACGCGGTGTCGACGCGGTGACCATGGAGGTCTCCAGCCACGCGCTGGTGCTCGGCCGGGTCGACGGCTGCGTCTTCGATGTCGCCGTCTTCAACAACCTCAGCCCGGAGCACATGGAGTTCCACTCCGGGATGGAGGACTACTTCCAGGCCAAGGCACAGCTCTTCACCCCCCGGCGCAGCCGGCGGGGCGTCGTCAACTTCGACGACGCGTACGGCCGCAGGCTGATCGCCGAGGCGTCCGTGCCGGTCGTCACCTTCTCCGCCGAGGGACACCCGGACGCCGACTGGCGCGCCGAGGACGTCGAGGTCGGGCCCCTGGGCTCCACCTTCACCGCCGTCGGCCCCGAGGACGAGCGGATCGCCGCCAGGGCCCCGCTGCCCGGCCCGTTCAACGTCGCCAACACGCTCGCCGCGATCGTCACGCTCGCCGTCGCCGGGCTCGACCCGCAGACCGCGGCCGACGGCATCGCCGCCGTCCCGGGCGTCCCCGGCCGACTGGAGCGCGTAGACGCCGGACAGGACTACCTCGCCGTCGTCGACTACGCGCACAAGACCGACGCCGTCGAGTCCGTCCTGCGCTCGCTGCGCAAGGTCACCCGGGGCAGGCTGCACATCGTCCTGGGCTGCGGCGGCGACCGCGACACCACCAAGCGCGGCCCGATGGGCGCCGCCGCCGCCCGGCTCGCCGACACCGCCGTGCTGACCTCGGACAACCCCCGTTCCGAGGACCCCCTCGGAATCCTCGCCGCCATGCTCGCGGGCGCCGCCGAGGTGCCCGTCCACGAGCGGGGCGACGTCCTGGTCGACGCCGACCGGGCCGCCGCCGTCGCCGCCGCGGTCGCCCGTGCCGAGCCCGGTGACACCGTGCTCGTCGCCGGCAAGGGCCACGAGCAGGGCCAGGACATCCATGGCGTGGTACGCCCCTTCGACGACCGCGTGGTCCTGCGCGCGGCCATCGAGCGCTCCCTGGGACACCGCGGCACCGAGAACGCCGCCGACCGCGCCCACACCCACGAGAACAACAGTCAGGGATGACCAAGTGATCGCCCTTTCCCTCGCCGAGATCGCCGAAATCGTCGGCGGGCAGTCGCACGACATACCCGATCCGGCAGCAGTCGTCAGCGGGCCCGTCGTCATCGACTCCCGGAAGGTGGAGCAAGGCAGTCTGTTCGCGGCCTTCGCCGGCGAGCGGGTCGACGGCCACGACTACGCGCAGCGCGCCGTCGAGGCGGGCGCGGCAGCCGTGCTGGCCGCCCGCCCCGTCGGTGTTCCGGCGATCGTCGTGGACGACGTCGTGGCCGCCCTCGGCGCGCTCGCCCGCGCCGTCGTCGGCCGCCTCGGCACCACCGTCGTCGCCCTCACCGGCTCCGCGGGCAAGACGTCCACCAAGGACCTCATCGCCCAGCTCCTGGAACGCAAGGGGCCCACCGTCTACCCGGCGGGCAACCTCAACAACGAGATCGGACTGCCGCTCACCGCGCTGCGCGCCACCGAGGACACCCGGCACCTCGTCCTCGAAATGGGTGCCCGGTACATCGGCGACATCCGCTACCTCACCGGCCTCGTCCCGCCCCGGGTCGGCCTCGTCCTCAACGTCGGCACCGCCCACATCGGCGAGTTCGGCGGCCGGGAGCAGATCGCCCGGGCCAAGGGCGAGATGGTCGAGTCGCTGCCGGAGGACGGCGTGGCGGTGCTCAACGCCGACGACCCGCTGGTACGCGCCATGGACTCCCGGACGAAGGCCCGGGTGGTCCTCTTCGGCGAGGCACCGGAAGCGGACGTACGGGGCGAGAACGTACGTCTCACCGAGGACGGCAGGCCCGCTTTCGCGCTCCACACACCCACCGGGTGCAGTGATGTGACCATGCGCCTGTACGGTGAGCACCACGTGTCGAACGCGCTCGCCGCGGCCGCCGTCGCCCATGAGCTGGGCCTGTCCGCAGACGAGATCGCCGAAGGGCTCTCCGAGGCGGGCTCCCTCTCCCGTTGGCGCATGGAGGTCACCGAGCGACCGGACGGCGTGACGTTCGTCAATGACGCCTACAACGCGAACCCCGAATCCATGAGAGCGGCGCTGCGTGCGCTGGTCGCCATGGGGAAGGGCCGTCGCACGTGGGCGGTGCTCGGCCCGATGGCCGAGCTGGGCGACGCCTCGCTCGCCGAGCACGACGCGGTCGGACGGCTCGCCGTCCGGCTCAACGTCAGCAAGCTCGTCGCGGTCGGGGGCCGAGAGGCCTCGTGGCTGCAACTGGGCGCATACAACGAGGGTTCGTGGGGTGAGGAGTCGGTGCATGTGTCCGACGCACAGGCTGCGGTCGACCTGCTGCGCAGTGAACTGCGCCCGGGAGACGTCGTGCTGGTGAAGGCGTCCCGGTCGGTCGGCCTGGAGCAGGTCGCCATGGCACTGCTGGGGAACGCGTCCGAGGGCGAGGTCGCCGGCCGATGAGGCAGATCCTGTTCGCGGGGGCCATCGGGCTCTTCCTGACCCTGGTCGGAACCCCGCTGCTGATCAAACTGCTGGCCCGCAAGGGATACGGGCAGTTCATCCGGGACGACGGCCCGCGTACCCACGGGTCCAAGAAGGGCACACCCACCATGGGTGGGATCGCCTTCATCCTGGCGACGATCATCGCGTACTTCCTCGCGAAGGTGATCACCGGCGAGCCGACGACGTTCTCCGGCCTGCTGGTGCTCTTCCTGATGGCCGGCATGGGGCTCGTCGGCTTCCTCGACGACTACATCAAGATCGTCAAGCAGCGTTCGCTGGGCCTGCGGGCCAAGGCGAAGATGGCGGGGCAGCTGATCGTCGGCGTCGCCTTCGCGGTGCTCTCGCTCCAGTTCGCCGACTCCCGCGGCAACACCCCGGCCTCCGACAAGCTGTCGTTCGTCACGGACTTCGGCTGGTCGATCGGCCCGGTGCTCTTCGTCGTCTGGGCGCTGTTCATGATCCTCGCCATGTCCAACGGCGTGAACCTGACGGACGGCCTGGACGGTCTGGCCACCGGCGCGTCGGTGATGGTCTTCGGCGCGTACACCTTCATCGGCCTGTGGCAGTTCCAGGAGTCCTGCGTCAACGCGGAGACCCTGACCAACCCCAACGCCTGTTTCCAGGTGCGAGATCCGCTCGACCTCGCCGTCGTCGCCTCCGCGTTGATGGGCGCCTGCTTCGGCTTCCTGTGGTGGAACACCTCGCCCGCCAAGATCTTCATGGGGGACACCGGCTCGCTGGCCCTCGGCGGCGCCCTGTCCGGCCTGGCGATCTGCTCCCGCACCGAGTTCCTGCTGGCGATCCTCGGCGGACTCTTCGTGATGATCACCCTCTCCGTGGTCATCCAGGTCGGCTCCTTCAAGATGACCGGCAAGCGGGTCTTCCGGATGGCACCGCTCCAGCACCACTTCGAACTCAAGGGGTGGTCCGAAGTCCTTGTGGTGGTCCGCTTCTGGATCATCCAGGGCATGTGCGTGATCGTCGGCCTCGGTCTCTTCTACGCAGGATGGGCAGCCGGGAAGTGAGCACAGTGGACTGGCAGGGCACACGCGTCGTCGTCGCCGGGCTGGGCGTCTCCGGAATCCCGGTGGCGCGGGCGCTGTACGGCCTCGGGGCCGTCGTCACGGTGGTCAACGACGGGGACGACGAACGTTCCCGCGCGCAGGCCGCCGAGCTGGAGTCCTGGGCAGCGGCGCGCAGCGCCTCGGCCGAGGGCGGCGGTGGGCGACGGGCGGGCGGAATCACCGTGCGCCTCGGCGACGGCGCGACCCTGCCCGAGTCCACCGAGCTCATCGTCACCGCCCCTGGCTGGAAGCCCGACAAGCCGCTGTTCGCCGCAGCGGCCGAGGCGGGCGTCCCGGTCTGGGGCGACGTCGAACTCGCCTGGCGGCTGCGCGGCCTGGACGGCAGGCGGCCCGCACCCTGGCTCGCGGTCACCGGCACCAACGGCAAGACCACGACCGTGCGGATGCTCGCCTCGATCCTGGAGGCGGCCGGGCTGCGCACCGCGGCCGTCGGGAACATCGGCGTGTCCCTCCTGGACGCCGTCCTCGGCGACGAGGAGTACGACGTGCTCGCCGTCGAACTCTCCAGCTACCAGCTGCACTGGGCGCCGTCGCTGCGCGCCCACTCAGCGGTCGTCCTCAACCTGGCCCCGGACCACCTCGACTGGCACGGCTCCATGGAGGCGTACGCCGCGGACAAGGGCCGGATCTACGAGGGCAACCGGGTCGCCTGCGTCTACAACGCGGCCGAGAAGGCCACCGAGGACCTGGTCCGCGAGGCCGACGTCGAGGAGGGCTGCCGGGCCATCGGCTTCACCCTGGGCACGCCGGGCCCCTCGCAGCTCGGCGTCGTCGACGGCATCCTCGTCGACCGCGCCTTCGTGGAGAACCGGCAGAAGCAGGCCCAGGAGCTCGCCGAGGTCAGCGACATCGACCCGCCGGCCCCGCACAACATCGCCAACGCGCTGGCGGCGGCGGCCCTGGCCCGCGCCTTCGGCGTCGAGCCCGCGGCGGTGCGGGACGGCCTGCGGGCCTTCCGGCCCGACCCGCACCGCATCGAGCACGTCGCGGACGTGGACGGGGTCGCCTACGTCGACGACTCCAAGGCCACCAACACCCACGCCACCGAGGCGTCCCTCGCCGCCTACGACCCGATCGTCTGGATCGCCGGCGGCCTCGCCAAGGGCGCCTCCTTCGGTGAACTGGTCGCCGGCGCCGCCGGACGGCTGCGGGGCGTCGTGCTCATGGGCCGGGACCGGGCGCTGATCCGCGAAGCCCTCGCGCGACACGCCCCCGAGGTCCCGGTGGTGGACCTCGACCGGACCGACACTGGGGCGATGTCCGAGGCGGTCCGCGAGGCGGCACGGCTCGCCCGGCCGGGGGACACCGTGCTGCTGGCCCCGGCCTGCGCCTCGATGGACATGTTCGTCAATTACAACAAGCGGGGCGAGGCGTTCGCGGACGCGGTGCGCGCGCTCGCAGCCGAGAGCGACTGACGGGCCCGGCCTCCGCGCCGTACTGTCCCGGACGACCGGGCGCGGGCGGCCGTCCGGGGCCCGGCCCTCGGCGGCGGCGGCCCCGGGCACGCACAGTGGAGGGGACAGCGACCATGCCGGCCGACGAGAGCTCAGCCGTACCCCGCGGGGACCGCCCACGGGCCGTCACGGCGATCAGCCGGGCATTCGCCCCGCCCCTGCTCGCCGGTGCGGGCGCCCCGGTGGCGCCCGGGACGGCCCTGCGGGTCCGTTCCGCCGCAGGTGCCCGGCAGCCTGCGGCACCCCGTCCCAAGGGGCGTGCCACCGGTTCCCCGCGCGCGCCCCGCGGCGGCGGCGCACGGCGGGCCCACGAGCGGCTGCGGAGGGCCTGGGACCGGCCGCTGACCGCGTACTACCTGCTCCTGGGCGCCGGCCTGCTGATCACCGTGCTCGGCCTCGTCATGGTCTACTCCGCCTCGATGATCAAGGCCCTGGAGCTGGACAAGCCCAGCAGCTACTTCTTCCGCAAGCAGTTCCTCGCCGCCGTCGTCGGCGGCGGTCTGATGGCGCTCGCCGCCCGGATGCCCGCCAAACTGCACCGGGCCCTGGCCTACCCGTTGCTCATGGGAACCGTCTTCCTGATGGCGCTGGTCCAGGTGCCGGGGATAGGGATGTCGGTCAACGGCAACCGCAACTGGCTCTACCTGGGCGGCCCCTTCCAGCTCCAGCCCAGCGAGTTCGGCAAGCTCGCCCTGGTCCTGTGGAGCGCGGACCTGCTCGCCCGCAAACAGGACAAGCACCTGCTCACGCAGTGGAAGCACATGCTCGTGCCGCTCGTCCCGGTCGCCTTCATGCTCCTCGGGCTGATCATGCTCGGCGGCGACATGGGCACTGCGATCATTCTCACGGCGATCCTGTTCGGACTGCTCTGGCTGGCCGGAGCCCCCACCCGGCTCTTCGCCGGGGTGCTCGGCTTCGCGGCAGTGATCGCCTTCCTGCTGATCAAGACCAGTCCGAACCGGATGTCCCGGCTCGCCTGCATCGGCGCCAGCGAGCCCGGTCCGGGGGACGCCTGCTGGCAGGCAGTGCACGGCATCTATGCTCTGGCATCCGGCGGATGGTTCGGTTCCGGTCTCGGTGCGAGTGTGGAAAAATGGGGTCAACTACCTGAACCGCACACCGACTTCATCTTCGCCATCACCGGGGAGGAACTGGGGTTGGCGGGGACGCTGTCGGTACTCGCCCTCTTCGCGGCTCTAGGCTATGCGGGTATCCGCGTGGCCGGACGCACGGAGGACCCCTTCGTGAGGTACGCCGCGGGAGGCGTGATCACCTGGTTCATGGCGCAGGCCGTGATCAACATCGGTGCGGTGCTCGGCCTGCTGCCGATCGCCGGTGTCCCGCTCCCGCTGTTCTCCTACGGGGGGTCGGCCCTGCTGCCGACCATGTTTGCGCTCGGGCTGCTGATCGCGTTCGCGCGACAGGAACCCGCCGCGAAGGCGGCCCTGGCCATGCGGAGGCCCGGGGTGAGATGGAAGACGATGAGACGGCGCGTCAAGAAGCGTCCGTCCGGAGAGCGGTGAATTTCGGTGCATGTCGTACTCGCCGGTGGGGGGACCGCCGGCCACATCGAGCCCGCGCTCGCCCTCGCGGACGCCCTGCGCAGGCAGGACCCGACCGTGGGGATCACTGCCCTCGGCACGGAGCGCGGACTCGAGACCAGGCTCGTACCCGAGCGGGGGTACGAACTCGCCCTGATCCCTGCCGTGCCGCTGCCGCGCAAGCCCACTCCGGAACTGATCACCGTCCCGGGCCGGCTGCGCGGCACCATCAAGGCCGCCGAGCAGGTCCTGGAACGCACCAAGGCTGACTGCGTGGTCGGCTTCGGCGGCTACGTCGCCCTGCCCGGCTACCTGGCGGCCAAGCGGGCCGGTGTGCCGATCGTCGTCCACGAGGCCAACGCCCGGCCCGGTCTGGCCAACAAGATCGGCTCGCGGTACGCGTACGGGGTCGCCGTCTCCACCCCCGACAGCAAGCTCCGCGGCGCCCGCTACATCGGCATCCCGCTGCGCCGCACCATCGCGACCCTGGACCGCGCCAGGGTCCGCCCCGAGGCGCGTGCCGCCTTCGGCCTGGACCCCAACCTGCCGACACTGCTGGTCTCCGGCGGTTCGCAGGGCGCGCGGCACCTCAACGAGGTGGTCCAGCGGGTCGCCCCGCTGCTCCAGCGCTCCGGGATCCAGATCCTGCACGTGGTCGGCCCGAAGAACGAAATGCCGCGCGTCGACAACATGCCGGGGATGCCCCCGTACATCCCGGTACCGTACGTGGACCGGATGGACCTCGCGTACGCGGCGGCCGACATGATGCTCTGCCGCGCGGGTGCGATGACCGTCGCGGAACTCTCCGCCGTCGGGCTCCCGGCCGCGTACGTACCGCTGCCCATCGGCAACGGCGAACAGCGGCTCAACGCCCAGCCGGTGGTGAACGCGGGCGGCGGCCTGCTGGTGGACGACGCCGCGCTCACCCCCGAGTGGGTGCAGGGCAACGTCCTGCCGGTGCTCGCGGATCCGCACCGGCTGTACGAGATGTCCCGCGCCGCGGCCGAGTTCGGCCGCCGGGACGCCGACGACCTGCTCGTCGGCATGGTGTACGAGGCGATTGCCGCACGCCGAGGCGCGTGAGGCGGACGGTTCCGGGGGCGGTGCCCCCGGAACCGGCATAAGGAGCGAGCGTGGCCGGACCGACGACCGCCCAGCGCGGTGCAGCCCAGCAGAAGAACGCCCCGGCCCGTCCGAAGCGCCCCCGGCCGCGACCCGAGGGGCGCCGACGGCTCGGCCGCGGGCAGTTGATCCTCATCGGGGTGATGGTGCTGCTGCTCGGTTCCGGCGCGGTGTGGGTGCTCTACGGCTCCTCCTGGCTCCGGGTCGAACAGGTCCGGACGACCGGTGTCGACGTGCTGACCCCGGCCGAGGTGGAGGCCGCCGCGGCGGTGCCGATCGGCGCCCCGCTCGTCTCCGTGGACACCGATGCCATTGCCGGCCGATTGGTCCGGAAGGTGCCTCGTATCGATTCCGTGGATGTCGTACGGTCATGGCCGCACGGAATCGGACTTAAGGTGACCGAGCGGCAACCGGTTCTCCTGATGAAAAAGGGTGCGAAGTTCATCGAAGTGGACGCCAAGGGTGTTCGTTTCGCAACGGTGGACAAATCGCCCGGACATGTTCCGCTGCTGGAACTGACGCCCAATCAATCGGCGAGCCTGCGCCGCTTCGACAGTGCCCGGCTGGTCCGGGAGGCGGTCCGGGTGGCGGGCGGACTTCCGGACCGTGTCGTCAGGGATACCAAGGTCGTGCGGGTGACCTCGTACGATTCGATTTCCCTGGAGCTCACCCGGGGGCGCACGGTGAACTGGGGCAGTGGTGAGGACGGGCCGGTGAAGGCGAAAGTTCTCACTGCCCTGATGAAAGCGGCGCCCAAAGCGGGGCACTTCGACGTGAGTGCCCCCACCGCCCCTGCGGCGTCGGGTGATTGACGAGTATCCGGCCTGGCCGAGACCCTGGTTGGTCATCGCTACGGGTGATCACATAGGGTGAAAAGAAAAACGGGAGGTTCGGCGTGTTCGTTGAACGCGCGCCACTTGTCGACTTAGTGTCCTGTTCGGAAGAGTCCATGAAGCAGACACACTGTTAACCCTAAACTTCAACGTTAGGGTTTGGGTCGGCGATTCGGACCGCCCCAATCGGCATCCGTCGTCGCGGCGGGAACACCGCGCAGCGACGACACGTAACTCGAGGCGAGAGGCCTTCGACGTGGCAGCACCGCAGAACTACCTCGCAGTCATCAAGGTCATCGGTGTCGGCGGCGGTGGTGTCAATGCCATCAACCGAATGATCGAGGTCGGTCTCAAGGGCGTCGAGTTCATCGCGATCAACACGGATGCGCAAGCCCTGTTGATGAGCGACGCCGACGTCAAGCTCGACGTCGGCCGCGAACTCACCCGCGGCCTCGGCGCCGGGGCCAACCCGGCCGTCGGTCGCAAGGCGGCAGAGGACCACCGAGAGGAGATCGAGGAGGTCCTCAAGGGGGCCGACATGGTCTTCGTCACCGCCGGAGAGGGTGGCGGCACCGGCACCGGCGGCGCACCTGTCGTCGCCAACATCGCCCGTTCGCTGGGCGCCCTGACGATCGGTGTGGTCACCCGCCCGTTCACCTTCGAGGGCCGGCGGCGCGCGAACCAGGCGGAGGACGGCATCGCCGAACTCCGCGAAGAGGTCGACACCCTCATCGTCATCCCCAACGACCGCCTGCTGTCCATCTCGGACCGCCAGGTCAGCGTGCTCGACGCGTTCAAGTCGGCCGACCAGGTGCTGCTCTCGGGCGTCCAGGGCATCACCGACCTGATCACCACGCCCGGCCTGATCAACCTCGACTTCGCCGACGTCAAGTCGGTCATGTCCGAGGCCGGATCGGCGCTCATGGGCATCGGTTCGGCGCGAGGCGACGACCGCGCGGTGGCCGCCGCGGAGATGGCGATCTCCTCGCCGCTCCTGGAGGCGTCCATCGACGGCGCCCGCGGCGTCCTGCTCTCCATCTCCGGCGGCAGCGACCTCGGTCTCTTCGAGATCAACGAGGCCGCCCAGCTGGTGAGCGAGGCGGCGCACCCCGAGGCGAACATCATCTTCGGCGCGGTCATCGACGACGCGCTGGGCGACGAGGTGCGGGTCACCGTGATCGCGGCAGGCTTCGACGGCGGACAGCCGCCGGCCCGCCGCGAGAACGTCCTGGGCGCGAGCTCGGCCAAGCGCGAGGAGACGGTGCCGCCGGTCCGGTCCGCCGAATCCGTGCGCCAGGGCGGCGGGCTGGGCTCCGTGCCGCCGCGCGAGGAGCCCAAGGCCCCGGTCGAGCCCACCCCGGTCGCCGAGACGCACCTGCCGCCGGTCACCGCACCGCACATCCCGCCGGCCCGCCCCTACCAGGACTCGCAGGTCGAAGAGCTGGATGTCCCGGACTTCCTGAAGTGATAGTCCCGCACCACCCGGTTCCGACGGAGACCTCGGAAACCTCGGGGGGCCGTGCACACTTCGCCTTCACCGACAGGTGGGGCGGGGTGAGCGCGGCCCCGTACCAGGAGCTCAACCTCGGCGGCGCGGTCGGCGACGACCCCGCCGCCGTTCTGGCCAATCGCGAGCGCGCCGCCCGGACCCTCGGTCTGGACCCGGCGCGCGTCGTCTGGATGAACCAGGTGCACGGGCGGGACGTCGCCGTCGTCGACGGCCCCTGGGGGGACGCCTCGCGGATCCCCGCCGTCGACGCCGTGGTGACCGCGCGGCCCGGACTCCCGCTGGCCGTGCTCACCGCCGACTGCACCCCGGTACTACTCGCCGATCCGGTGGCGGGGATCGCGGCGGCCGCGCACGCCGGCCGTCCCGGCCTGGTCGCCGGAGTCGTTCCCGCAGTGGTCGAGGCCATGATCGGACTCGGAGCCGAGGCATCCCGGATTGTCGCCCGCACCGGGCCGGCCGTCTGCGGACGGTGCTACGAAGTCCCGTCCGGGATGCGGGCCGAGGTGGCCGAGGCCGTACCGGCCTCCTGGTCCGAGACCAGCTGGGGCACTCCGGCCGTGGATGTCACCGCCGGGGTCCACGCCCAGCTCGACGCCCTCGGGGTGACGGACCGGCAGGCATCGCCGGTCTGCACCCTCGAATCGGTTGATCACTTCTCGTACCGCCGCGACCGCACCACAGGGCGGCTCGCCGGATATGTCTGGTTGGACGGATAGGGCATGACGGACCGCAGGGCTCAACTCGCCGAGAATCTGGCACGGGTGGAGGAGCGCATCGCCGCGGCGTGCGACGCCGCCGGCCGTGCGCGGCAGGACGTGACCCTCATCGTGGTCACCAAGACCTACCCCGCGAGCGATGTGCGGATTCTGCATGAACTCGGTGTGCGCCATGTCGCGGAGAACCGCGATCAGGACGCCGCACCCAAGGCGGCCGAATGTGCAGATTTGCCGCTCACATGGCACTTTGTTGGTCAGTTGCAGACGAATAAGGTTCGTTCTGTGGTCAGTTACGCCGATATCGTGCAGTCCGTGGACCGGATTCGACTGGTTACCGCCCTGTCCGCGGCGGCCGCGCGCGAGGGCCGTGAACTCGGCTGCCTCGTCCAGGTCGCGCTCGACGCGGAGAGCGGGGAGCGGGGCGAACGGGGCGGCGTCGGGCCGGACGGGATCGAGGAGTTGGCCGCCGCGGTCGAGTCCGCACCCGGGCTGCGGCTCGACGGTCTGATGACCGTGGCGCCGCTCGCCGGACCGTATGCCGGACGCCAACGCGCCGCCTTCGATCGGCTGATGGAATTCTCATCCCGCCTGCGCGGGAACCATCCTGCTGCGAACATGGTCTCCGCGGGGATGAGTTCGGACCTGGAGGACGCGGTGGCGGCCGGAGCGACACATGTACGCGTCGGTACGGCGGTACTCGGAGTCCGACCGAGGCTCGGGTAACGTCGCCAAGCGAGTCGGACCACAGCAGAAAATATGGTCAATCCCGCCGATGGCGGGCAGGCCACAGTGGATCGCGGGGCACTTGGTGACAGATGC
This sequence comes from Streptomyces sp. NPDC056061, assembly GCF_042266885.1. Classification (NCBI taxonomy): domain Bacteria; kingdom Bacillati; phylum Actinomycetota; class Actinomycetes; order Kitasatosporales; family Streptomycetaceae; genus Streptomyces; species Streptomyces sp. NPDC056061. The sequence continues at coordinate 229,225 of NZ_JBHJWQ010000007.1, read as the reverse complement.
CGATCCACCACAGAGCGGAGGATGCAGAGCATGGCCGGCGCGATGCGCAAGATGGCGGTCTACCTCGGCCTCGTGGAGGACGATGGGTACGACGGTCCGGGGTTCGACCCCGACGACGAATTCGAACCCGAGCCGGAGCCCGAGCGGGACCGGCGGCGGCACCAGCCCGCGCATCAGGTCGAGCGGGAGCGCGAACGGGAGCGCGAGCGGGACGAACCGGTGCGAGCGGTGCAGCCTCCCGCACAGCGGGAGCCGGTTCAGATCCCGGCGGAAAGGGAGCGACCCGCCCGAATCGCCCCCGTGGCATCCATCACACCTGAACGTCCGAACATGGAGAAGAACGCACCGGTGATCATGCCCAAGGTCGTGTCCGAGCGGGAGCCGTACCGCATCACCACGCTGCACCCCAGGACCTACAACGAGGCCCGTACCATCGGGGAACACTTCCGTGAGGGCACTCCGGTGATCATGAATCTCACGGAGATGGACGATACGGATGCGAAGCGACTTGTCGACTTTGCCGCAGGACTCGTCTTCGGTCTCCATGGCAGCATTGAGCGCGTGACGCAGAAGGTGTTCCTGTTGTCGCCTGCTAACGTCGATGTCACGGCGGAGGACAAGGCCCGCATCGCTGAGGGCGGATTCTTCAACCAGAGCTGAGAACACGACAACGGGAACGACTCGGCCGAGAGGCCGGAGCCAGAGAGCCAGGGGAGAGGGAAGCGCGAGATGGGCGTCGCACAGCAAGTTGTCTATATCGCGTTGACGTGCTTCTTCATCGTGCTGATCTTCCGGCTGGTCATGGACTACGTCTTCCAGTTCGCACGTTCATGGCAGCCCGGCAAGCCGATGGTCGTCATACTCGAGGCCACCTATACGGTCACCGATCCACCGCTCAAGCTTCTGCGACGGTTCATCCCGCCGCTGCGTATCGGGGGCGTGGCACTTGACCTGTCCTTCTTCGTTCTGATGATCATCGTTTTCATCCTGAGAGGCATCGTGATCGGGTTGTGAGCGATACGGTCTTGCCGACTGCCGACGACTACGTAGAGGTGAAGAAGAGATGCCGCTGACCCCCGAGGACGTGCGGAACAAGCAGTTCACTACCGTCCGTCTCCGAGAAGGCTACGACGAGGACGAGGTCGATGCCTTCCTCGACGAGGTCGAGGCCGAGCTGACCCGCCTGCTCCGTGAGAACGAGGACCTGCGCGCCAAGCTGGCCGCCGCCACGCGTGCCGCCGCGCAGAACCAGCAGCAGCAGGGAATGCGCAAGCCGGAGCCGCAGGACCGGCCCGGGGCCCCCGTGCCCGCCGCCATATCGGGTCCGCCGGTCCAGCAGCAGCCCCCGCAGATGGGTCCCCCCCAGCTGCCCGGTGGTGCTCCGCAGCTGCCCGCCGGTCCCAGTGGTCACGGCCCCGGTCCCCAGGGCCCGCACGGCCCCGGTCCGCAGGGCCCGCACGGCCCCGGCCCGATGCAGGGCGGTCCCATGGGCGGCCCGATGGGTGGTCCCATGGGCGGTCACGCCCCGCAGCAGCAGATGCAGCAGATGCAGCAGCCGCCGCAGATGCAGCAGCCCGGTCAGGGCCCCGGCGGCGACAGCGCCGCCCGTGTCCTCTCCCTCGCGCAGCAGACCGCCGACCAGGCGATCGCGGAGGCCCGTTCCGAGGCCAACAAGATCGTCGGCGAGGCGCGCAGCCGTGCCGAGGGTCTGGAGCGCGACGCGCGGGCCAAGGCGGACGCGCTGGAGCGGGACGCGCAGGAGAAGCACCGCGTGGCGATGGGCTCGCTGGAGTCGGCCCGCGCGACGCTGGAGCGCAAGGTCGAGGACCTGCGCGGCTTCGAGCGCGAGTACCGGACGCGGCTGAAGTCGTACCTGGAGAGCCAGCTGCGTCAGCTGGAGACGCAGGCGGACGACTCGCTCGCCCCGCCGCGGACCCCGGCTGCCGCCTCGCTCCCGCCGTCCCCGTCCCCGTCGCTGGCCCCGGCCGGTGCGGGTGCCATGGGGCACAGCATGGGCGGCAACCACGGCAGCCAGCCGATGGGCGGCAGCCCGTCCATGGGCGGTGGGCCCTCGTACGGCGGCCAGCAGCAGATGTCGCCCGCGATGACCCAGCCGATGGCGCCGGTGCGCCCGCAGGCGCCGCAGCCGATGCAGCAGGCACCCTCGCCGATGCGCGGCTTCCTCATCGACGAGGACGACAACTGAGCCGGGTGCGCGCGGTGAGCGCGTAGCCGTCGGCAGGCTGAGGGCCGGGCCCCGGGGATTCCCCCGGGGCCCGGCCCTTTGCCGTGGGCGGGCCGGGACTCGCCGGGAACATGCCGGAGGCCCGCCCCGGAACAGGGCCTGTTCCGGGGCGGGCCTCCGTGCGGTGCGCTCGGACTACTGCCCGGTGTGCTCCGTCTTGCGGAGGCGGAACGTCAGGGCCAGGCCCTCGTCCTCGAACGGGGTGCCGTAGTCCGGGTCGGCCTCGCCCTGCGCGTAGTCGAGTGCGAGGACCTCATCCGCGATCAGGGCGGCATGTTCGGTCAGCGCCTCCGCCGTGGCGGGGGAGGCCGACGTCCAGCGGACGGCGATGCGGTCGGCGACGTCAAGGCCGCTGTTCTTGCGGGCCTCCTGGATGAGCCGGATCGCGTCACGGGCGAGGCCCGCGCGCCGCAGCTCCGGGGTGATCTCCAGGTCCAGGGCGACCGTCGCTCCCGAGTCGGACGCGACCGACCAGCCCTCGCGCGGGGTCTCGGTGATGATCACCTCGTCGGGGGCGAGGGAGACCGTCTCGCCGTCCACCTCGACCGAGGCCGTCCCCTCGCGCAGGGCCAGCGAGAGCGCGGCCGCGTCGGCGTCGGCGACCGCCTTGGCCACCGCTTGGACGCCCTTGCCGAAGCGCTTGCCGAGCGCGCGGAAGTTGGCCTTCGCGGTGGTGTCGACCAGCGAGCCCCCGACCTCGGAGAGCGAGGCCAGCGAGGAGACGTTCAGCTCCTCCGTGATCTGGGCGTGCAGTTCGGGCGAGAGCGACTCGAAGCCGGACGCCGCGACCAGGGCGCGGGACAGCGGCTGACGGGTCTTGACGCCGGACTCGGCACGGGTGGCCCGGCCCAGTTCGACAAGGCGGCGCACCAGCGCCATCTGCGTCGAGAGCGACGGGTCGATCGCCGCCGGGTCCGCCGCGGGCCAGGTCGAGAGGTGCACCGACTCGGGGGCGTCCGGGGTGACCGGAACCACCAGGTCCTGCCAGACCCGCTCGGTGATGAACGGGGTGAGCGGGGCCATCAGCCGGGTCACCGTCTCGACGACCTCGTGCAGCGTGCGCAGCGCGGCCTTGTCGCCCTGCCAGAACCGGCGGCGCGAGCGGCGGACGTACCAGTTGGACAGGTCGTCGACGAAGGCGGACAGGAGCTTGCCGGCGCGCTGGGTGTCGTAGCCCTCCAGCGCCTGCGTGACCTGGGCCACCAGCGTGTTCAGCTCGCTCAGCAGCCAGCGGTCCAGGACGGTGCGCTCCGCCGGGGCCGGGTCGGCCGCGGACGGCGCCCAGTTCGACGTCCGGGCGTACAGGGCCTGGAAGGCGACCGTGTTCCAGTAGGTCAGGAGGGTCTTGCGGACGACTTCCTGGATGGTGTTGTGGCCGACGCGGCGGGCTGCCCACGGGGAGCCGCCGGCCGCCATGAACCAGCGGACCGCGTCGGCGCCGTGCTGGTCCATGAGCGGGATCGGCTGGAGGATGTTGCCGAGGTGCTTGGACATCTTGCGGCCGTCCTCGGCGAGGATGTGGCCCAGGCAGACCACGTTCTCGTAGGACGACTTGTCGAAGACCAGGGTGCCGACCGCCATCAGCGTGTAGAACCAGCCGCGGGTCTGGTCGATGGCCTCCGAGATGAACTGCGCCGGGTAGCGGCTCTCGAAGATCTCCTTGTTCTTGTAGGGGTAGCCCCACTGCGCGAACGGCATCGAGCCCGAGTCGTACCAGGCGTCGATGACCTCGGGGACGCGGTACGCCTCCAGCTGGCAGTTCTCGTGCGAGCAGGTGAACGTGATCTCGTCGATGAACGGGCGGTGCGGGTCGAGCCCGGAGAGGTCGGCGCCGGTGAGCTCGCCGAGCTCCGCGCGCGAGCCGACACAGGTGAGGTGGCCGTCCTCGCAGCGCCAGATCGGCAGCGGGGTGCCCCAGTAGCGGTTGCGGGACAGCGCCCAGTCGACGTTGTTGTTCAGCCAGTCGCCGAAGCGGCCGTGCTTGACCGAGTCCGGGAACCAGTTGGTCCTCTCGTTCTCCGCGAGCAGCCGCTCCTTGACGGCGGTGGTGCGGATGTACCAGGAGGGCTGGGCGTAGTAGAGCAGCGCGGTGTGGCAGCGCCAGCAGTGCGGGTAGCTGTGCTCGTACGGGACGTGCCGGAAGAGCTTGCCGCGGGCGGACAGGTCCTCGGTGAGCGCCTCGTCGGCCTTCTTGAAGAAGACGCCGCCGACCAGCGGCAGGTTCTCCTCGAAGGTGCCGTCCGGGCGGACCGGGTTCACGACCGGGAGGCCGTACGCCTTGCAGACCAGGAGGTCGTCGGCGCCGAAGGCGGGGGACTGGTGGACCAGACCCGTGCCGTCCTCGGTCGTCACGTACTCGGCGTTGACGACGTAGTGCGCCTCGGCGGGGAAGTCCACCAGCGTGAACGGGCGCTCGTACGTCCAGCGTTCCATCTCGCGGCCGGTGAAGGTCTCACCGGTGGTGGTCCAGCCCTCGCCCAGGGCCTTCTCGACGAGCGGCTGGGCGACGACGAGCTTCTCCTCGCCGTCGGTCGCCACGACGTACGTGACGTCGGGGTGGGCGGCGACGGCGGTGTTGGAGACCAGGGTCCAGGGGGTGGTCGTCCAGACCAGCAGCGCGGCGTCGCCGGCCAGCGGGCCGGAGGTGAGGGGGAAGCGGACGAAGACCGAGGGGTCGACGACTGTCTCGTACCCCTGCGCCAGCTCGTGGTCGGACAGGCCGGTGCCGCAGCGGGGGCACCAGGGGGCCACGCGGTGGTCCTGGACCAGCAGGCCCTTCTTGAAGATCTCCTTCAGCGACCACCACACCGACTCGACGTACTCGGGGTCCATCGTGCGATAGGCGTCGTCGAGGTCGACCCAGTAGCCCATCCGGGTGGTGAGCTCGGTGAACGCATCGGTGTGGCGGGTCACCGACTCGCGGCACTTGGCGTTGAACTCGGCGATGCCGTACGCCTCGATGTCCTTCTTGCCGTTGAAGCCCAGCTCCTTCTCCACCGCGAGCTCGACCGGCAGCCCGTGGCAGTCCCAGCCGGCCTTGCGGCCGACGTGGTAGCCCTGCATGGTGCGGAAGCGGGGGAAGACGTCCTTGAAGACGCGGGCCTCGATGTGGTGGGCGCCCGGCATGCCGTTGGCGGTGGGCGGGCCCTCGTAGAAGACCCACTCGGGGCGGCCGTCGGACTGTTCGAGGGTCTTGGCGAAGACCTTGTTCTCGCGCCAGAAATCGAGCACGGCGTGCTCCAGCGCGGGCAGGTCGACCTGGGCGGGGACCTGGCGGTACTGCGGCGATGTCATGGGCGGACTTCCTCCGGCGGACGATTTCCACTTCCGTCGGAGGGACGAGAGCCTGGCTCCCGCGGTACCACCCTCCTTGGCCCCGGGCACAGGCCCGTGGCCCCCTCATTGGGGTCGCGATGCCGGTTCTACTTGCCCTGGGGCGTTCTTCCGGCTGCTCCGGGTGATCTTCACGACGCGCTCGCCCCCGGGCTTCCACCGTCCCCGGGTCGCTCCTGGCTGCGTACGACGCTACTCGTCCCATCCACGCCTCTCGCTCAGGCCAGTGTACGGGCCCGTACGGGCATCGGCCGACCGGATATCGCGCGGCGCGGGCGTGACCCGAATGGGCAGACGGGGACGGGGCGGTCCGGAGGCGGTCGCCGGGCTGCCGGGGGCCGGATTACCGGGCGGTGAGCTGGGCACAACGGATTCAGGCAGGTCGGCGTACGGGGGCGGGCGCGCGCGAACGGGCGGCGTGCCACGTTGCCGCGGGGCCGGTGTCGATTTATCGTCCCAGCACGATTCACGTGCAAGATCACAATATGTGAAGGGGCCGCGGCCATGGTGGCGAAGAAGTCCGCCGCGAAGAAGACGGCGTCGGCGAGATCCACGGGGGCGGCGGCAGGGAGCACGGGTCCGAAGGAGGGTACGGAGAGCGGCGAGGGGGCGGGCTCGGCCACGTCCGGCGGGAGGAGCGGTGCCGGGCCCGCCGCGGCGGAGGGGACGGCCCCGGCAGGGACGTCCGCGGGGAGGACCGCGGCGAAGAGGGCCACGGGGGCGAAGGCCGCGGCACCGGCCCGCAGGGCCCCCGCGAGGAAGAGCGCGGCAGAGAAGGCTTCGAAGAAGGCCGCCCCGGCGGCCACGGAGGCGGCCGAGTCCGCCGAGCAGACGGGAGTCCACACGGTGGTAGCCAAGAAGAGCAAGGCCGGGGCCCGCAGGGCCGACGAGGACGCGCCGGGCGGCGGGGTCGCCACGACCGCCCCGGGCGAGCTGGCGGTTCGGCCCGGAGAGGACCCCTGGACCCGCGAGGAGGTGGACGAGGCACGGGCCGTCCTGACCGGCGAGTTCACTCGGCTGCGCAGCGAACTGGAATCGGCGGGCGCGGCGCTCGCCGGGCTGATGCGCGACTCCGGTGACGGGGCGGGCGACGACGAGGCTGACACCGGGACCAAGAACATCACCCGGGAGCACGAGATGGCGCTCGCCGCCAACGCCCGGGAGATGCTGGACCAGACCGAGCGGGCGCTGGCCCGGCTCGACGCCGGCACGTACGGACTGTGCGAGGTCTGCGGCAAGCCGATCGGCAAGGCGCGGATGCAGGCGTTCCCCCGCGCCACCCTCTGCGTCGAGGACAAACAGAAGCAGGAGCGACGCGGTTGATCCACCGCGGTGTGCCGTACCCTCGTCCTCAGTCAGGAACCTAGGTTGAGGGACTCACGTGGCAGAGGCGGAGCGCATCATCGATACGCCGGACATCCCCGATGCTGAGGGGGCCGAGGGGGAGGGGACCGGGAGCCCGGTCGGCGGGACGTCCGGGGCGACGACGGAGGAGACGTCCGAGGCGGCGCCCGGTGCGGGCAGGCGGAAGATCGCGGTGCTCTTCGGCGTGGCCGTCGTCGCCTACCTGCTGGACCTGGTCAGCAAGGTGGTCGTGGTCGCGAAGCTGGAGCACCACCAGCCGATCGAGGCCATCGGCAGCTGGCTGAAATTCGACGTGATCCGCAACTCGGGTGCCGCGTTCAGCTTCGGCGAGGCGTACACGATCGTCTTCACCGCCATCGCGGCGACGGTGATCGTCGTGATCGCACGGCTGGCCCGCAAGCTCTACAGCCTGCCGTGGGCGATCGCGCTCGGCATGCTGCTCGGCGGCGCGCTCGGCAACCTCACCGACCGTCTCTTCCGCGCCCCCGGTGTCTTCGAGGGCGCGGTCGTCGACTTCATCTCCGTGGAGCACTTCGCCGTCTTCAACCTCGCCGACTCCGCGATCGTCTGCGGCGGCATCCTGATCGTGCTCCTCTCCTTCCGGGGCCTGGACCCCGACGGCACCGTGCACAAGGACTGACCGCCGAGACCGGCCGAGAGTGCACGGTGGCCGACGGCACCGTGCACGCGGACCGGCGACCGCAAGGCATACTCGATCGGGTGAGTACGTATCCCGAGGTCCGCACCCTGCCCGTTCCCGACGGTCTGGAGGGCGAGCGCGTCGACGCCGCCATCTCCCGCATGTTCGGCTTCTCCCGCACCAAGGCCGCCGATCTGGCCGCCGCCGGGAAGGTGCAGGTGGACGGTGCGGTGGTCGGGAAGTCCGAGCGGGTGCGGGGCGGCGCCTGGCTGGAGGTGGAGATGCCGCAGGCGCCCGCACCGGTGCAGATCGTCGCCGAGCCCGTCGAGGGCATGGAGATCGTGCACGACGACGACGACATCGTGGTGATCGTGAAGCCGGTCGGGGTCGCCGCCCATCCGAGCCCCGGCTGGACCGGCACGACGGTGATCGGCGGGCTCGCGGCGGCCGGGTACCGGATCTCCACGTCCGGTGCGGCCGAGCGCCAGGGCATCGTCCACCGCCTCGACGTCGGCACCTCCGGCCTGATGGTCGTCGCCAAGTCGGAACGCGCGTACACCCTGCTGAAGGCGCAGTTCCGCGACCGGGTCGTCGAGAAGAAGTACCACGCGTTGGTGCAGGGCCACCCCGACCCGATGAGCGGCACCATCGACGCCCCCATCGGGCGCCACCCGAACCACGACTACAAGTGGGCCGTCACGGCCGAGGGAAAGCCCTCCGTGACGCACTACGACCTCATCGAGGCGTACCGGGCCGCCAGCCTCCTGGACATCAAGCTGGAGACCGGCCGCACGCACCAGATCCGGGTGCACATGTCCGCCCACCGCCACCCCTGCGTCGGCGACCTCACCTACGGCGCCGACCCGACGATGGCCAAGCGCCTCGGTCTGACACGGCAGTGGTTGCACGCCGTCCGGCTCGGTTTCGAGCACCCCTCCGACGGCAGCTGGGTGGAGTTCTCCAGCGACTACCCGGACGACCTGCGGACGGCGCTGGACAGGATCGCGGCGGAGAGCCGGTGACCGGCATCCCCGCCACCGCGTACACCACCCGCGTCGCCGTCGGTGAGCAGGACCTCGCTGCCTGCTTCCAGGTCCGCAAGGACGTCTTCGTCGGCGAGCAGAACGTGGCCGAGGAGATCGAGTACGACGACCTCGACGCGGTCGCGGTGCACGTGCTCGCCGTCGCCGCGGACGGCACCGCGCTCGGCACCGGCCGACTGCTGCACGGCCCCGAGGCCGCCGACCGGACCGGCGGCGACCTCGCCGTCGGCTCGCTGGGCCGGCTTGCCGTCACCGCCCGCGCACGCGGCCTGGGCGTCGGGGCGGCGCTGGTCCGGGCGATCGAGGACGCGGCACGCGACCGCGGCCTGACGGCCGTCGACCTGCACGCCCAGACGCATGCGCTCGGCTTCTACGAGCGGCTCGGATACGCGGCGTACGGCCCGGAGTTCCCGGACGCCGGCATCTCCCACCGGGCGATGCGCCGCACCCTCTGACGGCCCGCGGATCAGCGCCGGCCACGGGTACGTCGCCCGGCCGCAAGTCGGGCGAAGGGGGTGTTGTCCGGAAAGTGACCCTTGCGTGGCAGGCTTGAGGTCCAGACCGGTCGGCCGCGGAGGTCGGCCCACCGTGCTCCGGAAGGCATCCCGTGGACCAAATGGCCCTGCTCCTCCTGTTGTTGCTCGGAGCCGTGGTCACGGTGCCACTCGGGGCGCGTCTCGGCCTGCCCGCTCCGGTCCTGATGACGCTCGCCGGAGTCGGCATGGCGTTCCTCAGCTTCGTGCCGAACGTGAACATCCCGCCGGAGGTCATCCTGCCGGCGCTGCTGCCGCCGCTGCTCTACGCCTCCGTACAGCGCACCTCCTGGCGCCAGTTCGCCGCCAACAAGCGGCCGATCTTCCTGCTGGCCGTGGCACTGGTCTTCGTCACCACGGCCGCTGTGGCAGCGGTCGCCAACGCGATAGTCCCCGGACTGCCCATCGCCGCCGCCGTGGCGCTCGGCGCGCTCGTCGCGCCGCCCGACCCGGTCGCCGCGACGGCCGTCGCCGGTTCGGTCGGGCTGCCGCGCAGGCTCGTCTCCATCCTGGAGGGCGAGGGCCTGTTCAACGACGTGACCGCGATCGTGCTGTACCACGTGGCGATCGCGGCCGCGGTGAGTGGGACCTTCTCCCTGCCCGAGGCGTTCGGGCTGCTGATCCTCTCCGCGGTGGTCGCCGTGGTGGTCGGGCTCGTGCTCGGCTGGTTCACCATCAAACTCATGGGCCTGCTCGGCGATGCCACGCTTCAGGTCGGTCTCACCCTGCTGGTGCCGTTCGTGAGTTACGTGCTCGCGGAGGAACTGATGGGCTCGGGCGTTCTCGCCGTCCTCACCACCGCTCTCTTCCTCGCCGAGCACACCGCCGACGCCGACGACGTGCTCGGCCGGCTCACCGGCCGCTCCTTCTGGGAGATCGTCGACACCCTCGTGACGGGGGTCGCCTTCGGACTGATCGGCCTCGAACTCCACAACGTCTTCGGGACCTCGGACGGCCGCGAACTGGAGATGCTCGGCTGGGGGCTGGCCGTCGTCGCGGTCGTCGTCGGGGTGCGGCTGCTGTACCTGCTGCCCGCGACCTGGCTCGCGAAGCGGCTGCACACGCGGCGCGACGTCAGCGAGGAGATCCCCACCAGCTGGCGGGAGACCGTCGTCATGTGGTGGTCCGGGATGCGCGGGGTCGCCTCCGTCGCGCTGGCCCTGGCCATTCCGCTGAAGACGGACGCCGGACAGCCGTTCCCCGGCCGCGATGAGATCATCTTCATCGCCTTCGCGGTGATCATGGCCACGCTCGTGGTCCAGGGGCTCACCCTGCCGTGGCTCGTCCGCAGGCTTCACGTCAAGGCCGATACGGCGGCCGAGGAGGCGCTGGAGAAGGACCTCGCGATCCGTGCCGCCAAGGCCGCGAAGCTGCGGCTGAAGGAGATCGAGCAGGACGAGGAGTTCCCGGAGGAGGTCGCCGAGCGGTTGCAGCGCCTCGCGTACGACATGGGGGCCCGGATCAGCCCGGACATGGTCGACGAGGAGCGCCGCGAGGCGTACGCCCAGCGGGCCGAGCGTTTCAAGGCGGTCAGCCGCGTCCAGCGCGAGATGATGTCGGCCGCCCGCCATGCGGTGCTGGCGGCCCGCAACGAGGCGGGCACCGACCCGGAGGTCGTCGACCGGGTGCTGAGGCAGCTGGACGTGCGCAGCCTGCGATGACTCCGGGGCCCGCGGCCCGCCGGAGCGTGTCCGGGCCGCGCAAGCCGTGCGGCGGGCCCCCGGCGGCCCTGGCACCATGGGCCCATGAACATCATGCTCTTCCACTCGATGTACGGTCTGCGTCCGGCGGTGCACGCCGCCGCCGCCCGGCTGCGTGCCGCCGGTCACGAGGTACAGGTGCCCGATCTCTTCGAGGGACGCACCTTCGACACCGTCGAGGAGGGCCTCGCCTTCAAGGAGGAGCTGGGCAAGGACGAACTGCTGCGCCGGGCCGTGCTGGCCGCCGCGCCCTATTCGGACCGGGGCCTGGTGTACGCCGGGTTCTCCCTCGGGGCGGCCGCCGCCCAGACCCTGGCGCTCGGCGACGCGAAAGCGCGCGGCCTGCTGCTGTTCCACGGCACCTCGGACATCGCCGAGAACGCCTCGGTCGACGAGCTGCCCGTGCAACTGCACGTCGCCGACCCCGACGTGTTCGAGACGCACGACTGGCTGAACTCCTGGTACCTCCAGATGCAGCGGACCGGCGCGGACGTCGAGATCTACCGCTACCCGGGAGCGGGCCACCTCTTCACCGACCCCGACCTGCCCGACCACGACCAGGCGTCCGCCGAGCTGGCCTGGAAGGTCGCGCTCGGCTTCCTCGCCACGCTGTGACCGCCGTGCGGGCCCGGCCGAGCGGGCCCGCACCGGGGTCTTCCGGCATCGGGCCGCTCAGCGCACCGGCCGGTCCGCCCGCTCGATCCGCTGCGTCCCGCTGAGCGTCCGGTAGGACCGTGCCCAGGCGGAGGTCGCGTCCCGCTTCGTCCGGTCGGACACCACGTAGTAGTCCATCTGCGAGCGCTCCGCGGTCACGTCGAGCACGCCGTAGCCGTGCGAGTCCATGTCCACCCATTTGACATGGCGGTTGGCGGCCTTGACCGCCGCGCCCGCGACGGCCGAGACGGTCCCCGGCGCGACGCGCAGGATGTCGTCGAGGTTGTCCGAGGTCACCGACGTCACCACGAACTCGGTGGCGGCCGAGGCCGAGAGCGGGTACGTGGCCGCCTTCACCGGCACGTCGTTGGCCCATGCCATGTGGATGTCGCCGGTCAGGAAGACCGTGTTGGTGATCGAGCGGTCCCGCAGATGCGTGATCAGTTCCTTGCGGTCGCCGGTGTAGCCGTCCCACTGGTCGACGTTGACGGCGATGCCCTCCTTCGGCAGCCCCAGCAACTCGGCCAGCGGCTCCAGCAGATGCGCGGGCAGGGAGCCGAACGCGAGCGGCGAGATCATCACGGACGTCCCGACCAGCTTCCAGGCGGCGTCCGAGCCGGCCAGCCCCGACTTCAGCCAGTCCAGCTGCGCCCGGCCGGTGATCGTACGGTCCGGGTCGTCGACCGAGCCGTTGCCGATCGACGACTGCTGGGAGCGGAAGGTGCGCAGGTCCAGGAGGTGGAGATCGGCGAGGCTGCCGAAGCGCAGCCGCCGGTAGACGGTGCCCTCGGTGGACGGGCGGACCGGCATCCACTCGAAGTACGCCTGCTCGGCGCCCGCGGCGCGGTCGGTCCAGGAGCCCTCCGTGCCCGGCGTGTGGTTCTCGGCACCGCCGGACCAGGCGTCGTTGGCGAACTCGTGGTCGTCCCAGATCGCGATCACCGGGTGGGCGGCGTGCAGGGACTGGAGATCGGTGTCCGTCTTGTAGTTGCCGTGCCGGGTGCGGTAGTCGGCGAGGGTGAGGATCTCGTGCCGGGGCTCGTGCGGGCGCACCGTGTACTTCGCGGCGGGGTAACTTCCCGACGCGTACTCGTAGATGTAGTCGCCGAGGTGCAGCACCGCGTCGAGATCCGTGCGGGCGGCGAGGTGCCGGTACGGGGAGAAGAACCCGGCCTCCCAGTTGGCGCACGAGACCACGCCGAAGCGCACACCGGCGACGGCCGCCGAGGTGGCGGGCGCGGTGCGGGTGCGGCCGGTCGGCGAGAGGACCGTCGCGTCCTCGCCCGCCGAGAAGCGGAACCAGTACGTGGTGGCCGGGGCCAGCCCGCGCACGTCGGCCTTGACGGTGTGGTCGGACGCGGCCCGCGCGACGGTGGAACCGTGCGCGACGACCCGGGCGAACCCCTTGTCCTCCGCGACCTCCCAGCGCACCGCCGTATCGGCGCCGCGGCCGGAGCCGGGCACGGCGTCCGGCGTCGGGGTGACGCGGGTCCACAGGAGTATGCCGTCGGGGAGCGGGTCGCCGGAGGCGACACCGTGCAGGAAGGCGGGTCCGTCCGCGGCGCGCGCGGTGGCGGCGGAGCCCAGCACGGGAGCCGCGACGGCGGTGGCGGCGACGGCCTTGACGACCGTGCGGCGGCTGGGGGCGGAGAGCTGCGGGGAAGGGTGTCGACTGGTCACGACGCTGCACCTTACTGACTGGTAAGGCGAACGGGCAGGCGAACGAAGGAAGTTCGCCTGCCCGTCGGGAAGCCGACGCCGGGATTTCGCCACGTGCCGGGCGGTGGCACGACCACCCGGCACGTGGCGAGCGGCTCAGCCCTTCAGCGCCTTGTCGACGGCGGTGGTGAACTCCTCCACGGTCATGGGGGCGTTGTCGCTGCCCTCGCTGGTGACCAGCTTGCCGTCCATCTTCAGCGACGGGGTGCCCCTCACGCCGCTCTTGTCGAAGGCCGCCGACATCTTCATCGCCCAGGCGTCGAACGTGCCGTCCTCGACGTCCTTCTGGAACGCCTTGTTGCCCTTCAGCGCGTCGACCGAGTTCGCGATCTCGATCAGGTAGGAGTCCTTCTTGAACTTGTCGTCGGTCTCCTCCGGGTGGTACTTCGCGGAGTAGAGCGCGTTCTTGTAGTCGAGGAACGCCTCCGGGCTGACGTTGAGCGCCGCACCGAGTGCGCTCAGCGCGTTCTTCGAGCCCTCGCCGTTGGCGGCGTCGTCGATGAAGGTGGCGCCGACGTACTTGATCTTGTACTTCCCGGCGTCGACGTCCTTGTGCACCGTCTCGCCGATGGTCTGTTCGAACGTGGCGCAGATCGGGCAGCGCGCGTCCTCGTACAGCTCCAGGGTCTTCTTCGCGGTCGGCTTGCCGATGACGACCGTCGTGCCGTTCTCGCCGGAGGTGTTCTTGGGGGCCGTGACGTTCTTCTCGTCCTTGGCCGCCTCCCAGTGGCCCGGCTTGTTCATCTCCATGATGCCCCAGCCGACGCCGCCGGCGATCGCCAGCACGGCGACGATCGAGACGCCGACGACTACCTGCCGACGGGTCTTCTCCCTCTTGGCCTGGCGCTCGCGCTCGGCGCGCAGACGCTCGCGGGCCGCCGCCTTGTTGGCCTGGCTGTTGCGCTTGCTCATGTTCTTCTCTCCATGGATGTGGGTGGTACGTCGTCGGGGACGTGCGTGCTCAGGCGATGGCGCAGGCCGAGCGCGGCGGTCCCCTCCGTCCCACGGAGTGCACGAGCAGACGGGCGTGGACGAGCGAGCGCGGGCCGTATCCGGCGGGCCGTACCCGGCGCGGTACGCGGTGACCGGCCGCGCCGACCGCGCCGACCGCGGTCAGCAGCGGGCGGAATGCCAGGGCGGCAGCCGCGCCCACCAGGGAGACCAGCGCGGACTCGCCGCGCCGGAGCCAGGCCGCGGCGAGCAGCCCGACCGAGACATGGGCGGCGAGCAGCAGCCAGGGCACCGCGGGAGCGGGCGAGGCCAGCAGCGCGGCGGCCGTGTGCCCGGCGTCCGTCACGTTGGCGAACGGCGTACCGACGTCACCGGCCGCGGCGCCCGCGCCGATCTCGCCCCCGCCGCACAGCAGGTCGACCCCGACCGAGCGCAGCGGTCCCGTGATCGGGCCGCCCGCCGCGCCGTAGCAGAGGTGCTGACCGGAGGTGAAGACGGTGTCGGCGGCCAGCTCCAGCGGGACCAGCAGCCCGGCGATGGCCCCGAAGCCGCGCTCCCGGCCGGCCAGCGCGTACGCCACGGCGAATACCGCGCCGGCCAGCAGCGCGACGACGTTCAGCGGCAGCGCGACCCGGGAGAGCAGCACGTGGGACGCGGCGGAGAGCGTCACGACGAGCGCCGTGAAGAGCGCCGCGCGAACGACTCTGAGCTGCGTCCCGGATATGTCCATCGTCGAGGAGTGTGCCATGCGAACCTGTGGGCGTACCCCGAAGGGCCCGGATTTCCCGGCCGCCCCGTGAAGCCGGGGCGGCCCCGTGAACACCACGGCGGCTACAGCCCCGGAATGCGGCCGTTGCGGAAGAGGTCCACGAAGACCTGGTGATCCGCACGGGCGCGGGCCCCGCAGTCGTGGGCGAAGTCCACCAGCAGGCCGGCGAAACCGTCCTCGTCCGCCGCGATGGCCGCGTCGATCGCGTGCTCCGTGGAGAACGGCACCAGCGAGTGGCCGCTCTCGTCGTCCGCCGCCGCGTGCATCGTCGCCGTCGCCCGGCCGAGGTCGGCGACGACGGCGGCGATCTCGGCCGGCTCGTCGATGTCGGACCAGCCCAGATCGACCGCGTACGGCGACACCTCGGCGACCAGCTGCCCCGCGCCGTCCGGCTCGGTCCACCCGAGCCACGGGTCGGCGTGCGCCTGGAGGGCGCGCCGGGAGATGACTGTGCGGTGACCCTCGTGCCGGAAGTACTCGCGCACGGCCAGGTCGGTGATGTGACGGGAGACCGCGGGCGTCTGCTTCACCCGGAAGGCGGCGGGGTCGGCCGCCGGCAGCTCGCCGAAGGCGGTGTCGAAGACCTGAAGAATCTGCTCCCCGCGCTGCGCTTCCGGCATCTGTGCTGCCTCCTGCTGCCTGACGTGCATGGACGAACCGGGTCGGTCCTCCCCCGCACCTCACTACGCGCGACCGGGCCGGGGAGTGCCCCTCGCCCGGCCGTCCGGAGACGTAGACTTCCACGCTGTCCCCTCCCGTCACCCACCGCCCGTTCCCCGGAGGCACAGCGCCGTGAGCAAGCCGCCCTTCACGCACCTTCACGTCCACACCCAGTACTCGCTGCTGGACGGTGCCGCGCGGCTCAAGGACATGTTCAACGCGTGCAACGAGATGGGCATGACGCACATCGCGATGACGGACCACGGCAACCTGCACGGGGCCTACGACTTCTTCCACTCCGCGCAGAAGGCGGGTGTGACGCCGATCATCGGCATCGAGGCGTACGTGGCCCCCGAGTCCCGCAAGCACAAGCGGAAGGTCCTGTGGGGCCAGCCGCACCAGAAGCGCGACGACATCTCGGGTTCGGGCGGTTACACCCACAAGACGATCTGGGCGTCGAACTCCACCGGTCTGCACAACCTCTTCCGGCTGTCCTCGGACGCCTACGCCGAGGGCTGGCTGCAGAAGTGGCCGCGCATGGACAAGGAGACCATCGCCCAGTGGTCCGAGGGGCTCATCGCCTCCACCGGCTGCCCGTCGGGCGAGGTGCAGACCCGGCTGCGGCTCGGCCAGTTCGACGAAGCGGTCCAGGCGGCCTCCGACTACAAGGACATCTTCGGCGAGGGCAGGTACTTCCTGGAGCTGATGGACCACGGCATCGAGATCGAGCGCCGGGTCCGTGACGGGCTCCTGGAGATCGGCAAGAAGCTCGGCATCCCGCCGCTGGTGACCAACGACTCGCACTACACCTACGCGCACGAGGCCACCGCGCACGACGCGCTGCTGTGCATCCAGACCGGCAAGAACCTCTCCGACCCGGACCGCTTCCGCTTCGACGGCACCGGCTACTACCTCAAGACGACGGACGAGATGTACGCCGTCGACTCCTCCGAGGCATGGCAGGAGGGGTGCCGCAACACGCTGCTGGTCGCCGAGCAGATCGACACCACCGGCATGTTCGAGAAGCGCGACCTGATGCCGAAGTTCGAGATCCCGGACGGCTACACGGAGGTCACCTGGTTCCAGGAGGAGGTCCGGGTCGGCATGAACCGCCGCTTCCCGGGCGGCGTCCCCGAGGACCGGCAGAAGCAGGCCGAGTACGAGATGGACGTCATCATCCAGATGGGGTTCCCGGGGTACTTCCTGGTCGTCGCCGACTTCATCATGTGGGCGAAGAACAACGGGATCGCGGTCGGCCCCGGCCGCGGCTCGGCGGCCGGTTCGATCGTGGCGTACGCCATGGGCATCACCGACCTCGACCCGATCGAGCACGGGCTGATCTTCGAGCGGTTCCTCAACCCCGAGCGCGTCTCCATGCCCGACGTCGACATCGACTTCGACGAGCGTCGGCGCGTCGAGGTGATCAGGTACGTGACGGAGAAGTACGGCGCCGACAAGGTCGCCATGATCGGCACGTACGGCAAGATCAAGGCGAAGAACGCCATCAAGGACTCCGCCCGCGTCCTCGGCTACCCGTACGCGATGGGCGACCGCCTGACCAAGGCCATGCCCGCCGACGTCCTCGGCAAGGGCATCGACCTCGACGGCATCACCAACCCCAAGCACCCGCGCTACAGCGAGGCGGGCGAGATCCGGGGGATGTACGAGAACGAACCGGACGTGAAGAAGGTCATCGACACCGCCAAGGGCGTCGAGGGCCTGGTCCGGCAGATGGGCGTGCACGCGGCCGGCGTCATCATGTCCAGCGAACCGATCGTCGACCACGCCCCGGTCTGGGTGCGGCACACCGACGGTGTCACCATCACGCAGTGGGACTACCCGCAGTGCGAGTCGCTCGGCCTGCTGAAGATGGACTTCCTCGGCCTGCGCAACCTCACCATCATGGACGACGCCGTCAAGATGGTGGAGAGCAACAAGGGCGTCAAGCTCGACCTGCTCGGCCTGCCGCTGGACGACCCGAAGACGTACGACATGCTCTGCCGCGGCGACACGCTCGGCGTGTTCCAGTTCGACGGCGGGCCGATGCGCTCGCTGCTGCGCCAGATGCAGCCCGACAACTTCGAGGACATTTCCGCCGTCTCGGCCCTCTACCGGCCGGGCCCGATGGGCATGAACTCGCACACGAACTACGCCGAGCGCAAGAACGGCCGCCAGGAGATCACCCCGATCCACCCGGAGCTGGAGGAGCCGCTCAAGGAGACGCTCGGCCTGACCTACGGCCTGATCGTCTACCAGGAGCAGGTGCAGAAGGCCGCCCAGATCGTCGCCGGGTACTCGCTCGGCGAGGCCGACATCCTGCGCCGCGTGATGGGCAAGAAGAAGCCCGAGGAACTGGAGAAGAACTTCGTCCTCTTCCAGGCGGGTGCCAAGAAGAAGGGCTACTCCGACAAGGCGATCCAGGCGCTGTGGGACGTGCTGGTCCCGTTCGCCGGGTACGCCTTCAACAAGGCGCACTCCTCCGCGTACGGCCTGGTCACCTACTGGACCGCGTACCTCAAGGCGAACTACCCCGCCGAGTACATGGCCGCACTGCTGACCTCGGTCAAGGACGACAAGGACAAGTCGGCGGTCTACCTCAACGAGTGCCGTCGCATGGGCATCAGGGTGCTGCCGCCCAATGTGAACGAGTCCCTGTCGAACTTCGCGGCGCAGGGCGACGACGTGATCCTCTTCGGCCTGACGGCGGTGCGCAACGTCGGCCAGAACGTGGTCGACTCGATCATCCGGTGCCGCAAGTCGAAGGGGAAGTACAGCAGCTTCCCGGACTTCCTGGACAAGGTCGAGGCGGTGGTCTGCAACAAGCGGACCGTCGAGTCGCTGATCAAGGCCGGGGCCTTCGACGAGATGGGCCACACCCGCAAGGGCCTGGTCGCCCACCACGAACCGATGATCGACAACGTGGTGCAGGTCAAGCGGAAGGAGGCCGAGGGACAGTTCGACCTCTTCGGCGGCATGGGCGAGGAGGAGAGCGACGAGCCGGGCTTCGGGCTCGACGTCGAGTTCTCCGACGTCGAGTGGGAGAAGTCCTACCTGCTGGCCCAGGAGCGCGAGATGCTCGGCCTGTACGTCTCCGACCACCCGCTCTTCGGCCTGGAGCACGTGCTGTCCGACAAGGCCGACGCGTCGATCTCCCAGCTGACCGGCGGCGAGCACGCCGACGGCGCCGTCGTCACCGTCGGCGGCATCATCTCCGGCCTCCAGCGCAAGATGACCAAGCAGGGCAACGCCTGGGCCATCGCCACCGTCGAGGACCTCGCCGGTTCCATCGAGTGCATGTTCTTCCCCGCCACCTATCAGCTGGTCTCCACGCAGCTCGTCGAGGACACCGTCGTCTTCGTCAAGGGGCGCCTGGACAAGCGGGAGGACGTGCCCCGGCTCGTCGCGATGGAGATGCAGGTCCCGGACGTCTCCATGGCCGGCACCAACGCCCCGGTGGTCCTGACCATCCCCACCGTCAAGATCACCCCGCCCATGGTCAGCCGTCTCGGCGAGGTGCTCAGCAGCCACCGGGGCGACACCGAGGTGCGGATCAGGCTCCAGGGCCCCCGCAAGACCACGGTGCTCCGCCTCGACCGGCACCGGGTGAAGCCGGACCCGGCACTCTTCGGCGACCTGAAGGTGCTGCTCGGGCCGTCCTGTCTGGCCGGCTGAGGGTCCGCCCGGCCGAGAGCCCGTCCGGCTGAAAGCCAGTCCGGCCGGAGGCCGCCCGACGGACTTCGGGCGAGGCCGCCACGGCGACGCGCGAGGGGGGCGCCCCGCGAAAGCGGGAGCGCCCCTCTCGGCCGTCCGGGCCGTCGGCCGGACCGGCAGTCCGCCCGGTCAGTTGTGGCCGAAGCGCCGCTGGTGCTTGCGCGCAGCATCGGAAGGGCTGCCCTGGGCCTGCGACTGGGGCTGTATCTGCGACTCGTACGCGGTCTGCTTGGCCTCATCCGTGCCGTGCTGCGGAGCGGACGCGCGGTTCTGCTGGCTGCCCTGCTTGCGGTTCTTGTTCTTGGCCATGGTCTTCCTCCTGGGGGGACTCTCGGGGCCAGGACCGCGTTCAGACTCACATAATTGGGTAAAGGGTGCATGTTGGATCATTACCGTGTGTAGTGAAGGGGGTATCATGCGCCGTTTTCCGGTTCCGCCACGCCGATGATCGAGTTCCGGCCGTCAACCCCCGCTCATTCGGGCAGACTCGATGGAAACCCTTGGCAAAGACCGCACCCAACCTTCCGGAAGAGGGTGGAACGCGTGGACCGTTGCGTCGTCCTGGTGGACGCCGGCTACTTGCTGGGCGCAGCCGCGAGCCTGCTGGCCGGAGAACCCGCCCGTTCCCGCATCGCCGTCGACCACGCGGCCCTCATCCGGGGGCTGCGTGAACTGGCGGAGACCGACACCCGCCAGCCACTGCTGCGGATCTACTGGTTCGACGGCGCCCCCGACCGGGTGCCCCAGCCCGAGCACCGCAGACTCCGGGTGATGCCCCGGGTGACCGTCCGGCTCGGCGCCCTCACCCGCAGTGACGGGCGCTGGGCGCAGAAGGGCGTCGACGCCGCGATGCACGCCGAACTCACCGAGCTGGCCAGGAACCGGGCCTGCTCCGACGTGGTACTGGTGACCGGCGACGGCGACCTGCTGCCGGGGCTGATGTCCGCCAAGGAACACGGCGTCGCCGTCCATCTGTGGGCCGTGCAGGCCGCCGACGGCGACTACAACCAGTCCGAGGACCTGGTCGCCGAGGCCGACGAGCGCCGGGTGCTCGACCGCAGCTGGATCACCCTCGCCGTACGGGCCAAGGAGACCGGTGGTGTCTGCGCCCCGCCGCCCGTGCCCCGCCCGGAGATCGCCGCGATCCTCTCCGCGCCGCTGCCCGAGGCCGCCCTCGCCGCCTCCGCCGAACGGGCGTCCGAGGCCCAGGCGGCGGCCGCGGCACGCGACACCGTCCCGCCGGCCGAGGAGAACGCCGCCGACCGCCCCGGCCAGGGCCCGAGGTCCGTCCCCACTCCGAAGGACCTGGCGGGCAGCCTGCGCGGTCCCGGCGCCCAGCCCTCCGTCCAGACACCGCCCGCGGGCGCCACGCTGCGCTGGTCCTCCGACAAGGGGTGGATCGAGCGGGGCGGGCCGCTGGGCGAACCCGCCGACACCGCGTCCCTCCCCACGCTCGCCCAGCTCACCAGCGCCGAGCAGCGCTGGGCGGACCGCGAGGAGGACATCACCACCGTCGGCGGCGACCCCTTCGAGGTGGGCCAGGTCTTCGCCCGCCGATGGATGGAGCGGCTGCCCGAGACCACCCACCTCCAGAAACTGTCGACGATGTATCCGCGCATTCCGCACCGCATCGACGGCGAACTGCTGCGCTACGCCGCGCGCTTCGGTCTGCTCGCCCACAAGGACGACCAGATCGACGAGCACGACCGCTACGCCATCCGGGCGGGATTCTGGCGGGAGATCGATGTGCGCGCCGCGGCCGAGCACGCCCCGGTGCCCGAGCGCACCGGCCCGTCCGCCGGTTGACGGTCGGGCGGACCCCCGAACGGGCGACGCGGCCGCCGGACGCGGCGGCGTCGCCCCGCGGGCATGGCCCCGGGCGCGATCCGGGCCGTCCGACCCCGTACCCTCATACCTCGTGAGCACGGGCACAGCACAGGCGCAGACGGAGACCGAAACCGTGTGCACGGTGCGTGAACTGGTCAAGACCTATCCCCCCGCCCGCGGCCGCCGCGGCGTACCGGCCGCACCGGAGGTCCGCGCCACCGACGGGATCAGCCTGGATGTGCGGCGCGGCGAGATCTTCGGACTGCTCGGCCCCAACGGCGCCGGCAAGTCCACCCTGGTCCGCCAGCTCACCGGGCTGATGCGGCCCGACTCCGGCACTGTCACCGTGCTGGGCCACGATCTCGTGCGCCATCCCGAGCGGGCCTCCCGGCTGATCGGCTACCTCGGGCAGGAGTCCACCGCGCTCGACGAACTCACCGTGTCGCTCGCCGCCGAGACCACCGGACGGCTGCGCGGTCTCACGGCGGGAGCGGCCCGCGCCGAGCGCGACGAGGTCCTCGACGAACTCGGTCTCACCGGGATCGCCGGCCGTCCTTTGAGGAAACTCTCCGGCGGGCAGCGCCGGCTCGCCTGCTTCGCCGCCGCGCTGGTCGGCGAGCGCCCGTTGCTCGTGCTGGACGAACCGACGACCGGCATGGACCCCGTCGCACGTCGCGCCGTATGGGCGGCCGTGGACCGGCGCCGGGCCGAGCGCGGCACGACCGTGCTGCTCGTCACCCACAACGTCATCGAGGCCGAGACGGTCCTCGACCGGGTCGCGGTCGTCGAGCACGGCCGGGTCATCGCCTGCGACACGCCGACCGGGCTCAAGGAACGCGTCGCCGGTGAGGTCCGGGTCGAGCTGGTGTGGCGGGAGCGGGCGCCGCTGGACGTGCCGGAGGTGGCCGCCCTGCGCGGCTCGGCGCAGGAGTCGGGGCGGCGCTGGACGCTGCGCCTGGGACCCGACGAGGCACGGGCTGCGGTCGCCGCGGTGACCGGCGGTGCCGCGTTCGCCGCGCTCGACGATTTCACGCTGGCGACGCCCAGCCTGGAGGACGTCTATCTCGCGCTCGGCGGGGACGAGACCGGGGGACTGGTGAAGTCGTGACCGCGGCGTGCGGGGGGCCCGGAGCGATCGGAGCGGCCGCGGGCGCACGCCCGGCCGGGCAGGCAGTGAACAGGAGCAGTACCAGGTGACGAGCATCGTTCCCGCCCGCACGGCGGCCGGACCGGTCCGGCCCGCCGACGACATCCCCGCCGCGGGCGGTGACGGCCGTGACCGGGCGGCACCCGTGCCACTCGCGCCGCGGGCCCGGCTGTTCCCCTCGCTCGGGGCCGTGTACCGGGCCCAGCTGTCCCGGGCCCGGGTCGCCCGTATCCCGTTGCTCTTCGTCGCGACGTTCCAGTCCATCGGGATCATGGTGCTGATGCGCGGAGTCGTCGACGGCGGCTCCGAGGCACGGGCGGTCGTCGCCGGTTCCAGCGTCCTCGTGGTGGCCTTCGTCGCGCTCAACCTGCTCGCCCAGTACTTCGGGCAGCTGCGGGCCGGCGGCGGGCTCGACCACTACGCCACCCTGCCGGTGCCGCCCGCCGCCGTGGTGCTGGGCGCGGCCGGGGCGTACGCCTCCTTCACCGTGCCCGGCACGATCGTCACGGCGGTGACGGGAAGCGTGCTGTTCGGACTCCCGCTGTCGCATCTGTGGGTGCTCGTCGCCGTCATCCCGCTGTCCGGGGCGGCGCTCTCCGGGCTCGGTGCCGCGCTGGGGCTGCTCGCGCCCCGGCAGGAACTGGCCACGCTGCTCGGGCAGCTGGGCATGTCGGCGGCGCTGCTGCTCGGCGTCCTGCCGGCCGACCGGCTGCCCGCGCCGATCGGCTGGGCCCGCGACCTGCTCCCGTCGACCTACGGGGTCGAGGCGCTCTCCCGGTCGTTCGACGCCCACCCGGACTGGGCGGTCGTCGCGCTGGACCTCGCCGTCTGCGCCGTCGTCGGCGTCCTCTCGCTGGCCGTGGCCACCTGGGCCTACCGCAGGGCGGCGGTCCGATGAGGCGGCACACAGGCATGCCTGGCACGATGGCACGGTGACCGCACCTCTGACGCCGCCCCACCGGCCCTCCTCCGACGATCCCTGGCAGACCCCGCCGCGCTGGGACGGTCCCGGGGGGTCCCACCCCGTCCCCTCGGCCCCGCAGGGCGAGGGGGACGTCGGACGGGAACTGCTCGGTGCGGCGGCCGTCACCCTTCTGGTGGCCGTCACCGGTGTCGGGCTCGGGGTCCTCTGGGCGTGGTTGGCGCCGAAGGTTCCGTTGATCTCCGACGGCACCGCCGTTTTCCTGCGGGACAGCGAGGGCGAGGAGGCGATCGGCGCCGACGGAACGTTCGTACTGCTGGCGCCGGCCTTCGGAGCCCTCTCCGCCGCACTGGTCTTCTGGTTCCGGCGGCGCGGCGGCATCGCCGTGGTGGTGGGACTGGCGCTGGGCGGGGTGCTCGGTTCGCTGCTGGCCTGGCGGCTCGGGGTGTGGCTCGGGCCGGAGCAGGACGTGGTCGCGCACGCGCGGGCGGTCGGCAAGGGCGTCGTCTTCGACGCGCCGCTCCAGCTGCGGGCGGTGTGGGTGGCGTGGCTGGCCTGGCCGGTGACGGCGATGGCGGTGCACCTCGCGCTGACGGCGCTGTTCGGACCGCGG
This sequence comes from Streptomyces sp. NPDC056061, assembly GCF_042266885.1. Classification (NCBI taxonomy): domain Bacteria; kingdom Bacillati; phylum Actinomycetota; class Actinomycetes; order Kitasatosporales; family Streptomycetaceae; genus Streptomyces; species Streptomyces sp. NPDC056061. The sequence goes on along the minus strand of NZ_JBHJWQ010000007.1, from coordinate 205,393 downwards.
GACCCGGAGCCGGAGTGGGGCGTCTTTCCGGGCTGGGCCGCGGGCGGACCGGTGCCGGGCGCGGGGTACGGGGCGCCGGTACCGGGAGCGCCCGGCAACGAAACCGCACCTCCGACGCCGCCGGCCGCCTCGTAGCGGAGCCGGCCCGGCCGGGTGCCGGGAGCCGGGCGTCCGCGGGGCGGTGACGGCCGCGGGCCCGGGGCGCCGGGCTTCCCGGCCGGGCGCGGTGGCCCGGCCCCGGGCGGACGGCGGCGTGGCGACACGGCCCGGGGTCCGTCCCGGTGACGGGCCCCGGGCCGGGCGCCCGGCTTCCCGGCCGGGTGCGACGGCCCGGTCACCCGCGGCCGATCTCCGCGAACACCGCCCCGGTCAGCGTGGCCAGATCCTCCGGGGACAGTTCGACCTCCAGGCCGCGACGGCCCGCCGAGACGCAGATCGTCGCGTGCGACCGCGCCGACGCGTCCAGCACCGTGCGCAGCCGCTTGCGCTGGCCGAGCGGGGAGATGCCGCCCCGGACGTAGCCGGTGGTGCGTTCCGCCGCGGCCGGGTCGGCCATCGCGGCCCGTTTGCCGCCCACCGCGGAGGCCAGCGCCTTGAGATCGAGCGAGCCGGCCACCGGGACGACGGCCACGGTGAGGGAGCCGTCCACGTCGGCGACCAGGGTCTTGAAGACCCGGTCGGGGGAGACGCCGAGCGCCTCGGCGGCCTCCTCGCCGTACGAGGCCGACGCCGGGTCGTGGTCGTAGGCGTGGACGGTGAACGCCGCGCCGGCCGCGGTCAGCGCGACCGTCGCGGGAGTGCCGCCGGACTGTTGCTGCTTCTTGGGCTTCTTCGCCACGGTGAGGGGTCCTCGGACGGGGTCGGTCGGGCGGTCAGTTGGGGTGGGTCGGGGCGCGCGTAAGATCCACCGCCGGAAGCGACGGCAGATGCCGGATGACGGCGGTCTCGGCACGCAGCATCTTCAGTTCCTCGCGCAGCCGGGACGCGGTGTCCGGGGCCTGGAGCAGCCGCTGCTTCGACGGGACATCGAGTACGGCGGCCGCCGCGACGAGATACGAGACGACCGAGGGGTCGTCGGGCAGCTCCGCCCCCGTCGTCAGGGAGCGTTCGCTCGCCCCGGCCAGACGCTTCTGGTAGCCGCGGAAGGCCCGCAGGACGCCCTCGGCGAGCGCGCCCGCCTCCTCGCCCGGCTTTTCTTCCAGCTCCTTCAGCTCCGCCGTCAGGAACGGGCCGCTCGCATCGACGGACAGCAGCTCGACCCGGGTGGTCCCGGTCGCGAGGACCTCGAAGCTGCCGTCCGGCCGCTCCCGGATCTTCGCCGCGTCGGCGACGCAGCCGACGTGATGGAAGGACCGGATCGGCTCGGCGCCGAAACCGGCTGCGGGGCCCTTGTCGACGGGGGTGCGCACCGTGTCCGGCATCCCGGTGGCGGTCGGTGCCACCTCGTGGCCGTCGCGGATCGCGACCACCGCGAAGCGGCGGGGCTCGTCCTCACCGGTCCTGAGCAACTCGCGCATCATGGCGCGATATCGCTCCTCGAAGACGTTCAACGGCAGCACGAGGCCCGGGAAAAGCACCGCGTTCAGCGGGAACAGGGGCAGGCGAGCGGTGGTCACAGCGGTCAAGCGTAACTTCCCCGCCGACGAGGGTCAGCGGCGTCGGTGGGCCCGGACCGCCGCGGACCCCGTGGTGCCGCGGCGCAGGGCCTCGCCCCGTGCGTCGAGGAACCGTCGGAGCGGGTCGTCCGAGACCGACGACCACGGGAACGACGCCGCGTGGGGCCCGATCCGCCGGAACTGTTCCAGCGCCGCGTCCCACCTGCCCAGGGCGACCAGGACGAACGCCAGCAGGTTGCGGACCTCGGCGGGCCAGGGGTCGCCCGGTGCGAACGAGGCGGACAGGGTGATCGCCAGATCCGCCGCCGCGTCGATCCGCTCCTTCTGGACCGACGTGATCCGTGTCCCCGGCCCCTCGATCATCAGGGCGAACGCGGCCCGCAGCGGCAGCGCCCGCACCAGCGAGCCGGGCAGGGAGTCCTCGGCGGCCCGCTCGGCGAAGTCGAAGCACTCCCGGTGCGAGCCGTACCAGGCGGCGGAGAGGTACCGCAGGGCCGCGACGTGGCAGCCGTAGTGGTGCGAGGACCGGCGGACCGCCTGCTCCCACAACGCCTCGAAGACGGTGTGCGTGGCGTGGGTGCCGCGGGCGTGGTCGAGTGCGAGCCGCCACGGCACCGGGTCGCGCGGATCGCTCTCCGCCGCCGCGGTGATCAGCGGCCCCACCTCGCGCAGCTGATCGGCCCGGACCGGCGACTCCCAGGCCCTGCGGACCGCGAGTTCGGCCTTGACCAGCAGCGCGTCGGGGTCGTGCGGGGCGGCGGCGAGCCAGGCGGCCAGCCAGCCGTCGCGACTGCGGGCGAAGACGACGAGCCGGCCGAGGTACCGGTCCCGGTTCTCCCACTCGGCGTCCTCCCGGGTGGTGGCGAGGAGCTTCGCGGCCGGCTCGTACTCGCCGAGGGCGGCGGCGACCAGCGCCGGGGAGAGCCTCTCGTCGGGGGCGTCGAGCAGCACCGCGTCGTCCGCGAGCAGCCCGGCGGACCCCTGGGGGGAGCGCCGGGGCAGGCGCGCGGCACGGAGCAGGGCGCGGAGGAATGGCATGGTGCAGACCATTGAAAAGCGCTGGTCGGGACGGCGCCAGGGGAGCACTGTGAAACTTTGGTGCCGAGTGAACGGGTTGTATCGAGCGCGGTCAATAAAAAGTAAAGAAAAACGTGGAACCTGGCTTGTTCCTGTCTTCGCCGTGATCGGTGTCCGGGGCTTCGTCCGGGGGCGTGCGGCCGTTCGAGCCCGCTCCCGGGCCGTGGTGCCCGCTACGCCACGGCGGCGGGTCCGTGGGCCGGGCGGTCGGCCGCCCGACCCGTCATGGCCGGATCGCGTTCAGCCCCGGCGCAACAGCCTGGTCGCGCCGGTCGCGACCGTCGTGGCCAGGATCCAGCCCAGCAGGATGATCACCGTCGCCGCCCACTGCCAGCCGCCGTCCATCCGCCAGTAGCCGTCCTGGCCGAGATTGATCACCGGAATCAGCAGGTCGAGCGCGTAGAGCGCCGGATTCCACTGCGGATGCTCGTCCTCCTTGATCGGCACCGGCGCGTGTTGGGAGAAGGCGAGTGTCCCCGCCGCCCACAGCACCGCCATCCACACCGCGGCCCGTCCCGGCCGGTAGCCGTACGCCACCGTCCAGTCCTGGAGGAACCCCCACAGCTTCGCGGCGAGCGGCAGCGTCTCGCGCCGCCGCCGCTGCTTGGCCAGCAGCACCTCGCGGGCGTCGGCGTCCTCCCCGCAGTTGCGCAGCACCGTCGCCAGGCGCTCGTACGGCTCCGGCACGTACTCCGGCGTCGCGGCGGTCACCCACTCCAGGCGCCGGGCCAGCGGGAAGTGCCCGTACGGCACGAGGTTCTCGTACACGAAGCCGCCCATCGCCAGCCCGCCCGGCCCCGGCCAACTCGTCGACACGTCGATCAGCGTGACCACCCGCGCGCCGTTCAGCACGACCCGGCCCTCCTCCGGCCGCTCCGCGTTGAACCGCAGCTCCGGGGTGACGATCCGGCGCAGCGACAGCTCCTCGTGCCGGGCCAGCACGAAACGTGCCTTGTGCAGGTCGACCGCGTCGCCGAACCGCCCGTCGTCCAGCCGCACCCCGCCGCGGCACTCCAGGGTCTGCGAGCGCGTGCCGTGCGCCGGGGTGGCGGCCGTGACGATGCCGTACGGGGGAGTGGTGCCCTGGATCCCGGTGTCGACGCTCACCCACGCCTCGCTCATGTACAGCGTCCGCTCGACCGTCAGCTGCGGTGCGTTCAGCGCGCGCCGCCCCTCCCGGCCGCGCAGCCGGCTGCCGCGCAGGCTCAGCGAACCGCCGACCTTCGCCCCGCGCAGGCTCAGCTCGCCGCGCGCCTCGATCAGCTCCGCCTGGAGGTCCTGGGCGACCGCCAGCCCGTCGGCGGCCAGGGCGCGCCCGCTGCGGTCGGGGCCGATCTCGATCTGGTTGATCAGCAGATCGGTGCCGATCTGGGCGTCGGTGATCCGGATCCCGCGCGGAATCCGGCAGCGCGGCAGATGCAGGTCGCCCTCGGTGCGCAGCCGGGCCGCCTCCAGACGGGGCATCGCGCAGCCCACGATCCGCAGGGTCGTGAAGTGGCACTCCGGCAGCACCACCTCGTTCTCGAAGCGGCAGCCGGTCATCTCGACGTACGGCGCGACGCGCCCGCCCGCCAGGTCCAGCGTTCCGGTGATGCGCACGCCGCGGAGCTTCAGCGCGGCCACCCGGCCGGGCCGCGGCGGCGGACCGGACAGCAGCAGCCGGGCGACGACGCGCCCGTCCACACTGCGCTCCGGACCCCAGACCCGCGGAGCGAACGGATCGTCCCGCGCCGGGTCGCGGGTACGCAGGTCGTAGGTGCTGCCGTTCCGGAACGACTGCCACATGCCCAGCTCCGCCGCGCTGAGACCGTCCGGAAAATCGCTGTCGTGCGGTTCGGTCACGGGTGACCCCCTTCCGCTCGGAGCTGTTCTTCCCCGCGAGTGACGACGTGAACGCTATTGGTGAGCACCGGCGGCCGGGACACGTATCAGCCAGTGATACGGACGACCGGGCGCGCGCGGTGGTCTGCGAGAATTGCGGTGTGATCTCTCGAATCGATCTGCGCGGCGACGCCCTCCCCGAGGGCGGAGCCCTGCGCGACCTGCTGCCCCGTGCCGAGTTCGACGTGGAAGCCGCCCTGGAGAAGGTGCGGCCCATCTGCGAGGACGTGCATCATCGGGGCGACGCGGCGCTGATCGAGTACGCGGAGAGGTTCGACGGCGTCCGCCTGGAGCGGGTGCGCGTTCCCGCCGGAGCGCTCACCGCCGCGCTCGACGGACTGGACCCGCTGGTGCGGGCCGCCCTGGAGGAGTCGATCGCCCGCGCCCGGCTCGTCCACCGCGAGCAGCGCCGCGCCGCGCACCCCGTCCGGGTCGTGCCCGGCGGCACCGTCACCGAGAAGTGGGTGCCCGTCCAGCGGGTCGGCCTCTACGCTCCCGGCGGCCGGTCCGTCTACCCGTCCTCCGTGATCATGAACGCGGTGCCCGCGCAGGAGGCCGGTGTCGAGTCCATGGCCCTGGCGTCCCCGCCGCAGAAGGAGTTCGGCGGCCTGCCGCACCCGACGATCCTCGCCGCCTGTGCCCTCCTCGGCATCGACGAGGTGTACGCGGCCGGCGGCGCCCAGGCCGTCGCGATGTTCGCGTACGGCACCGAGAGCTGCGCGCCCGCCAACATGGTCACCGGCCCCGGCAACATCTGGGTCGCGGCGGCCAAGCGCTACTTCACCGGCCGCATCGGCATCGACACCGAGGCCGGGCCGACCGAGATCGCGGTCCTGGCCGACGACACCGCGGACCCGGCGCACGTCGCGTCCGACCTGATCAGCCAGGCCGAGCACGACCCGCTCGCCGCGGCCGTCCTCGTCACCGACTCCGAGGCGCTCGCCGACGCGGTCGCCGCGGAACTGGAACCGCAGGTCGCCGCCACCAAGCACGTCGAGGACCGGATCGCCCCGGCCCTGAGCGGCAAGCAGTCCGCGATCGTCCTCGTCGACGGCCTCGACGAGGGCCTGCGCGTGGTCGACGCCTACGGCGCAGAGCACCTGGAGATCCAGACCGCCGACGCCGCCGCCGTCGCCGAGCGCGTGAAGAACGCGGGCGCGATCTTCGTCGGCCCCTGGTCGCCGGTCTCGCTCGGCGACTATTGCGCGGGCTCCAACCACGTGCTGCCGACCGGCGGCTGCGCCTGCCACTCCTCCGGCCTGTCCGTGCAGTCCTTCCTGCGCGGCATCCACATCGTCGACTACTCGCGCGACGCCCTCGCCGACGTGGCGCACCACGTGGTCACGCTGGCCGAGGCGGAGGACCTGCCCGCGCACGGCGCGGCGATCAGGGCACGCTTCGGATGGGAGGTGCCGAACCGGTGAGCACGTCCCCCGAGCGCCCCGTGCGCATCGACGACCTCCCGATCCGCGACGAGCTGCGCGGCAAGTCCCCCTACGGGGCCCCGCAGCTCGACGTCCCCGTGCGACTGAACACCAACGAGAACCCGTACCCGCTGCCCGAGGCACTGGTCGACCGGATCGCCGAGCGGGTCCGCGAGGCCGCCCGCGACCTCAACCGCTACCCCGACCGGGACGCCGTCGAGCTGCGCACGGAACTCGCCCGCTACCTCAGCCGCACCGCCGGGCACCAGGTCGCCCTCGCCAACGTCTGGGCCGCCAACGGCTCCAACGAGGTCCTCCAGCAGCTCCTCCAGACCTTCGGCGGCCCGGGGCGCACCGCGATCGGCTTCGAGCCCTCGTACTCCATGCACGCCCTCATCGCCCGCGGCACCGGCACCGGCTGGATCTCCGGACCGCGCAACGAGGACTTCACCATCGACGTCGAGGCCGCCCGCGCGGCCATCGCCGAGCAGCGGCCCGACATCGTCTTCATCACCTCGCCCAACAACCCGACCGGCACCGCCGTCGACGCCGGGACCGTCCTCGCCCTGTACGAGGCGGCCCAGGCGGCCAAGCCGTCGATCGTCGTCGTCGACGAGGCATACGGCGAGTTCAGCCACCGCCCCTCGCTGCTCCCGCTGATCGAGGGCCGCCCGCACCTGGTGCTCTCCCGCACCATGTCCAAGGCGTTCGGCGCCGCCGGGCTGCGTCTGGGCTACCTCGCCGCCGCCCCGGCCGTGGTCGACGCGGTCCAGCTGGTGCGGCTGCCGTACCACCTGTCCTCCGTCACCCAGGCCACCGCGCTCGCCGCCCTGGAGCACACCGATACGCTGCTCGGATACGTCGACCGGCTCAAGAGCGAGCGCGACCGGATCGTCGCGGAGCTGCGCGGACTCGGTTACGAGGTCGTCGAATCGGACGCCAACTTCGTCCAGTTCGGCCGCTTCGACGACAGCCACACGGTCTGGCGGCGGATCCTCGACCGGGGCGTCCTGGTCCGGGACAACGGCGTGCCGGGATGGCTGCGGGTCTCCGCGGGCACCCCGGCGGAGAACGACGCGTTCCTCGATGCGGCACGCGAACTCAAGAAGGAGCACCACGCATGACCCGCGCGGCCCGCGTAGGAAGAGTCGAACGCACCACCAAGGAGACGTCGGTCCTCGTCGAGATCAACCTCGACGGCACCGGCACGGTCGACGTGTCGACCGGCGTCGGCTTCTACGACCACATGCTCGACCAGCTCGGCCGCCACGGCCTGTTCGACCTCACCGTCAAGACCGACGGCGACCTGCACATCGACTCGCACCACACCATCGAGGACACCGCCCTCGCGCTCGGCGGCGCGTTCCGGCAGGCGCTCGGCGACAAGACGGGCATCTACCGCTTCGGCAACTGCACCGTCCCGCTGGACGAATCGCTCGCCCAGGTCACCGTCGACCTCTCCGGCCGCCCGTACCTGGTGCACACCGAGCCGGAGAACATGGCGCCCATGATCGGCGCCTACGACACGACGATGACCCGGCACATCCTGGAGTCCTTCGTCGCCCAGGCCCAGATCGCCCTGCACGTCCACGTGCCCTACGGGCGCAACGCGCACCACATCGTGGAGTGCCAGTTCAAGGCACTCGCCCGGGCCCTGCGGTACGCCTGCGAGCACGACCCGCGTGCCGCGGGGATCATCCCCTCCACGAAGGGCGCGCTGTGACCGGGCTGAGCACCATATTGATCGTCGTCGGCCTGTTCCTGGCCGGCGGTGTCATCTCCTTCTCCAAGCAGAAGATGCCCCGGGGCGTCATCGTCCTGCTCGGAATCGGGTCCGCGATGTGCCTGGTCGCGGGCGTCATGCGGATCCAGGGACTCTGGGACTGAGGTACGGCCGGATGAGCGAACAGAGCAAGAGCGGCAAGAAGAAGGTCGTCGTCTTCGACTACGGCTTCGGCAACGTCCGGTCCGCCGAGCGGGCCCTCGCCCACGTCGGCGCGGACGTCGAGATCACCCGCGACTACGACACGGCGATGAACGCCGACGGCCTGCTGGTGCCCGGCGTCGGTGCGTTCTCCGCCTGCATGGACGGGCTCCGGAAGGCCCGTGGCGAGTGGGTCATCGGCCGCAGGCTGGCCGGCGGACGCCCCGTCATGGGCATCTGCGTCGGCATGCAGATCCTCTTCGAGCGGGGCATCGAGCACGGCGTGGAGACCGAAGGACTCGACGAATGGCCCGGCACCGTGGGCCCGCTGAGGGCCCCGGTCGTGCCGCACATGGGCTGGAACACCGTGCGGTCCCCCGAGGACTCCCAGTTGTTCGCCGGGCTCGACCCGGACGCCCGGTTCTACTTCGTGCACTCGTACGCCGTGCACGACTGGACTCTGGAAGTCACCAACGCCAAGATCCGCGCCCCCCGGGTCACCTGGTCCACCCACGGCGAACCGTTCGTCGCGGCCGTGGAGAACGGCGCCCTGTGGGCCACCCAGTTCCACCCCGAGAAGTCCGGCGATGCCGGCGCCCAGCTGCTGACCAACTGGATCGAGACGCTGTAATGCCGAAGCTTGAACTCCTTCCCGCCGTCGATGTCCGCGACGGCCAGGCCGTCCGCCTCGTCCACGGCGAGTCCGGTTCCGAGACCTCCTACGGCGACCCGCTGGAGGCGGCCCTCGCCTGGCAGCGGGCGGGTGCGGAATGGCTGCACCTCGTCGACCTGGACGCCGCGTTCGGCACCGGTGACAACCGGGAGCGGATCGCCGAGGTCGCCCGGTCGATGGACATCAAGGTCGAACTGTCCGGCGGCATCCGCGACGACGCCTCGCTCGCCGCCGCCCTCGCCACCGGCTGCACCCGGGTCAACCTCGGCACCGCCGCCCTGGAGACCCCCGAATGGGTCGCCGAGGTCATCGCCGAGCACGGCGACAAGATCGCTGTCGGCCTCGACGTCCGCGGCACCACGCTGCGCGGCCGCGGCTGGACCCGCGACGGCGGCGACCTCTACGAGACGCTCGCCCGCCTCGACTCCGAGGGCTGCGCCCGCTACGTCGTCACCGACATCGCCAAGGACGGCACCCTCCAGGGCCCCAACCTGGAGCTCCTGAAGAACGTCTGCGCCGCCACCGACAAGCCCGTCGTCGCCTCCGGCGGCGTCTCCTCGCTGGACGACCTGCGGGCCATCTCCACACTCGTCCCGGACGGCGTCGAGGGCGCGATCGTCGGCAAGGCGCTGTACGCGAAGGCGTTCACCCTCGAAGAAGCCCTGCGGGCGGTCTCCGCATGACCGACTCCGTCAACCGCGTCTCCTCCGGGGCCCCCTGGGAGGAGAGGTTCGGCTACTCCCGCGCGGTCCAGCTGCCGAACGGGCTGGTCCTGGTGGCCGGCTGCACCTCGGTGGAGAACGGCCAGATCGCCGCGGGCGGCCCCTACGAGCAGACCGTCACCTCCTTCAAGGTCGCCTTCGACGCGCTGAAGCAGCTCGGCCTGGGGCGCGAGGACGTCGTCCGCACCCGGATGTACGTCACGCACGCCCGGGACGTGGACGAGGTCGGCCGTGCGCACAAGGAGCTGTTCGACGACGTCCGGCCGGCCGCCTCCATGATCATCGTGGCCGGCCTTGTGGACCCGAGCCTGGTCGTCGAGGTCGAGGTCGAGGCGTACCGGGCAGGTGCCCGATGACCCTCGCCGTACGCGTCATCCCGTGCCTGGACGTCGACGGCGGCCGGGTCGTCAAGGGTGTCAACTTCCAGAACCTGCGCGACGCCGGTGATCCCGTCGAGATGGCGAAGCTGTACGACGCCGAGGGCGCCGACGAGCTGACCTTCCTCGACATCACCGCCTCCAGCGGCGACCGGGAGACCACCTACGACGTGGTGCGCCGCACCGCCGAACAGGTCTTCATCCCGCTCACCGTCGGCGGCGGCGTCCGCACGGCCGACGACGTCGACAAGCTCCTGCGGGCCGGTGCGGACAAGGTCGGCGTCAACACCGCCGCCATCGCCCGCCCCGACCTCATCCGGGAGATCGCCGAACGCTTCGGCCGCCAGGTCCTGGTGCTCTCCGTGGACGCCCGGCGCACCCCCGGGGGCACCTTCGAGGTCACCACGCACGGCGGTCGCCGGGGCACCGGCATCGACGCCGTCGAATGGGCGCACCGGGCCGCCGAACTGGGCGCGGGCGAGATCCTGCTCAACTCGATGGACGCCGACGGCACCAAGGACGGCTACGACACCGAGATGATCAGGGCGGTCCGCGAGCACGTGACCGTCCCGGTCATCGCCTCCGGCGGCGCCGGACGGCTCGCCGACTTCGCCCCGGCCATCGCGGCGGGCGCCGACGCGGTGCTGGCCGCGTCCGTCTTCCACTTCGGCGACCTGCGGATCTCCGAGGTCAAGGGCGCGCTCCGGGAGGCCGGGCACCCGGTCCGCTGACCGGGCCGGCGCACCGGCCCACCGGGCGGCCCCACCACGGGCCGCCCGGTGCCGGGGGCGGCACTACATTCCCAGCTCCGCCGTCCGCAGCCGGTCCACCGCCTCCTGGTCGCCGTCCAGCCCCACCGCCGCCGCGTTCTGGCGGCCGAACGCGAAGAGCAGCAGCTCGCCCGGCTCGCCGGTCACCGTCACCACCGGGGCGCCCTTGTGCGCCACCACCGTCTGGCCGTCCGGGCGGCGCAGCACCAGCCCCACCGGGGACTTGCGGCCCAGCAGCCGGGCCGTCCGCTCCGCACGCGACCACAGCAGATCCGCGAAGACCGGGTCCAGCTCGCGCCGCGACCAGTCCGGCTGGGCCCGGCGCACGTCCTCCGTGTGGACGTAGAACTCGACGGTGTTGGCGGCCTCGTCGACCTGCTTCAGACCGAACGGGGACATCCGCGGCGGCCCGGTCCTGATCAGCTGGATCAGCTCCTCGTACGGCTTCGCGGCGAACTCCGCCTGCACCCGTTCGAGGCGGTTGCGCAGGACACCCAGCACCATCCCTCCCGCGGCGTCCGGACGGCGCTCCCGCACCACCACATGGGCGGCCAGGTCCCGGGTCGTCCAGCCTTGGCACAGGGTCGGGGCTTCCGGTCCCGCCGCCTCCAACAGGTCGGCGAGCAGAAGTCGTTCACGCTTCGCATGGGTCGACATGTCCGCCAGCGTACGACCGCCGCACCCCGTCCGCCCAGCGGACGGCGCACCGGCCCGACCCCGCGACCACGGCACAATGGGCGCATGACCAGCGCGCCCACGCCCAGCACCCCGCCGCCGTCCGGCACCCTCGACCCGGCCATCGCCGCCCGCCTCAAGCGCGGCGCCGACGGCCTCGTCCCGGCCATCGCCCAGCAGTACGACACCGGCGAGGTGCTGATGCTCGGCTGGATGGACGACGAGGCCCTGCACCGCACCCTCACCACCGGCCGCTGCACCTACTGGTCCCGCAGCCGCCAGGAGTACTGGGTCAAGGGCGACACCTCCGGCCACATCCAGCGGGTCAAGTCCGTCGCCCTCGACTGCGACGCCGACACCGTCCTCGTCAAGGTCGACCAGACAGGTGCCGCCTGCCACACCGGTGACCGCACCTGCTTCGACGCCGACGTCCTCCCGCTCGGCCAGTAGGGTCCAGGGCCATGGATCTCGACACGTTCCGCAAGCTTGCCGTCGAACGGCGCGTCATCCCCGTCAGCCGCAGGCTCCTCGCGGACGGCGACACCCCGGTCGGCCTCTACCGCAAGCTCGCCGCCGAGCGCACCGGCACCTTCCTCCTCGAATCCGCGGAGAACGGCCGCACCTGGTCGCGCTACTCCTTCATCGGGGTGCGCAGCGCCGCCACCCTCACCGCGCGCGACGGGCACGCGCACTGGCTCGGCACCCCGCCGGTCGGCGTCCCCGTCGACGGCGACCCGCTGGAGGCCCTGCGCGCCACCGTCGAAACCCTGCACACCCCCCGCGACCTGGTCGCCGACGACGGACTTCCCCCGTTCACCGGGGGCATGGTCGGCTATCTGGGCTACGACGTCGTGCGCCGCCTGGAACGCATCGGCGAGAGCGGGGAGGACGACCTCCGCCTCCCCGAGCTGACGATGCTGCTCACCTCGGACCTGGCGGTGCTCGACCACGGGGACGGCAGCGTCCTGCTGATCGTCAACGCGATCAACCACAACGACCTGGCCACCGGCGTCGACGAGGCGTACGCGGACGCCGTCGCCCGCCTCGACGCCATGGAACGGGACCTCTCGCGCCCCGTCGAGACCACCCCCGCCGCCCTCCCGCCGTCCGAACTCCCCCCGTACACCGCCCGCTGGGGCGGCACGGCGTACCAGGACGCCGTCGAGGACGTGAAGGAGCGCATCCGGGCCGGCGAGGCCTTCCAGGTCGTGCCCTCGCAGCGCTTCGAGACCCCCTGCTCGGCGAGTGCGCTGGACGTCTACCGGGTGCTGCGCGCCACCAACCCGTCCCCGTACATGTACCTCTTCCGCTTCGACGGCTTCGACGTCGTGGGCTCCAGCCCGGAGGCCCTCGTCAAGATCGAGGACGGGCGGGCGATGCTCCACCCGATCGCGGGGACCCGGCACCGGGGGGCCACCCCGCAGGAGGACCAGGCCCTCGCCGAGGAACTCCTCGCCGACCCGAAGGAACGCGCCGAGCACCTGATGCTCGTCGACCTCGGCCGCAACGACCTGGGCCGGGTCTGCGAGCCCGGCAGCGTCGAGGTCGTCGACTTCATGTCGATCGAGCGGTACTCGCACGTGATGCACATCGTGTCCACCGTCACCGGCCGCGTCGCCGAGGGCCGCACCGCCTTCGACGTGCTCACCGCCTGCTTCCCGGCGGGCACCCTCTCCGGCGCCCCCAAACCCCGCGCGATGCAGATCATCGAGGAGCTCGAACCGACCCGCCGCGGACTGTACGGGGGCTGCGTCGGCTACCTCGACTTCGCCGGGGACTCCGACACCGCCATCGCGATCCGCACCGCCCTGCTGCGCGACGGCACGGCGTACGTCCAGGCCGGAGCGGGCGTCGTCGCCGACTCCGACCCGGTCGCCGAGGACACCGAATGCCGCAACAAGGCGGCGGCCGTGCTCCGGGCGGTGCACACCGCCAACCGGCTCCGCGACGCGTGAGACCACCGTGACCTCCCCCGCGGCCGGGCATCGGGACCCCGCTCCCCGCCGCGGTGGGGGCCGTGGGGGATAGTGGAGCACGTGAGTGCTGTCCCCGTACCCCAGCCCCGTGCCCGCACGGCCGCCGCCCCCGGCGCCGCGGGAAGCCGCCGCAGCCTGGCCGCCGGCCTGCTCCTCGGGGCGGCCGGTGCCACCGTCGTCCTGCTCGCCTCCGGCCAGACCTGGGCCGAGGGCACGGCGGCCGTCGGCGGCGGTTCCCTGCCGCTGACCGCCGACGGCCAGGACGTCACCGGCCTCCCGGCGGCCCTCGCCATCGTCGGCCTGGCCGCCCTCGTCGCCGTCTTCGCCGTCCGCAGCGGCGGACGGCTGGTCGTCGCCTGCCTGCTCGCCCTCAGCGGCCTGGGCGCCGGACTGAGCGCCTGCCTCGGTGCCTCCGACAGCGCGGCACTGGACGAGAAGGCCGCGCAGACCACCGGCGACACCTCGGCGACCATCCAGGCCCTCAGCCACACCGCCTGGCCCTACGTCACCGCGGCCGGCGGCCTGCTGATCCTCCTCGCCGGGCTCCTCGCCCTGCGCTACGGCAAGCTCTGGCCCAGCATGTCGGGACGGTACGAACGGGCCGGCACGTCCCGGCCGCGCAGGGGCGCCCGCACCGCCCCGGACCCGGACCGGCCCGAGGACCTGTGGAAGGCCCTGGACCGCGGCGAGGACCCGACGCGCGAGGGGTGACCCCCCAAGCTCACGTCCTACCCGCACGTACGGGACAATGGAGTTGAGCTTTCAGCAAGCGGCACCAACAGCGGCACCAGCTTTGCGTACAGCGATACCAACAGCGCAACACCAACAAGGAGCAACTCATGGCGGGCAGCAGCCACGGACACACCCCGGCCGCCTGGACCGGTGTCATCATCTCCTTCATCGGATTCTGTGTCGCGGGCGTCTTCATGGTCGCGGCCAACCCGGTCGGCTTCTGGGCCGGTATCGCCGTCGTCCTCCTCGGTGGGGTCGTCGGCCTCGCGATGAAGGCCGCGGGTCTCGGCATGCCGAAGGAGTCGCCGGAGATGGCCGCCGCCCGGGCGCGCGCCGCGCAGGCCCAGACCTCCTGACGCAGGCGGAAGCCGTACGGACGCGAGGCGCAGCCCGGACCGGGCTGCGCCTCTCCGCGTCAACGGGGACAATCACCGAGTGGACGCAACCTCTCCCGCCGCACCGCGGACGCCCGGCCCCGCCGCCGACCGCCCGGCGACGCCCGTGCCCCCGCCGCCACCGGTCCGCCCGCCGGGCGCCGTGCCCGCCTCACGCGTACGGCGGGTCGCCGTCCCGGTCGGAGTCATGGCCGCGGTCGTCGGCGCCTTCGGCTACGTCGGCGCCGTGGACCCCAACGAGCCGGGCCACTACCCGGTCTGCCCGCTGCTCCGCCTCACCGGTCTGTACTGCCCGGGCTGCGGCGGACTGCGCAGCGCCCACGCCTTCGCACACGGGGACGTCGCCGCCGCCCTCGGCTCCAACGCCGCGGCCGTCGTCGGCTACGTGGTCTTCGCCGTGCTGTGGGTGGTCTGGATCTCCCGGGCGGCCCGGGGCAGGCCCATGAGCATCGCCGCGAAGCCCGTCGTCTGGTGGGGCGTCGGGGCCGTGCTGATCGTCTTCTCGGTCGTCCGGAACCTGCCGTTCGGCTCGGCGCTGGCGCCCTGAATGCCCACGTAGTGGGACGCCCGCCGACAGGATTCGGGCCTCGGCCCTCCTGCGGATAGCATTGACCTGATTGATCCTGTTCCCTCAGCACCGTTCCGGAAGGGGGCCGCTCGCGTGAGTGTGCTCGACGAGATCATCGACGGCGTACGCGCCGACCTCGCGGAGCGACAGGCGCGCGTCGGCCTCGACGAGCTGAAGGAACGCGCGGCGCGCGCTCCGCAGGCCAAGGACGGAGCCGCCGCCCTGCGCGGCGAGGGCGTCAACGTCATCTGCGAGGTCAAGCGCTCCAGCCCCTCCAAGGGAGCCCTGGCCGCGATCGCGGACCCGGCCGGGCTCGCCGCCGACTACGAGGCGGGCGGCGCGTCCGTCATCTCCGTCCTCACCGAGGGGCGCCGCTTCGGCGGTTCGCTCGCCGACCTGGAGGCCGTCCGCGCCAAGGTCGACATCCCCGTCCTGCGCAAGGACTTCATCGTCACCTCGTACCAGCTCTGGGAGGCCCGCGCGCACGGCGCCGACCTCGCCCTGCTGATCGTGGCGGCCCTCGACCAGGAGGCCCTGGTCTCCCTGATCGAGCGGGCCGAGTCCATCGGCCTGACCCCGCTCGTCGAGGTGCACGACGAGGACGAGGCCGAGCGCGCGGTGGATGCCGGGGCGAAGGTCATCGGTGTCAACGCGCGCAACCTGAAGGACCTCAAGGTCGACCGCTCTGCCTTCGAGCGCGTCGCCCCCGAGATCCCCGACCACATCGTCAAGGTCGCCGAGTCCGGTGTCCGCGGCCCGCACGACCTGATCGCCTACGCCAACGCCGGCGCGGACGCGGTGCTCGTGGGGGAGTCCCTGGTCACCGGCCGCGACCCGCGGGCGGCCGTCGCCGACCTGGTCGCCGCGGGCGCCCACCCGGCCCTCCGGCACGGGCGGGGCTGACCGCCACCATGTCCGCCGACCGTCCCGCGTCCCGCGTCCGGCCGGGCGTGCGACCCGCCGCGACGGCGGCCCGGGACCCGCACGCGCCGCTGGCGCGCGGGTGCAGGCCCCGCGGCTGCCGTGCCCCGGCACGCCGCGTGCACGGCCGACGGGTTCGGTACGTGATCGGCGACGAGCCCGGCCAGGTCAACGGCATGCGATGGCGCACGGGGTCCGCGCCGTAGCGAGCCCCGGCCGGCGTATCGGCACCATGTCCGCCGTACGTACGACCGGCACCGCCCGACCCCCTGCGGTCGCGGCGGCGCTCCGCCCACGGCGCATACGGTGAAATCACCCGTTGCGATGTCGAGGAGCATGTCGGATGTCATCTGACTTCTTCATCCCGGACCCGGAGGGTCTGATCCCCAGCGCCGAAGGCTACTTCGGTGCGTTCGGCGGCAAGTTCATCCCGGAGGCGCTGGTCGCCGCCGTGGACGAGGTCGCCGTCGAGTACGACAAGGCGAAGGCCGACCCGGCGTTCGCCGCCGAGCTCAACGCGCTCATGATCGATTACACCGGCCGGCCCAGCGCGCTGACCGAGGTCCCGCGCTTCGCCGAGCACGCGGGCGGTGCCCGGATCTTCCTCAAGCGCGAGGACCTGAACCACACCGGCTCACACAAGATCAACAACGTGCTGGGGCAGGCGCTGCTCACCCGGCGCATGGGCAAGACCCGGGTCATCGCGGAGACCGGCGCCGGCCAGCACGGTGTCGCCACCGCGACCGCCTGTGCCCTCTTCGGCCTCGACTGCACCATCTACATGGGCGAGATCGACACCGAGCGGCAGGCGCTGAACGTGGCGCGGATGCGGATCCTCGGCGCCGAGGTCATCGCCGTGAAGTCCGGTTCCCGGACCCTGAAGGACGCCATCAACGAGGCGTTCCGCGACTGGGTCGCCAACGTGGACCACACGCACTACCTCTTCGGCACGGTCGCCGGACCGCACCCCTTCCCGGCCATGGTCCGCGATTTCCACCGGGTCATCGGTGTCGAGGCCCGCCGCCAGATCCTGGAGCACACCGGCCGGCTGCCGGACGCCGCGATCGCCTGCGTCGGCGGCGGCTCCAACGCCATCGGCCTCTTCCACGCCTTCATCCCGGATGCCCGCGTCCGGCTGATCGGCTGCGAGCCCGCCGGACACGGGATGGAGACCGGTGAGCACGCGGCCACCCTGACCGCGGGCGAGCCCGGTGTCCTGCACGGTTCGCGCAGCTACGTCCTCCAGGACGACGAGGGCCAGATCACCGAGCCGTACTCGATCTCGGCCGGTCTGGACTACCCGGGCATCGGGCCGGAGCACGCCTACCTGAAGGACATCGGCCGCGGCGAGTACCGCGCGGTCACCGACGACGCCGCCATGCAGGCGCTGCGCCTCCTCTCCCGCACCGAGGGGATCATCCCGGCGATCGAGAGCGCCCACGCGCTGGCCGGGGCCCTGGAGGTCGGCAAGGAGCTCGGCAAGGACGGACTGCTCGTGGTCAACCTCTCCGGCCGCGGCGACAAGGACATGGACACGGCGGCCCGCTACTTCGGGCTGTACGACGAGACCGACGGGGTCGTCGAGGCCGATGTGGCCGACGGGGAAGAGGAGGTCACCAAGTGAGCGGCAAGGTGAAGTTGCTGAGTTCCACCCTCGCGCGGGCGAAGGCGGAGAACAGGGCGGCGCTCATCGCGTACCTCCCGGCCGGCTTCCCGACCGTCGACGGCGCGATCGCCGCCGTCAAGGAGGTCGTGGCGGGCGGTGCGGACGTCGTCGAGGTGGGCCTGCCGCACAGCGACCCGGTGCTCGACGGCCCGGTCATCCAGACGGCGGACGACATCGCCCTGCGCGGCGGTGTGCGGATCGCCGACGTGATGCGCACGGTCCGCGAGGCGCACGAGGCGACCGGCGCCCCGATCCTGGTCATGACGTACTGGAACCCGATCGACCGGTACGGCGTCGAGCGCTTCACCGCCGAGCTCGCCGAGGCGGGCGGGGCCGGGTGCATCCTGCCCGACCTGCCGGTCCAGGAGTCCGAACTGTGGCGCGAGCACGCCGACAAGCACGGCTTGGCGACCGTCTTCGTCGTCGCGCCGAGCAGCAGGGACGAGCGCCTGGCCACCATCACGGCGGCCGGCTCCGGCTTCGTCTACGCGGCCTCGCTGATGGGGGTCACCGGCACCCGCGAGTCCGTCGGCGAGCAGGCCCAGGACCTCGTCGCGCGCACCCGCGCCACCACCTCGCTCCCGGTCTGCGTCGGCCTCGGCGTCTCCAACGCCCGCCAGGCCGCCGAGGTCGCGGGCTTCGCCGACGGGGTGATCGTCGGCTCCGCCTTCGTCAAGGGCCTGCTGGACGCCCCCGACGAGGAGGCGGGCCTGGCCGCGGTCCGCGCCCTGGCGGGTGAACTCGCCGAAGGCGTTCGAAAGCGCTGAATCGGAGTCATCCGAACGGGTGGACCTGGACCGGGGAGGCACGCACGTGCCTCCCCGGTTCGTTGCTGCGGGTGTGAGCGAGAAGAACGAACAGGGAAAGAGAGCCGCGCGCGAGCGGCTCGTCCGGCAGCGCGAGCGCGAGAAGGCGCACGAGCGCCGCAGGCGCACGCTGATCGTCGGCGGCGCCGTGGTGGGAGTGCTGGCGCTGGCCGCCGTCGTCGGCGTGATCGCTGCGAACAGCGGCGGCAAGAGCAAGAAGAACGAGGCGTCGGGCCCCGCCGTCGCACCGTCCGGCGCCACCGGCAAGGACGCCCTCGCCATCCGGGTGGGTCCGGACGACGCCCCGTCCACGCTCACCATCTGGGAGGACTTCCGCTGCCCGGTCTGCGCCCAGTTCGAGAACGTCTTCCGGGACACCTTCCACGACCTGGAGCGCGCCGGTCAGATCAAGGTCGAGTACCACCTCGCCACGATCATCGACGGCAACCTCGGGGGCACCGGATCACTTCGGGCGGCCAATGCGGCGGCCTGCGCCCAGGACGTCGGCAAGTTCGGCGCGTACCACGACATCCTCTACCGCAACCAGCCGAAGGAGTCCGACGACGCCTTCGCGGACAACGCCAAGCTGATCGACCTGGCAGGCGAGGTCCCCGGCCTCGACACCCCGGCCTTCCGCAGCTGTGTGGACGACGGCAGGCACGACAACTGGGTGCGGAAGTCCAACACGGCCTTCCAGAACGGCGGGTTCAAGGGCACGCCGACGGTTCTGCTCAACGACGAGGCGATCTTCCCCAAGAAGGGGGACGAGCCGATCACCACGGAGAACCTGAAGAAGTGGGTCGCCGAGGCCAACAAGGGCAAGAAGCCGGGCACGGTCGCGCCCGCGAAGTCCGGCACGGCCGCTCCGGCGCCGTCCGGTACGGCGGCCCCCTCGTCGCCCTCCGGTGCGGCTCCCGAATCGTCCGGTGCGGTGGTCCCCGCGCCGCCCGCCTCCTGACCGCTCGGTGACGGCCCGGGGGTGCTCCGCGCCTCCCGGGCCGCGGGGGAAATCGATGACCCGCCCGTTACGCAGACGTTGCCCGGTGGGTTGCCGTAGGCCCCACCCGGCAGGGTAGCGTCGACCTTGCCATGGACCTTGCCTACATTCCCAGCCCGTCGACCGGCGTGATCAATCTCGGCCCGATCCCGCTCCGCGGCTACGCGTTCTGCATCATCATCGGTGTCTTCGTCGCCGTCTGGCTCGGCAACAAACGCTGGATCGCCCGCGGCGGAAGAGCCGGCACCGTTGCCGACATCGCCGTCTGGGCGGTGCCCTTCGGCCTCGTCGGCGGTCGGCTCTACCACGTGATCACCGACTACCAGCTGTACTTCAGCGAGGGCGAGAACTGGGTCGACGCCTTCAAGATCTGGCAGGGCGGCCTCGGCATCTGGGGCGCGATCGCGCTCGGTGCCGTCGGCGCCTGGATCGGCTGCCGTCGGCGCGGGATCCCGCTTCCCGCCTGGGCGGACGCGCTCGCCCCCGGCATCGCCCTGGCCCAGGCGTGCGGCCGCTGGGGCAACTGGTTCAACCAGGAGCTGTACGGCAAGCAGACCGACCTGCCGTGGGCGCTGAAGATCAGCGAGGGCCCCAACCGTGTCGCCGGCACCTACCACCCGACGTTCCTCTACGAGTCGCTGTGGTGCGTCGGTGTCGCCCTCCTGGTGATCTGGGCGGACCGCCGCTTCAAGCTCGGACACGGCCGGGCGTTCGCGCTGTACGTGGCCGCGTACTGCGCGGGCCGCGGCTGGATCGAGTACATGCGGGTCGACGAGGCGCACCACATCCTGGGCCTGCGTCTGAACGTGTGGACCGCGCTGATCGTGTTCGTCCTGGCGGTGGTCTACATCGTGATCTCGGCGAAGCTGCGACCGGGCCGCGAGGAGATCGTGGAGCCGGCGGCGGCCGAGGACGCGAAGGACGCCGAGGCTGCCGAGAAGGCGAAGGATGCCGAGGGCTCCGAGAAGGCGGCGGACGTCGCGGACCCCGAGGAGACGGCGGACACGGAGGGCTCCGAGAAGGTGGAGGACGCCGCGGACCCCGACGCGAAGGCTTCGGGGAAGTCCGGCACCGCGCGGGCGGAGACGGCGAAGAACGCCTGAGCCGTATGTGTCGATGGGGCCCGAACCGGACGGTTCGGGCCCCACGCGTGTGTCCCACGCGTGTGCCCCGCGCGGGTCAGCGCGCCCGTCGTGCCAGTGCCAGGGTGCGGTGGGCCGTGGCCACCACGGCCGCGTCGACGAACCGGCCGTCCGGGAGGGCGAGCGCCCCCTGCTCCGTCGCCGTCGCGGCCGCGATCTCCTCCGCCGCCTCGATCTCCCGGGCCGTCGGCCGGAACACCCGCTCGATGACGGGGAGCTGGCGGGGGTGGATCGCGGCCCGGCCCAGAAAGCCCAGCGCCCGGCCGTGCGCGCAGGACGCGCGCAGCCCGTCCAGGTCCCGTACGTCCGGATAGACCGACTGGGTCGGGGGAGCGAGCCCGGCCGCGCGGGCGGCGACCACGACCCGGCCGCGCGACCAGTCGAGCCCGGTGTCGTCCCGCAGCCCCAGATCGGCCCGGAGGTCGGCCTCGCCCAGGGCGATGGAGCGTACCTGGGGATGGGCCGAGGCGATCGAGTACGCGTGCTCGATGCCGAGCGCCGACTCCAGCAGCGGACACAACGCCACCCCGGGGGCCACGGCCGCGAGGTGGTGCACCGACGCCGCGTGAGTGATCTTGGGCAGCCGGAACTCGGCGAGACCCGGCAGACCGGCCAGGGCGCGGACGTCCGCCTCGGTGTGCACCCGGACGTGGAGCGGTACCGCGGTGTCCCCGGCGGGTTCGGACAGCAGCTCGGCGGTGGCCGACCGGGCGTACTCCTTGCGGTCCGGCCCGACCGCGTCCTCCAGATCGACGATCACCACGTCCGCGCCCGCCCCGCGCGCCTTGCGCACCACCTCCGGCCGGTCGCCCGGGACGTACAGCAGGGTCAGCGGGACCGCCTCCGTCACAGCACGCCCTCCGCCCGCAGCACGGCGATCTCGGCCGCCGGCAGACCGAGGCCGGTGAGGATCTCCTCGGTGTCCGCGCCGTGCGGGCGGCCCGCCCAGCGGATGGAGCCGGGTGTTCCGGAAAGGCGGAACAGGACGTTCTGCATCCGCAGTGGGCCGAGTTCCGGGTCGTCGATCTCGGTGACGGAGTCCAGGGCCCGGTACTGCGGGTCCTCCATCACGTCCCGGACGTCGTACACGGGGGCGATCGCCGCCTCGGCCTTCTCGAACGCGGCAAGGGCGTCCTCGCGGGTGCGCCGGGCGATCCAGCCGCCGACCGCCTCGTCGAGTTCGTCGGAGTGCTCCGCGCGGCCGGTGCCGGAGCCGAACCAGGGCTCGCCGATCAGCTCGGGCCGGCCGACCAGACGCATGACCCGCTCGGCGACCGACTGCGCGGAGGTGGACACGGCGACCCAGTGCCCGTCCGAGGTGCGGTAGGTGTTGCGCGGGGCGTTGTTGCGGGAGCGGTTGCCGGTGCGCTGCTGGACATGGCCGAGCTGGTCGTACCAGAGGGGCTGCGGGCCGAGCACGGTGAGGATCGGCTCGATGATCGCCATGTCGACGACCTGCCCCTGCCCGGTCCGGTCGCGCCCGGCGAGCGCGGTCATCACGGCGTACGCGGTGGCCAGGGCCGCGATCGAGTCGGCGAGACCGAACGGTGGCAGCGTGGGCGGACCGTCCGGCTCCCCGGTGATCGCGGCGAACCCGCTCATCGCCTCGGCGAGGGTGCCGAAGCCGGGGCGATGAGCGTAGGGGCCGAACTGGCCGAAGCCGGTGACCCGGGTCAGGACCAGGCGCGGGTTGACCGCGTGCAGTTCCGCAGGGCCCAGGCCCCAGCGCTCCAGGGTCCCCGGCCGGAAGTTCTCGATGATCACATCGGTGTCCGCGGCCAGCCGGAGCAGGAGGTCGCGCCCGGCGGGGACGGAGAGGTCGAGGGTCAGGTTGCGCTTGTTGCGGCCGAGGAGTTTCCACCACAGGCCGACCCCGTCCTTCGTGGGGCCGTGCCCGCGCGAGGGGTCCGGCCTGCGCGGATGCTCGACCTTGATCACCTCGGCGCCGAAGTCGCCGAGCACGGTGGCGGCGAGCGGCCCGGCGAAGAGCGTGGCGAGGTCGACGACCCGCAGTCCGGACAGGGGCGGCTGCGCGGGCGCGCTCATGCGGTGTCGATCTCGTGGCGGTACGGCATGGACGACGACGCGCCGGGCCGTTGCACGCACAGCGCGGCGGCGGACGACGCCCAGGCCAGGGACTCGGGCACGGGGCGACGCTCGCCGAGTGCCACGGCCAGGGTGCCGACGAAGGTGTCACCGGCCCCGGTGGTGTCGACGGCGGTGACCTCGGGGGCCGGGAAGAGGACGGGCTCGCCGCCCCGGGCCGCGTACAGGCAGCCCTTCGCCCCGAGCGTGACGACGACCGCGGGGACCTGGCCGAGCAGCAGTTGGGCCGCCGCGCGGGGGTCCTCGGTGCCGGTGAGGGCCGCCGCCTCGTGCTCGTTGGGGATCAGCAGGTCGACGCAGTCGAGGAGCTCGGGAGGCAGGGGCTGCACGGGGGAGGGGGTGAGGATGGTGCGCACCCCCTGGGCGTGGGCCACCCGCGCCCCTTCCACCACGGCGGTCAGCGGCAGCTCCAGCTGGAGCAACAGCAGGTCGGCGGAGGCGATGGCGGCCATCTCGCCGGGGCCCAGGGCGGTGACGGTGCCGTTGGCGCCCGGGACCACCACGATGGAGTTGGACCCCAGGTCGTCGACGACGATGTGCGCGGTGCCGCTCGGGCCCTCGGCCGTGTGCAGCAGGTCGGTGTCGACCCCCGCGTGTTCCAGACCGGTCCGCAGCACGGTGCCGTACGCGTCGTTCCCGACCGCGCCGATCATCGTCACGTCGCCGCCCGCGCGGGCGGCGGCCACGGCCTGATTGGCCCCCTTGCCGCCGGGCACGGTGCGCAGCTCCCGTCCCGTGATGGTCTCTCCGAGACGTGGAGCCCGTGCGACGTATACGACAAGGTCCATGTTGGTGCTGCCGAGCACCGCGATGCCGGTCATGGGCGGCGTGCCTCCTCGGGGGTGGGCCGGTGGGTCCGTGCACGGCGTGCGTCCGGGCCGGTGGTGGGGCCGGGCCCGGCCGCCGCGGTACGGTCCCGGACCGTACCGCCGGGACGTCCGCCGCCGACAGGCGCTGCGCCGGACCGTTCACCGGGTGCGGGCGGTGCGGTTCCCGTTCCGGTCCGGAAGATCCTCGTGCACGTCATGACCGAATTGTCCACCCGTGGGCCTCGGTTCCCTGTCTGCCAGCAGCCCGGCGAGTTCGATGAGATCGGTTCCCGCGAGCCGGGGCAGCGCGCAGCCGGCGAGGGTGCGGCACGCCTCGCGCCAGCCGTTCGGCACGGCGTCGATGCCGTCGAGCGCACCGGTGAGCGCGCCGGCCAGGGCGGGCGCCGAGTCGGCGACCCGGGACAGGCAGGCCGCCGCGGGAACGGCCTCGGCGATCCGGCCGCGGGCGGCGGTGGCCAGGGCGAGGGCGACCGGGACGGTCTCGGCGGCGGCGATCCCGTAGCTGTAGACGTGGTCGACGATCTGGTGCTCCAGCACCGGCACGAGGCCGAACACGCCTGTGGCCCCGCCGGCGAAACCGCGGGCGAGCCGGACGGCGTGGGCGGCGTTGCGGGCGATCTCGGTGCCGTCGGGGAGCTGTGCGAGCGCGGCGTCCACCGCGATGTCGACGTCCGCGCCGCCCAGCGCCTCGGCGACGGCCGCCGCCATCGCACGGGCGCCGTGCACACCGTCGCCGTCCTGGGTGTAGCGGGCGTCGAACTCGGCGAGGTCGGCCGCTGCGGCCGGGTCGCCGGGATGGGCGACGGCCAGTACGGCGGCCCGCACGCAGGCCGCGTCGTCGAAGTAGTGCGGGTTGTCGTGGCCGGTGGCGGGCGGGCGCAGTCCGGCGGCGAGATTGCCGAGTCCGGCCCGCACCGAGATCCGGGCCCGCAGCGGCAGCACCGCCGACTCCACCTCGGGGGCGCGGGCGGCAGCGGCGGCGACCTCGGCCGCCAGCGCGTTCCAGGCGATGTCGACGGCCGCGCGCAGCCGCTGCCCGGGGGACAGCCCGTGCAGTGGACCGGCCGCGGAGGCGAGCACGGTCCCGGCGGCGAACGCCGCCCATTCGGCGTCGTCGGAGGGGCCGAGCCGCAGGGGTTCGGGCGGCTGGTTGAGCGCGATGGGGACGGGCAGCGTCGTCGTGGCGTTCTGCTCGGCGAAGGTGTCGAGCTCCCGGGTGAGGCGACGGGTCCATTCGGGCATCCGGGCCGCCCGGTGCCGTGCGGCGGGCCATCCGGCGGCATCCCCGGCGGCGAGCCCGAGCAGGAGTCCCTCGACCCGGGCCCGGTGTCGGTCGCCCGGTGGGGCCGCGGGTCGGCGCGGGCGCCGGCGCGGCGGGTCCGCCTCGGGGGACACGGACCCGGCGCGGGCCGGTGACACGTGCCCGGCCCGGGTGCCGCCGCAGGGCGCCGGACCGCGCTCCGGCGCGGGGGTGGCGCCGGACCCGCGCCCGGGGCCGTCGTACGGCTCGTCGGGGATGAGCAGTTCCGCGATGTCCAGGACGTGGTGGCCCCGCATCGACGGCAGGCAGCTGCCCCGCACCGGGCCGATCGCCTCCGCCCAGTGCCGCGGGATCGCGGACGCCCCGTGCAGCGCACCGGCCAGGGCCCCCGCCACTGCCGCCGTGGTGTCCGCGTCGCGTCCCATGTTGACGGCGGTCAGCACCGCCGTGCGGAAGTCCCCGCGCGCCGCCGCGAACGCGCCGAAGGCAAGGCCGACCGCTTCCGGCGCCAGGTCAGTCCAGGGGTAGCCGCCGACCACCACCGCGGAACGCACCGCGCGTTCCCCGGTGAGCCGGTCGGGATACGTGCGCTGCGCGGCGGCCACCGCGCGGCGCAACGAGCGCGCCGTCCAGGAGTCCATGGGGACGACGGACAGCGCGGCGGCGATCACCGAAGCGACCCCGCCGCCCGTCATGGCGGCTGCCACCCCGGCCGCCACCGCCCGGCCGCCGTAGATGCCCTCCCCGTCGTGGCTGACCCGCCCGTCCACGGAGACCAGCCGTGCCGCCTCGTCCGGCCGGCCCGCCGCGAAGACGCCGAACGGTGCCGCCCGCATCGCCAGCCCGTCGCTCCAGGCGTGCCGGTGCTGGGCGGAGATCGGGGCGGCGAGCCCCCGGCGGAGGTTCTCCAGCGTGCCGCGCTCGCTGAAGCCGGCACCGCGGAACGGGCCCTCGTCGAGATCGGCGATCCACAGGTGCCAGGCCCGCTCCACATGGGCGACGGTCAGCGCCGAGCCGTGCCGGGCGAGCAGCAGCCCGGAGAAGATCGCGTACTCCGTGTCGTCCGTACCCGCCGGGTCGTCGTCCACGAAGCCCTCGATGCGTCCCCAGCGGCGGCGGATCTCGGACGGCCGCAGGTTCTCCGCCGGTGCGCCCAGCGCGTCACCGACCGCGAGGCCGAGCAGTGAGCCGCGGGCCCGGTCGACCGGACCGCCGCAGGGCGCGCCGCCCGTGCCGTCCCGCACCCCCGCCCGCGCCGGATTTCCTGAAGTCAACTCCATCGTGTCGACCCTTCGCTCGCCCCAGACAGTTCTGGTACTTGCTCGATCTGTGCCACGCCGGGCCCCGGCAAAGGCGGGTATCCGCGACAAAAGGGCCAGTCGGATGATGGCTTCCGGACAGCAAGGAAGGCCGTACTTACCTGGTCACTCAGCGTGGTAAGTACGGCCTTCCTTGCTGGCGGGAGCCGTTTTTCGTGCGTATTTTCGAGCATGTTGAGCGGGGGCGGAGCGCAGGAACCCGCTGCCGGAGAAGGGGAGAACCGTGGCCATCATCGAGACCGACGCCGTACTGCACGAGGCGCACCGCGACAACCACACCCACCGCGACGTGAACGGCGGCTGGCTGCGTCCGGCGGTCTTCGGCGCCATGGACGGGCTGGTCTCCAACCTCGCGCTGATGACCGGTGTCGCGGGCGGTGCAGTCTCCCAGCAGACGATCGTGATCACCGGCCTCGCGGGCCTGGCTGCCGGTGCGTTCTCCATGGCGGCGGGCGAGTACACCTCCGTCGCCTCGCAGCGCGAGCTGGTCGAGGCGGAACTCGACGTCGAGCGGCGCGAGCTGCGCAAGCATCCCAAGGCCGAGGAGCGGGAGCTCGCGGCGCTGTACGTGTCCCGCGGCGTCGAGCCCGAGCTGGCCCGTGAAGTGGCGCGGCAGCTGTCGCGCGACCCCGAGCAGGCCCTGGAGATCCACGCCCGCGAGGAGCTCGGCGTCGACCCCGGCGACCTGCCCTCGCCCCTCGTCGCCGCCGTGTCGTCGTTCGGCGCGTTCGCGCTGGGTGCTCTGCTGCCCGTGCTGCCGTACCTGCTGGGGGCGAACGAGCTGTGGCCGGCCGTGCTGCTCTCGCTGGTCGGGCTGTTCGGCTGCGGGGCGGTGGTGGCCCGGGTGACGGCGCGCAGCTGGTTGTACAGCGGGCTGCGCCAGCTGGCGCTGGGCGGAACGGCCGCCGCGGTCACCTACGGTCTGGGCACGCTCTTCGGCGTGGCCGTCGGCTGACGCACCCCCGATCGGGGGAACCGGTCAGGACCCGGCGGCGGGGGTGCCGGCCCATGGGCCCGCACCCCCGCCGCATCCGCCACCCGTGTGATGTACGTCCTGGCACCTGCCTCTGGGCGGGGCGGCGCCATCCGGCGTAAAATGAGTCTCTATACGGGGCCTCACATAAGCAGTCATGACCCGGCGGTTTCGTTTTCTGCTCCGCCGGGCAAGAGCCGTAGACACCGCGGGCAACGACGCCTGCTCTCTGCGGCCCCTGCGGGCGCCGGTCTTCCAGCTGCGACACACCCCCCACCGCACCACCCCCTCTTCGCACCACCCCCTTCGCATCCCCCCAGTGCGTCACCCCATCGCGTCACCCCCACGCACCACCCTCGCCGCATCACGTGATGTCCGCATGCTGGAACGAACTTTCCGCTTCTTGGGAAGCGCCTCATCATGTAAATCTGCACGAACTTTCGCAGAGGGCCAACGTCGTCCCTCGGCACAGCACATGCCACGACGACGACGGGAGAGCCCATGCGTACCGACGCCTGGTCGCCCATGGACGGTCGCCCCGCCCAGCAGGGGCTGTACGACCCCCGTAACGAACACGACGCCTGCGGTGTCGGGTTCGTGGCCACCCTGACCGGTGTGGCCAGCCATGAGCTGGTCGAACAGGCGCTGACCGTACTGCGCAACCTCGAACACCGCGGCGCCACCGGTTCCGAGCCCGACTCCGGCGACGGCGCCGGGATCCTCCTCCAGGTGCCGGACGCCTTCCTCCGCGAGGAGGTCGCCTTCGACCTCCCCGAGGCCGGTGCGTACGCCGTCGGCATCGCCTTCCTGCCCGCGGGCGACTCCGTCGAGGCCGTCCGGAAGCTGGAGAAGATCGCCGCCGAGGAGGGCCTCAAGGTCCTCGGCCGACGCGAGGTCCCGGTCACCCCCGACATCCTCGGCAACGGCGCCCGCGCCACCATGCCCGAGTTCTGCCAGCTCTTCGTCGCCGACGGCGAGTCCACCGGCATCGCGCTCGACCGCAAGGCGTTCGTCCTGCGCAAGCGCGCCGAGCGGGAGGCCGGGGTGTACTTCCCCTCGCTCTCCGCCCGCACGATCGTCTACAAGGGCATGCTCACCACCGGGCAGCTGGAGCCGTTCTTCCCGGACCTCTCCGACCGTCGCTTCGCCACCGCCGTCGCCCTGGTCCACTCGCGGTTCTCCACGAACACCTTTCCGAGCTGGCCGCTCGCCCACCCGTACCGCTTCGTCGCGCACAACGGCGAGATCAACACGGTCAAGGGCAACCGCAACTGGATGCGGGCCCGCGAGTCGCAGCTCGCCTCCGCCCTCTTCGGCGACGCGCGCCTCGACCGGATCTTCCCCGTCTGCACCCCGGACGCCTCCGACTCCGCCTCCTTCGACGAGGTCCTGGAGCTGCTCCACCTCGGCGGCCGCTCGCTGCCGCACGCGGTGCTGATGATGGTCCCCGAGGCATGGGAGAGCCCCGAGTCCACCGCCACCATGGACGCCGGACGGCGGGCCTTCTACCAGTACCACTCCACGATGATGGAGCCCTGGGACGGCCCCGCCTGCGTCACCTTCACCGACGGCACCCAGGTCGGCGCGGTCCTGGACCGCAACGGACTGCGCCCCGGACGCTACTGGGTCACCGACGACGGACTCGTCGTGCTCTCCTCCGAGGTCGGCGTCCTGGACATCGACCCCGCGAAGGTGGTCCGCAAGGGCCGCCTCCAGCCCGGCCGGATGTTCCTCGTCGACACGGCCGAGGGCCGCATCATCGAGGACGACGAGATCAAGGCGTCG
Source organism: Streptomyces sp. NPDC056061 (assembly GCF_042266885.1). Classification (NCBI taxonomy): domain Bacteria; kingdom Bacillati; phylum Actinomycetota; class Actinomycetes; order Kitasatosporales; family Streptomycetaceae; genus Streptomyces; species Streptomyces sp. NPDC056061. The sequence continues at coordinate 176,777 of NZ_JBHJWQ010000007.1, read as the reverse complement.
CTGGCCGCCGAGCAGCCCTACCGGGAGTGGCTGGAGGCCGGCGTCATCGAGCTCGGCGACCTCCCGGAGCGCGAGCACATCGTGCACACCCACGCCTCCGTCACCCGCCGCCAGCAGACCTTCGGCTACACCGAGGAAGAGCTCCGGGTCATCCTCGCCCCGATGGCCCGCACCGGCGGCGAACCGCTGGGCTCCATGGGCACGGACTCCCCGATCGCCGCCCTGTCCGAGCGCCCCCGGCTGCTCTTCGACTACTTCACCCAGCTGTTCGCGCAGGTCACCAACCCGCCGCTGGACGCCATCCGCGAGGAACTCGTCACCTCGCTGCGCTCCACCCTCGGCCCGCAGGGCAACCTGCTGGAGCCGACCGCCGCCTCGTGCCGCAGCGTCACCCTGCCGTTCCCGGTGATCGACAACGACGAGCTGGCCAAACTGATACACATCAACGCCGACGGCGACATGCCGGGCATGAAGGCCGCCACACTCTCCGGCCTCTACCGGGTCGGCGGCGGCGCCGAGGCCCTCGCGGCGCGGATCGACCGGATCTGCACCGAGGTCGATGCCGCGATCACGGACGGCGCCCGCCTCGTCGTCCTGTCCGACCGGCACTCCGACGCCGAGCACGCGCCGATCCCGTCGCTGCTGCTCACCGCGGCCGTCCACCACCACCTCATCCGCACCAAGCAGCGCACCCAGGTCGGGCTGCTGGTCGAGGCCGGGGACGTCCGCGAGGTCCACCACGTCGCGCTGCTGATCGGCTACGGGGCCGCCGCAGTCAACCCGTACCTGGCGATGGAGTCCGTCGAGGACCTGGTGCGCGCCGGCACGTTCATCGAGGGCATCGAACCCGAACGGGCCATCCGCAACCTGATCCACGCCCTCGGCAAGGGCGTCCTGAAGGTCATGTCCAAGATGGGCATCTCGACGGTCGCCTCCTACCGCGGCGCCCAGGTCTTCGAGGCGGTCGGCCTGGACGAGGGCTTCGTCGCGACGTACTTCGCCGGCACCGCCACCAAGATCGGCGGCGCGGGCCTCGACGTCGTCGCCCGCGAGGTCGCCGCCCGCCACGCCAAGGCGTACCCGGCGTCCGGCATCTCCGCCTCGCACCGCGCACTGGAGATCGGCGGCGAGTACCAGTGGCGCCGTGAGGGCGAACCGCACCTGTTCGACCCGGAGACGGTCTTCCGCCTCCAGCACGCCACCCGCACCAAGCGCTACGACATCTTCAAGAAGTACACCGACCGGGTCAACGAGCAGTCCGAGCGCCTGATGACGCTGCGCGGCCTGTTCGGCTTCACGTCCGACCGCGAGCCGGTCCCCCTCGACGAGGTCGAGTCCGTCTCCGAGATCGTCAAGCGGTTCTCCACCGGCGCCATGTCGTACGGCTCGATCTCCCGCGAGGCGCACGAGACCCTCGCCATCGCCATGAACCAGCTGGGCGGCAAGTCCAACACCGGCGAGGGCGGCGAGGACCCCGACCGCCTCCACGACCCGGCGCGCCGCTCGTCCATCAAGCAGGTCGCCTCCGGCCGCTTCGGCGTGACCAGCGAGTACCTGGTCAACGCGGACGACATCCAGATCAAGATGGCCCAGGGCGCCAAGCCCGGCGAGGGCGGCCAGCTGCCCGGCCACAAGGTCTACCCGTGGGTCGCGAGGACCCGGCACTCCACGCCGGGCGTCGGGCTGATCTCCCCGCCGCCGCACCACGACATCTACTCCATCGAGGACCTGGCCCAGCTGATCCACGACCTCAAGAACGCCAACCCGGCGGCCCGCATCCACGTGAAGCTGGTCTCCGAGGTCGGCGTCGGCACGGTCGCCGCCGGTGTCTCCAAGGCCCACGCGGACGTCGTCCTGATCTCCGGCCACGACGGCGGAACGGGTGCCTCCCCGCTCACCTCGCTCAAGCACGCGGGCGGCCCCTGGGAGCTGGGCCTCGCCGAGACCCAGCAGACCCTGCTGCTCAACGGCCTGCGCGACCGGATCGTGGTGCAGACCGACGGTCAGCTCAAGACCGGCCGCGACGTCGTCATCGCCGCACTGCTGGGCGCCGAGGAGTTCGGTTTCGCCACCGCGCCGCTCGTCGTCTCCGGCTGCGTCATGATGCGCGTCTGCCACCTGGACACCTGCCCGGTCGGCATCGCCACCCAGAACCCCGTCCTGCGGGACCGGTTCTCCGGCAAGGCCGAGTACGTCGTCAACTTCTTCGAGTTCATCGCGCAGGAGGTCCGCGAGCTCCTCGCCGAGCTGGGCTTCCGCACGATCGAGGAGGCCGTCGGCCACGCCGAACTGCTCGACACAGACCGGGCGATCACCCACTGGAAGGCGCAGGGCCTCGACCTGGCCCCGCTCTTCCACGTCCCCGAACTGCCCGCGGACGCCGTCCGCCACCAGCGCGTCGAGCAGGACCACGGCCTCGCCAAGGCCCTCGACAACGAGCTGATCCGGCTGGCCGCCGACGCCCTGGACGCGCGCAGCGCCGAGGCCGCCCGGCCGGTCCGGGCCCAGGTCGCGATCCGCAACATCAACCGGACCGTCGGCACCATGCTCGGCCACGAGGTGACCAAGCGGTTCGGCGGCGCCGGACTGCCCCAGGACACCATCGACATCACCTTCACCGGCTCGGCCGGCCAGTCCTTCGGCGCCTTCGTGCCCAGCGGGGTGACGCTGCGCCTGGAGGGCGACGCCAACGACTACGTCGGCAAGGGCCTCTCCGGCGGCCGGATCGTCGTCCGCCCGGACCGCGGCGCCGACCACCTCGCCGAGTACTCCACCATCGCGGGCAACACCATCGCCTACGGCGCCACCGGCGGCGAACTGTTCCTGCGCGGCCGTACCGGCGAGCGGTTCTGCGTCCGCAACTCCGGCGCCACGGTCGTCTCGGAAGGCGTGGGCGATCACGGCTGCGAATACATGACCGGCGGCCACGCCGTCGTGCTCGGCGAGACCGGCCGCAACTTCGCCGCCGGCATGTCGGGCGGCGTCGCCTACGTCATCGACCTGGACCGCGCCCACGTCAACGCCGGCAACCACGGCGCGATCGAGGAACTCGCCGACACCGACCGGCAGTGGCTGCACGACGTGGTGCGCCGCCACCACGAGGAGACCGGTTCCACCGTCGCCGAGAAGCTGCTCGCCGACTGGGACACCGCCGTGGCCCGGTTCAGCAAGATCATCCCGTCCACGTACAAGGCAGTGCTCGCCGCCAAGGACGCCGCTGAGCTCGCCGGTCTCTCCGAACAGGAGACCACCGAGAAGATGATGGAGGCGGCGACCCATGGCTGACCCCAAGGGCTTTCTGACCACCGGGCGCGAGGTCGCCGAGACCCGCCCCGTCGCCGAGCGCGTCCAGGACTGGAACGAGGTCTACGTCCGCGGCTCGCTGCTCCCGATCATCAGCAAGCAGGCGGGCCGCTGCATGGACTGCGGCATCCCGTTCTGCCACAACGGCTGCCCGCTCGGGAACCTCATCCCCGAGTGGAACGACTACGCCTACCGCGAGGACTGGTCGGCGGCGTCCGAGCGCCTGCACGCCACGAACAACTTCCCGGAGTTCACGGGGCGGCTCTGCCCCGCCCCGTGCGAGTCGGCGTGCGTGCTCGGCATCAACCAGCCGGCCGTCACCATCAAGAACGTCGAGGTCTCCATCATCGACAAGGCGTGGGGCAACGGCGACGTCACCCCGCAGCCGCCCGAGCGGCTCTCCGGCAAGACCGTGGCGGTCATCGGCTCGGGCCCGGCGGGTCTCGCCGCCGCCCAGCAGCTGACCCGGGCCGGTCACACCGTCGCCGTCTACGAGCGCGCCGATCGGATCGGGGGCCTGCTGCGGTACGGCATCCCCGAGTTCAAGATGGAGAAGTCGCACATCAACCGCCGCATCGAGCAGATGCGCGCGGAGGGCACCAAGTTCCGCACCGAGACGGAGATCGGCCGCGACATCGACGCCGCCAAGCTCCGCCGCCGCTACGACGCGGTCGTCGTCGCCGCCGGTGCCACCGTCTCCCGCGACCTGCCCGTCCCGGGCCGCGAGCTCAATGGCGTCCACTTCGCCATGGAGTACCTGCCGCTCGCCAACAAGGTGCAGGAGGGCGACCTGACGGTCTCCCCGATCACCGCCGAGGGCAAGCACGTCGTCGTCATCGGCGGCGGTGACACCGGCGCCGACTGCGTCGGCACCGCCCACCGCCAGGGCGCCCTGTCCGTCACCCAGCTGGAGATCATGCCGAGGCCGGGCGAGGACCGGAACGCCAACCAGCCCTGGCCGACCTTCCCGATGCTCTACAAGGTCACCTCCGCGCACGAGGAGACCACGTACCTGGCGCAGAAGAGGGCGGGCCTCGATCCGGACGAGGGATCCTCCTGCCCGAAGGCGGGCGAGGAGGGGCGGGTGTACTCCGTCTCCACCACCCACTTCGAGGGCGACGAGAACGGCGACGTCCAGGCGCTCCACCTGGTCGAGGTGGAGTTCACGGACGGCAAGCTGGAACAGAAGCCCGGCACCGAACGCAGGATCCCGGCCCAACTGGTCACCCTCGCCATGGGCTTCACCGGCACCGACCGGTCCAACGGCCTGGTCCAGCAGTTCGGCCTGGAGCTCGACGAGCGCGGCAACGTCGCGCGCGACGCGGACTTCGCCACCAACGTCGACGGCGTGTTCGTCGCCGGTGACGCGGGCCGCGGCCAGTCCCTCATCGTGTGGGCCATCGCCGAGGGCCGCTCCGCGGCGCGCGGTGTGGACCGCTACCTGACCGGCGCCAGCGCCCTGCCGGCCCCGATCCGCCCGACGGACCGCGCGCTCATGGTCTGATCACGGCCCCGAGGATGTCCCGTACAACGGCGTACGGAACTCGACGCGGCGCCTGCCCGTCCCCGACCGGACACCCGGCAGGCGCCGCGGCATGTACGGGGACGGGCGGCACGGCGCGCCAACAGGGGCGCGGCGCCCCGGTACGGGGCCGGAGCGGCCGGTTCAGCCCGACAGCGCGGACGTCTTGAGCACCACCAGCAGCACCAGCACGGCGAGCAGCACCACGCACGCGGCGGCCTGGACCACCGTGCGCCCCTTCGCCGGGGCGTACGCGTATGCGACCGTGACGATCCCCCCGGTCAGCAGCCCGCCCAGGTGGCCCTGCCACGAGGTGAATCCCGCCGAGACCAGCATCCAGATCAGGAACCCGGCCATGAACCGGTTGACCGCCTGCATGTCGCGCCCCAGACGCCGGTTGATGACGTAGAACGCTGCCCCGAGCCCGAAGATCGCGCCCGAGGCCCCCACCGTGCCGTCGAACGGCGCGATCAGGTACACCAGGACCGAGCCGCCCAGCGCGGACAGCAGGTACAGCGCCAGATACCGGGCCCGGCCCAACTGCTCCTCGACCACCCGGCCCAGATTCCACAACGCGTACATGTTGAAGGCGATGTGCAGCACCCCGAACGGCAGCGGTCCCAACATCGCCCCGCCCGGCGGGAGATGAAGGAACGCCCCGGTCAGCAGCCGGTACCACTCCCCGTCCACCACGCCGATCACGTCGAAGCCGATGAAGCTCCCGTTCTCGTACAGGTACTGGCTGCCGTCGGGGGCGGTGAGCCCCGCGCCGAGCATCGCGAACCGGTCGACGATGTCCGGGAACACCAACTCGCCCAGGTACACGAGGATGTTGAGGCCCATCAGCAGGTACGTGACGAGCGGCACCGCGGACCGTGCCACGGAACCGCCGAACACCGTGCGGGCCTGCCGGACCGACCGCTGTCCCTCCCGCACACACTCCACGCAGTGATGACCGACGGCCGCCTCCCGCATGCAGTCGGGGCAGATGAAGCGTTCGCAGCGGGTGCAGCTCACATACGTCTCGTAGGACGGGTGGCGGTAGCAGGTGGTGGCCGCGGCCTCCACGGCGGACTCCTTCACGGTGGGCGGGTCACGAAGCGGCCGGTGGGGGCGGCGGCGATCAACATAGCGAACATCGGCGCGGGGGGTGCGCGCGGGTGCCTCCGGCCCGGGCCTGCACACTGGCGTCGCACGCAGGCAGCAGTTCGAGGAAGCGGCTCGGGCCGGGGAGCCCGGCACGTCGAGGATCGGAGTACCCGCATGACCGGCTCGTCCACCGCCCCAGGCCCGGCGATCAGCCTCCGGAAGATCGAGGAGACCGCGCCCGCGCTCGTCGGCCTCTACAAGAACGCGTCGGTCTCCCTGACGAAGAACGGCATGAGCGGGGTGCGGGCCGCGGTCTACCTGGTGCTCGACTACTCCGGTTCCATCTCTCTTCGGAGGGAATCCTCGACTGTAGGCGGGGAGGGAATCCGATCTCAGGAATGCTCTGACCCGCAGACTACGATGGACGTTTCTGCTGCTCGATGTACTGCTCGACGATGCTCGGCGGAGCCCCGCCGCAGGACCCGGCGAAGTAGGAGCCGGACCAGAACCGGCCGTGCGTGATGAAGCGATTGACGCGGTCGGTGAACTCCTGTCGCAGGTAGCGTGACGACACCCCCTTGAGTGAGTTGACCAGGGAGGACAGAGCGATCTTCGGCGGATAGTGCACAAGAAGGTGTACGTGGTCCTCTTCGCCGTTGAACTCGATCAGGTCCGCGCCGAAGTCTGTGCAGACGTTCCGCATGATCTCCTCGCACCTGGTCAGCATCTCGTCGCTGAAGACCCCCCGCCGGTACTTGGTCACGAACACCAAGTGGGCGTGAAGGTTGTGGACGACGTGACGACCCCGGCGGATATCGGGATTTGGTTCCCAACGTGGTGACATAGACCAAGCGTAGTAAGCTCTTCAGGGCTAACCAGGAAGGGGGTGGGCCAAATGATCCGTGCGTACAAGTTCCTCATGCGGCCCACCGTCCGCCAGGCGCAGGCCCTCGGCGAGATGCTGCGCGATCACTGCTCGTTGTACAACGGCGCCCTTCAAGAGCGTCGTGACGCCTACCGGCACGTGTCGAAGACCTCGGTCAAGTACGGGCAGCAGTCCGCGCAGCTCAAGGACATCCGAGCGTTCGACCCGGAACGTCAGGGCCGCTGGTCCTTCTCGTCCCAGCAGGCGACGCTTCGCCGTCTGGACAAGGCGTTCGCCGCGTTTTTTTCGCCGGATCAAGTCCGGGGAAACACCCGGATATCCGCGATTCCGGGGCGTGAGCTGGTTCGACACGGTGGACTTCCCGAAGGACGGGGACGGGTGCCGCTGGGACTCCACCCCGCACGCCCCTGTCACCCGCGTCCGTTTCCAGGGTGTCGGGCATGTCAAGGTCAACCAGCACCGTGCCGTGGTCGGCAAGGTCAAGACCGTCTCGGTCAGGCGCGAAGGCAACCGCTGGTACGTCGTCCTGACTGCCGAGCAGGCCCGGCCCGAGCCGCTTCCGGTGACCGGCGGTGTGATCGGCATCGACATGGGCATCGCTTCCTTCCTCACCACGTCTGATGGGGAGCACGTCACCAATCCCCGACACGCGCGGAAGGCTGCTGCGAAGCTTGATGCTGCACAGCGAAGGCTCAGCCGGTTCGGGCGGGTGCGCCGTGACAAGCGGTCGGCCAATCACCAGCGGGCTGTTCAGAGGGTTGCTGACCTTCACCGGAAGGTTTGCCGTCAGCGCCTTGATCACGCGCACAAGACCGCGCTTGGCCTCGTGCGGGAGCATGATGTCATTGCGCATGAAGACCTCAAGATCCGCAACATGGTCAAGGCCGCCGCGCCAAAGCCCGACCCCGACCGGCCGGGTGTCTTCCTGTCCAACGGGGCCAGTGCGAAGACGGGCCTGAACCGTTCGATCTCGGATGCCGGGTGGGGGGTGTTCCTGACGATCCTGCACGCCAAGGCTGAAAGCGCCGGACGGGAAGTGATCGCCGTGGACCCCCGCAACACCTCCCGGACCTGCCCCGAATGCGGGTATGTCTCGGCGGAGAACCGGCTCACCCAGGAGAAGTTCCATTGCGTCAGCTGCGGCCATCGGGCGCACGCCGACCATGTTGGGGCGCTCAATGTTCTACGGGCCGGGCTGGTCCGTCGCGACGCCAACCAGGCGTAGCGAGAAGCCACCCCGTTCACGGGGTGGAGGAGTCACGCGGGAGTACTGCAAGGACGATTCCGCTGTTCTGGCAGTTCATCGGCTTCGGCGACAGGCGCAGCAACCAGTTCGACTTCCTGCGCAAGCTCGACGAACTGCCCGTACCGGCCGAGCGCCCGGTCGACAACGCGGGTTTCTTCCACGCCGGATCCGACCCGAGCCGGGTGCCGGACGCGGAGTTGTACGACCGGCTGGTCGGTGAGTTCCCGCAGTGGCTGGCGGCGGCCCGGACCGCGGGAATCGTCGGCTGACGACGCGGGCGAATTCCGCGCACTGCCGCTGTCCCGTTCGTCTCGGGCCCTTGTCGCCCTGCCCGGAGGTCCCACAGACTGGCGGCATTTGCCGCACAGACTCAGGGGGACCGATGGTCAGGGAAGCCGAGCGCGCGTTGGGTGCATTCGTCCGCAACCATCCGACGGACAACGATCGTCGGGGGCGCGTCGCGATCGTCGTGCTGCTGATCGGCCTGGCCCTCACAGGCGTCGCCATCCCGGTGACCATCGCCGTCTTCTCCTCGAACGGCGACGGCACCAATTTCGCCGGGCTGCTGTGGGGCGGTGCGTTCCTCGGCGTCTACGGCGGAGTCTCCAACGGCCTGCGGGCCCTGCGGCGGCACGGCGAGGTCTTCGTCCTGCGCGAGCAGGGACTGGTCTACCGGCGGACCGGGGAGACCCGGGTACTGCCCTGGACGGCGATCCGCGGCGTGGTCGAGCGCGGGCAGGACCACGCCCTGGGCCGGCTCATGGGCTGGGACGTCCACCTGGTCATCCGGCCCCGGGACGGCGGACGGCTGGTGCTGACCGGATACACCGAGGACGCGGCCCGGCTCTCCGGGGTGATCCGGACTGCCGTGGCGGCGGCCGGCACCCGGTAGGGCGGCGCCCGGCACTCGCCGGGACGGATCGGGGGAGGCGGCGGGTCGTGGTGCTCCGACCTGCCGCTCCCGTTCGATCACTCCCGTCCGACCGCTCCCGTGAATCCGGACAGAGGATGTCGGGTATCCGGGGTTCCATGTCCGCATGACACCGACACCGACACCGACACCGACACCGACTCCGACACCGGCCGCCCGGAACTCCTGGGCGGAGTTCCGGGCGGCCGAGCCCGCCCTCGCCGACACCGTTCGCACCCGCTTCGGGCAGTACCGGCACCACGTCCTGGCAACCCTCCGCAAGGACGGATCCCCGCGGGTGACCGGCCTGGAGGTGGACTTCCGCTTCGGCGAGCTGTGGCTCGGCATGATGCCGTACTCGCGCAAGGCGCAGGACCTCCGGCGCGACCCGCGGTTCGCGGTGCAGGCGAACCCGGGCCCGGACGCCGAGATGGCGGACGGCGACGTCCGGGTGTCCGGCCGCGCGGTGGAGGTGACCGATCCCGACGTCCTGGCCCGCTTCGTCGCCGAGGTGAAGCCACCGGAACCGTTCCACCTCTTCCGCGCGGAAATCGCGGAGGTGGTCCTGACGGGCCTGGAGGGCGAGGAACTTGTGGTACGGGTGTGGCGGCCCGGCGTGCCGGTGCGCACCATCCGCCGGGGCCCGGACAACATCGCCAGAACCGACCCCTGACCGGACCGGCGCCTGACCGGCCCGCCGCTCAGGCGCCTCCCGCTCCCCGGTCCGGCGTGCGGGAGGCGTCCTGGCCGGCGGGCCCCGCGGGCTTCGCCAGCACCCGCGCCCGGCAGGCTCCGGGCGTCCCCCACGCATCCCGCAACGGCCGTGCCTTGCGGAGCCACAGCGACAGGTCCAGTTCCTCGGTGTACCCCACCGCACCGTGGAGTTGCAGCGCCGCCCGCGCCGCCGCGTACCCGGCCTCGCCCGCCGTCACCTTCGCCGCCGCCACCTCCGCGTCGGCGTCCGGCGCCCCCTCGGCCAGCGCGACCGCCGCCCCGTACAGCAGCGGGCGGGCGAACTCCAGCCCGAGCAGGACGTCCGCGAGCCGGTGCTTGACCGCCTGGAACGACCCGATCGGCGCACCGAACTGGCTGCGCCGCCCGACGTGGGCGACCGTGGCCCGCAGCAGCGCCTCCCCGACACCGAGCGCCTGCGCGGCCGTCGCGAACGACGCCCACCGGCCGGCCCGCACGGCCGCCCGGACCACCCGCGGCCCGGACGCCAGCAACTCCCCGCCCGGCGGAGGGCTCAGCAGCCGCCGGGCCGGGTCCGTCGAGACCGTGAGGGCGCCGGGCCCGGGGGCGAGCCGCAACTCGTCGCCGCTCACCGTGAACACGGCGTCCACCGCGTCCGCGTCCAGCGCGTACGGCCCGTACCCGTCCGTGCGGAGCGTCGCCGTCGCCGCCCCCGACGCCAGTCGCGGCAGCCACTCCTTCGCCGCCGCCTCGTCCGCCCCGGCCAGCAGCACCCCGGCCGCGACCGTCTCCACCACCGGCCCCGGCACCGCGTGCCGCCCCAACTCGGTGAAGGCGACCGCCAGTTCCACCGGCAACGGTCCGACACCCCCGTACGGCTCCGGGACCGCGAGGGCGAACACCCCCGCCTCCGCCAGCCGGTTCCAGAGCGTCCGGCCCGGCCCGTGGTCGCCCGCCGCCCAGGCCCGTACCACCGCGGGCGTGTCCGCGGCCGTCAGCATCGCGTCCAGCGAGCGGGCGAAGTCGCGCTGCTCGTCGTCGAGGAGGAAACGCATTAGCGCCGTCCCTTCGGCAGGCCGAGCAGACGCTCGGCGACGATGTCGCGCTGGATCTCGTTGGTGCCCGCGTAGATGGGGCCCGCGAGGGAGAAGACGTACCCCTCGGCCCACGGGGAATCGGCCGACTCCGCGTCCGGGCCCAGCAGATCGAGCGCCGTCTCGTGCAGGGCGATGTCGTACTCGGACCAGAACACCTTGTTCAGGCTCGATTCGGCGCCGATGGCCGCCCCCGCCGCGAACCGCGAGGCGCCCGCGCAGGTGAAGAGCTGGTAGGCGCGTGCCCCGATCACCGCGTCGGCGACCCGGTCGCGCAGCGCGGTGTCCGAGGGGTCGCCGTGCGCGCGCCACAGTCCGGCCAGCCGGTCCGCCGCCGCGAGGAACCGGCCGGGGGAGCGGAGCGTCAGCCCGCGCTCGTTGCCCGTCGTCGCCATGGCGATCCGCCAGCCCTGCCCAGGCTCCCCGATGACGTCCGCGTCCGGTACGAACACCTCGTCCAGGAACAGTTCGGCGAAGGCCGGCTTGCCGTCCAGCCGCCCGATCGGCCGCACCGTCACCCCCGGCGCCGACAGGTCGAACATGAGGTACGTCAGCCCGTGGTGCGGCTTCGCGGGCGCCGGATCCGTGCGGAAGATGCCGAACGCCCGGTCCGCGAACGCGGCCCGCGAGGACCAGGTCTTCTGCCCCGACAGCAGCCAGCCGCCGTCCGTGCGCACCGCCCGTGATCGCAGCGACGCCAGGTCCGAGCCCGCCTCCGGCTCCGACCACGCCTGCGCCCAGATCACCTCGCCGCTCGCCATCGACGGCAGGATCCGGGCCCGCTGCTCCTCGGTGCCGTGGTCGAGGAGGGTGGGGGCCAGGAGGTTGATGCCGTTCTGCGAGACCCGGCCGGGCGCGCCCGCCGCGTAGTACTCCTCCTCGAAGACCAGCCAGTGGAAGATGTCCACCCCCCGGCCCCCGTAGGCGCGCGGCCAGGACACGGCCGACCAGCGGTCCGTGTGCAGCGTCGCCTCCCAGGCGCGGTGCGCGGCGAACCCCTCGGCGGTCTCCAGCGACGGCAGCGGCCGGTCCGGTACGTGCTCCCGCAGCCAGGCACGGGCCTCGGCCCGGAAGTCCTGCTGCCCGGCGGTGTACGACAGGTCCATCAGCTGCCCGCCCGCTTCATCGCGGCGACGTCCATGCCGCCGAGCGGGTCGGCCGCCGTCTCCGCGTTGTGCGCGTGCGCGAGGTGATGCAGCCCGAAGACCGAGTCCAGGCCGGTGTGCAGCCCCTGGAGGTCCTCGGCCTGGTTGACCGCGCGCTTGGCGAGGGCCAGCCCGAGGCGCGGCATCCGTGCGATGCGCTGCGCCAACTCATCGACCGAGGAGGTGAGTTCCCCGTCCGCCACCACCTTGTTCACCATGCCGATCTCGTACGCCCGGCGGGCGGTCATCCGGTCGCCGGTGTACAGGAACTCCTTGGCGATCCGGGGCGGCATCACCCACGGGTGGGCGAAGTACTCGACGCCGGGGATGCCCATCCGCACCACCGGATCGGCGAAGAAGGCGTCCTCGCTCGCCACGATCAGGTCGCACACCCAGGCGAGCATCAGCCCGCCCGCCACGCAGGCCCCCCGGACGGCGGCGACGACCGGCTTCGGCAGCTCGCGCCAGCGCCTGCACATGCCGAGGTACACCTCCGACTCGCGGGCGAAGCGGCTCTCCGCCCCCGCCTTGTCGGTGTGGTCCCACCACAGCCCGGCCCGGCGCCCGAACGGGAGATGGGCGTCGCGTCCCGGGGAGCCGATGTCGTGGCCCGCGGAGAAGTGGTCCCCGGCGCCGCCGAGCACGACCACCTTGACCTCGCCGTCCTCGGCGGCCCGGTAGAACGCGGCGTCCAGGGCATAGGTCATCGCCGAGTTCTGCGCGTTGCGGTAGCGGGGACGGTTCAGCGTCACGTACGCGACCGCGCCCCGGCGTTCGTACAGCACGGGTTCGGTGTCGGGGCGGTCGGCGGACGTGTCGTGGGCAGCGGGCATCGGCTCATCCTTCCCTAACAAGTGTTTGGTAGGTTAACGTACGGGTCGGGCACCGTCGAGCACCCCGCGGAACGGCACCGAGGAGGCACGGGCGTGAACGCACCGCAGTACGTACCCGGACACGGGCTGCTGGCCGGCCGGGGCGCCGTCGTCACCGCCGCCGCGGGCGCCGGAATAGGCGGCGCCACCGTGCGCAGGTTCCTGGAGGAGGGCGCCCGCGTCGTCATCGGCGACACGCACGCCCGACGGCTGAAGGAGACCGAACGGGCCCTCGCCGACGAGTTCGGCGCCGGCCGGGTCGCCGCCCTGCCCTGCGACGTCACCGACGAGTCCCAGGTCCAGGCACTCCTCGCGCTCGCCGAACGCACCCACGGCGGACTCGACATCGTCGTCAACAACGCCGGCCTCGGTGGCACCGCGACGCTCACCGAGATGACCGACGAGCAGTGGACCAAGGTCCTCGACGTCACCCTGAACGGCACCTTCCGCTGCACCCGGGCCGCCCTGCGCGCCATGCGGACGGCGGGCCGCGGCGGCGTCGTCGTCAACAACGCCTCCGTCGTCGGCTGGCGCGCCCAGAGCGGTCAGGCCCACTACGCCGCGGCCAAGGCGGGTGTCATGGCGCTCACCCGGTGCGCCGCGGTCGAGGCGGCCGAGTACGGCGTGCGCGTCAACGCCGTCGCACCCAGCCTCGCCATGCACCCGCACCTGGTGAAGGTCACCTCCGCCGAACTCCTCGACGAACTGACCGCGAAGGAGGCGTTCGGCCGCTGGGCGGAACCGTGGGAGGTCGCCAACGTCATCGTCTTTCTTGCCAGCGGCTACTCCTCGTACATGACGGGCGAGGTCGTCGCCGTCAGCAGCCGGCGTGCCTGAGCGGGGCGCCGCCGCGCCGGCCGCGCGGTCCGCGGCGACGCGGGCGCCGGGGGCGCCGACGGGCCCCGCGCCGCCCCCGGCGGAGTGCGGCGGGCGGAGAATGGGCGGGTGCCTACAAAGAAGAAGCCCCAGGTGACCCCCTCGCCCGAGCGTCGCCGCGAACTGCTCGACACCGCCGCCGAGGTGTTCGCCGCGCACGGATACAACGCCACCACGGTCCGCAGGATCGCGGACGAGGCAGGGATGCTCGCGGGCAGCCTCTACTACCACTTCGACTCCAAGGAGTCGATGATCGACGAGATCCTCTCGACCTTCCTCACCGAACTCTGGGAGGGCTACGACACGGTGCTCGCCGCCGGGCTCGGGCCCCGGGAGACCATCGAGGCCCTCGTCACCGAGTCCTTCCGGGAGATCGACCGGCACCGCGCCGCCGTCGCGATCTACCAGAAGGAGTCCAAGCACCTGGCGGCCCAGCCGCGCTTCCAGTATCTCGCCGACTCCCAGCGGAAGTTCGAGCAGGCCTGGCTCGGCACGCTCGAACGCGGCGTCGCCGACAAGTCCTTCCGCGCCGACCTCGACATCCGCCTCACCTACCGCTTCGTCCGCGACACCGTCTGGGTCGCGGCGTCCTGGTACCGACCCGGCGGACAGCACAGCCCCGACGAGATCGCTCGCCAGTACCTCTCGATGGTCCTGGACGGCATCGCCCTGGACACCTGACCCGTGTGACACCCCGCGAAGGAGCAGCAGTCATGGCCGAGGCATACATAGTCGAAGCGGTACGCACCCCGGTCGGCCGGCGCGGCGGGGGACTCGGTGCGGTCCACCCCGCCGACCTCGGCGCCCACGCCGTCAAGGCCCTCGTACGGCGGTCCGGTATCGATCCGGCGGCCGTCGACGACGTGGTGTTCGGCTGCCTGGACACCGTGGGCCCGCAGGCCGGGGACATCGCGCGGACCTGCTGGCTGGCGGCCGGACTGCCCGAGGAGGTCCCGGGCGTCACCGTCGACCGCCAGTGCGGCTCCTCCCAGCAGGCCGTGCACTTCGCCGCCCAGGGCGTCCTCTCCGGCACCCAGGACCTGGTCGTCGCGGGCGGCACCCAGAGCATGACGCAGATCCCGATCGCCTTCGCCTCCCGCCGGGCCGCCGACCCGCTCGGCCTGACCGACGGCCCGTACGCGGGCAGCGCGGGCTGGCGCGCCCGGTACGGCGACGCACCGGTCGACCAGTTCCACGGCGCCCAGTTGATCGCCGAGAAGTGGGGCATCAGCCGCCTCGACATGGAGGAGTTCGCCCTCCGCTCCCACCGGCGCGCGATCCGCGCCATCGACGAGGGCCGCTTCGCACGCGAGATCGTCGCCCTCGGCGACGTCACCACCGACGAGGGTCCGCGCCGCGACACCTCCCTGGAGAAGATGGCGGCGCTCAAGCCGGTCGTGGAGGGCGGCACGATCACCGCCGCGTGCTCCTCCCAGGTCTCCGACGGTGCCGCCGCCGTGCTCATCGCCTCCGAACGCGCCGTCGCGGAGCACGGCCTCACTCCTCGCGCCCGGATTCATCACCTCTCGGTACGCGGCGAGGACCCGATCCGCATGCTCTCGGCGCCGATCCCGGCCACCGCCCGCGCCCTGGAGAGGACCGGCATGACGATCGACGACTTCGACCTCGTCGAGATCAACGAGGCGTTCGCCCCGGTCGTCCTGGCCTGGCTGAAGGAGACCGGGGCCGATCCCGACCGGGTGAACGTCAACGGCGGCGCGATCGCGCTGGGCCACCCGCTCGGCGCGACCGGGGCGAAACTCCTGACCACGCTGCTGCACGAACTGGAACGGACGGGGGGCCGCTACGGGCTCCAGACCATGTGCGAGGGCGGCGGCCAGGCGAACGTGACGATCATCGAACGGCTCTGACCGCCCGCGTGGCCGGGCGGTGCCGCGCGGACGAATTCGGCGGAGTCCCGGCCCCGCTCCCGGCCAGTTGTGCCAAGGGCGGGGCCGGAACGCAGCCGGTCGACGAGCGACGCCTTCCGTTCGCGGACCGGTGGGACGTGCTACCGTTGCCACGTTGCAGTTTTGGTACCCATGAACTTTATGTGCGCCTGACGGGAATGCTTCGTCAGGCGCATTATTGTTTTCCGGCTTTCTCCGGATGGGGCTCAATGCGGCGACTTGGAATTCGTAAAGTGCGGATTTCCGGCACTGCACCTGTTTGAGGAGAATGACATGGCCACTGGAACCGTGAAGTGGTTCAACTCGGAAAAGGGCTTCGGCTTCATCGAGCAGGACGGCGGCGGCGCCGACGTCTTCGCCCACTACTCCAACATCGCGTCCTCCGGCTTCCGTGAGCTGCACGAGGGCCAGAAGGTGACCTTCGACGTCACGCAGGGCCAGAAGGGCCCGCAGGCGGAGAACATCGTCCCGGCCTGACCGTCGGACGCGTAACCCGCAGCCGGGGCCCGCACCGTCAAGGTGCGGGTCCCGGCTTGTGCTGTCCCCGGCGCACGACGCGGCAGCGCGCCGTCCCGCAGGGGGCGGACGGACCGGGCGGTCCCCTCCGGCCCGGTCCGTCCGGCCGGTCCCCGCGGTCCGGCCGGTCCCGCGCGCAGCCACGGCGGCCCGCGTACACCCAGCAGCGGTCTCAGCAGTCCAGCAGCAGTCCAGCAGACTTGTAGTCCCGTAGTCCCGTAGTCCCGTAGTCCCAGCGGTTCCCGGCGGTTTCCGGGGATTCCTGGGAATCCTCAGGAATCCCCCAGGAGGGCAATTCCGTATGACCCGCTCCGAGCGCCAGGACCGTCCCGCCCGCAACCGCCCGTCGAGGGGGCGCGGTACGGCCCCGGCAAAGGCGACCGCCAAGGGTTCCGGCAAGGGACCCGGCAAGGCGTCGTCCCGTCGCAGGGCCACGCCGCCGCAGGGAGAGTTCGCCCTGCCCGAAACCATGACCCCGGCCCTGCCCGCCGTCGAGGCGTTCGCCGAGCTGGACATGCCCGCAGCCCTGCTGAAGACCCTGGCCGCGCAGGGGGTCACCGCCCCCTTCCCGATCCAGGGCGCCACCCTGCCGAACTCGCTGGCCGGCCGGGACATCCTCGGCCGCGGTCGTACCGGCTCCGGAAAGACCCTCGCGTTCGGGCTCGCGATGCTGGCCCGCACCGCCGGGCGCCGCGCCGAGCCGCGCACCCCTCTCGCCCTGGTCCTCGTCCCGACCCGGGAGCTCGCCCAGCAGGTCACCGATGCCCTGACGCCGTACGCGACCTCCCTGCAACTGCGCCTGACCACCGTCGTCGGCGGGATGTCGATCACCCGGCAGTCCGGTGCGCTGCGCCGCGGTGCCGAAGTGCTCGTCGCCACCCCGGGGCGGCTCAAGGACCTCATCGAGCGCGGCGACTGCCGGCTCGACCGGGTCGCCGTCACCGTCCTCGACGAGGCCGACCAGATGGCCGACATGGGCTTCATGCCGCAGGTCGTCGCCCTGCTCAAGCAGGTCGAGCCGGACGGGCAGCGGATGCTGTTCTCGGCGACGCTCGACGCGAACATCGACCGTCTGGTCAGGATGTTCCTGACCGACCCCGTCGTGCACTCGGTCGACCCGTCGGCCGGGGCGGTCACCACCATGGAGCACCACGTGCTGCACGTGGCCGACGAGACCGACAAGAAGGCGGTCGCCACCCGGATCGCCGCCCGCGACGGTCGCGTGATCATGTTCGTGGACACCAAGCGGTCCGCCGACCGCTTCGCCAAGCGGCTGCTGGCCAGCGGTGTGCGGGCCGCCGCCCTGCACGGCGGACGTTCGCAGCCGCAGCGCAACCGGACGCTGGACCAGTTCAAGAACGGCCAGGTCACCGCGCTCGTCGCGACCAACGTGGCGGCGCGCGGCATTCATGTGGACGATCTCGACCTCGTCGTGAACGTCGATCCGCCGACCGATCACAAGGACTACCTCCACCGCGGCGGGCGCACCGCGCGGGCCGGGGAGTCCGGCAGCGTCGTCACCCTGGTGCTGCCCGAGGAGAAGCGGGAGATGACCCGGCTGATGGCCGACGCGGGCATCGTGCCGCGCACTGCCCGCGTCAGGTCCGGCGACGCGGAGCTCAGCAGGATCACCGGGGCCCGCGAACCGTCCGGTGTCGCTGTCGTCATCGAGGTCCCGCAGCCGGTGGCCCCGCCGAAGC
Organism: Streptomyces sp. NPDC056061; assembly: GCF_042266885.1. Taxonomy (NCBI): domain Bacteria; kingdom Bacillati; phylum Actinomycetota; class Actinomycetes; order Kitasatosporales; family Streptomycetaceae; genus Streptomyces; species Streptomyces sp. NPDC056061. The sequence continues at coordinate 159,015 of NZ_JBHJWQ010000007.1, read as the reverse complement.
AGCGCACCCGGTCCGGTGCGGACACGCCGGGTGAGTCCGGCCCCCGCACGGGCGGTCGTCGTCGCCGACGCGGTGGCAGCGGCCGGAGCGGTGACGGCGAGGGCCGGGGGACGGGCGGCTCCGCCGCCGGTGGGGGCGCGGGCGGTTCCTCCCGTGCCTCCGGTACGGGCGGCCGGTCCGGTGGCGCGGGCCGCTCCGGATCGGCGGGTACGGCCGGTTCGGCGCGGGGTGCCGGGGCCGGCGCCGGGCGCTCCCGGTCCGGAGCCGGACGCGGCGGCGCCGAGCGTCCGGGACGCGGCGGACGCCGGGCCGCGTAGTCGGCGGCGGATGCCTCGCCCGGCCGCCCGGCAGACGGCGGCCGGGCGAGGCATCCGGCACGTCCGGCACCCCGCCCCACCCGCTCCTCTGCCCCGCCCGCTCCTCTGCCCCGCCCGCTCCTCTGCCCCGCCCGCTCCTCTGCCCCACCCCGTCCCGGGTTCCGGTACGCGGGGTGTACGGGCCGGGCGCGGAACGGTGGCTGCGTCGGAGGGATGCCGGGCCGGGTGCGGAACGGCGGGTGCGGTGCGCCGGAGGTGCCGGTCACCGTGCGGCGGTGCCGCCTTCCCGGGGGGGCGTCGGCGCGTCCAGGGCATGGGCCACCGTGTCCAGCGCGGCGTGCGCCTGGGCCATGACGCGTTCCACCAGTTCCGCGCAGCTGGGCAGATCCTCGATCACGCCCGCCACCTGCCCCGACGCCATCACGCCCAGATCGGTGCGGCCGTCGACCATGGACGCCTTCAGCAGCATCGGAGTGTTCGCGGCCAGCAGGACCTGGCTCCAGGACAGGCCCTTGCCGTGTTTCATCGCGAGGCCGTCGCGGACCATCCTGGTCCAGCTCGTTTTGGAGATCCGGCGGAAGCCCGCCGCCCGGCGCACCGCGTGGGCCAACGCCCGGACCCGGCCCGCGTGTTCGAGCGCGGCGACCATCTCCGTACGCAGCATCCGGTGCGGCAGCCCGTCCACCGCCGTGGTCACCGTCACGTCCCGGACGCCCGCCGCCAGGTAGCGGGCCTTCACCGCGTCCGGCACCGTCGAGTCGGACGTCAGCAGGAACCGCGTGCCCATCGCGATGCCCGCCGCCCCGTAGGCCAGGGCCGCGACCAGGCCCCGGCCGTCGTGGAAGCCGCCCGCCGCGATCACCGGGATGTCCACGGCGTCGACGACCTGCGGCAGCAGCACGGTGGTGGCCACCTCACCGGTGTGCCCGCCGCCCTCGCCGCCCTGGACGACCACCGCGTCCGCGCCCCATGCCGCGACCTTCTCGGCATGTCGCCGGGCCCCGATCGACGGAATCACGATCACACCGGCGTCCTTCAGCTCCGCGATGAGGTCCTTCGACGGGGCGAGCGCGAAGGACGCCACCCGCACCCCCTCCTCGACGAGGATCCGCACTCGCTCGCGGGCGTCCGCGGCGTCGGCGCGCAGGTTGACGCCGAACGGTTCGTCCGTGCGGGACCTGACCTCCCGTATCGCCGACCGCAGTTGCCCGGTGGTCATCGTCGCGGACGCCAGGATGCCGAGCGCCCCGGCCCGGGCCGTGGCGGAGACCAGCCGGGGGCCCGCGACCCAGCCCATGCCCGTCTGGACGAGGGGGTGGCGCACGCCGACCAGATCCGTGAGCGCGGTTCGCATCAGCCCCGCACCTCGCGGTTTCGGGCGCCGTCCGGGTCGATCACCTCGCGGATGAGGGCGAGTTCGGCGGCAGTGGGCTCCCGGGTGAACGGGACGTCGTCCGCGACGGCGAGCGCGAAGCCGGTGGCCTCGCGGACCTGTTCGACGGTGACGCCGGGGTGCAGCGAGGCCAGGCGCATCGAGTGGTCCGGGGTGGCGAAGTCGAGGACACCGAGATCGGTGACGACCCGGGGGATGCGGTGGTGTCGCGTCGCCGACGGACCCGCCGCCGCGGCGCTGTCGTAACCGACGCCGCAGATCATGTCGACCCGTTCCACGAAGACCCTGGGTGAGTGCTTGGGCACCCAGTAACTTACCGGGTTGTTCAGGGTGTTGACGGGTGCGCCGCGCACACCGAGCAACTGACGGCCGGGCCGGTGCCAGTCGCCGATGCAGGAGATGTTCTGATTGCCGAACCGGTCGAGCTGGCTCGCCCCCATCATCACGTGACGTCTGCCGCCGGTGACCAGGGCGAGGTGCTGCCGGTACGGCAGCCAGCCCTCCGCGGCGCCGTCCGGGCCGACGATCAGCGCCTCGCCGTCCGTGAGCAGCAGATCGGGCGAGAAGGTGAGCCGGGCGAGCCGGGCGCCGATCGACGGGATCACGCCCATCGGACTGGCGAGCACCTCGCCGTCACCGCGCCAGGCGTCGGCGCACGCGATCACGCAGTAGTCGGCCCGGCCGGCGGGCGCGGCCCCGGCAGTGGTGTGCTCGGCGGCGGTGTGCTCCGTCACTTCTTCTGCTCCTCGTGCCAGGCCCGGACGGCGCGCCGGTAGCTCTCCTCGTCGCCGTGCGCGGGCAGGAAGCGTTCACGGAAGGCCGCCCAGGCGGCGGGGTCGGCGGCAGCGGTGGCGTAGGCCCTTTGGAACGCCTCGTCGCGCGGATGGTCGGGGACGCACGAGGTGAAGTGCGCGCCGTTCGGGGTCTCGACGACGCCGGTGACCGAATGTCGTTTGACCAGGAGGGTCTGCGGGGCTGCCTGCTCGGTCAACTCGGCGGTTTCCACGAGGCGTTCGCAGGACATGTAGGCGGTGTCGGCGGCTTCGCAGAACAGGTCGTCGAAGTACGGGTCCGGGCCGAGGTACTGGCCGTTGCCGAACCGGTCGGCGCGGTTCAGATGGACGAGTGCCGCGTCCATCCGCAGGGCGGGCATCGCGACGAATTCCTCGCCGTCGTCGTACGGTGAAGTGACCGTGCGCAGACCGGGGTTGACCCGCATCACGTCCGAGCCGAGGCCGGCGCGGACGGGGAGGAACGGCAGCCGGTTCGCGGCGGCGTGCAGCCCCCACATGAACATCGCCTCGTCGACCTCCGCCAGTTCGAACGCGGCGCGCTGGCGGGCCGCCCTGAAGTGCGGTTCGAGCGGGATCGAGTCGAGCGTGACGAAGGCCGTGACCAGCTTTCGGATCCGGCCCGCCGCGGCGAGCAGGCCGACGTCGGGGCCTCCGTAGGAGATCACGGTGAGGTCGGTGACGTCGGAGCGGAGCAGGGCCCGCACCAGCGCCATGGGTTTGCGGCGCGAGCCCCAGCCGCCGATGCCGATCGTCATCCCGCTGCGGAGCCGGGAGACGACGTCCCGGACGGTCATGGTCTTGTCGGTCCTCGCGCCGAAACCGGTCGCGGTCACGGTCGTGCCTCCTTGCCGAAGGTGTCGCGGACCCGGTCGGCGACCCCGCTGAGATTGGCCTCGAAGGTGAAGCCCTGCTCGAAGCGGTAGCTGCGGCGTACGTCCACCGGGTCGATGCCGTTGATGGCGGCCTTGGCGAGCCGGATCAGGTATCCGTCCTTGCGGGCGATCTCGCCCGCCAACTCCAGTGCCGCATCGAGGAGTTCGTCGCGCCGGACGACCTTCCAGACCGAGCCGTGGGCGTGCAGCTCGGCGGCGGTGGCGGTGCGCGAGGTGTAGTACAGCGCGCGCATCAGGTGCTGCGGCACGAGCCGGGCGAGGTGGGTCGCGGCACCCAGCGCGCCCCGGTCCAGTTCCGGCAGGCCGAAGGTGGCGTCCTCGCTCGCCACGATCGCGTCCGCGTTGCCGGCCAGGCCGATGCCGCCGCCGAGGCAGAAGCCGTGCACCGCGGCGACCACCGGCACCTCGCACGCGTACACCGCCGAGAACGCCTCGGCGCACCCGCGGTTGGCGCCGAGCAGGGCGTCGTGCCCGCTGTCGCGCTGCATCTCCTTGATGTCGACGCCCGCGTTGAAGCCGCGGCCCGCGGCGGCCAGCACGACGCAGCGGACCTCCGCGTCGCGCCCGGCCGATCGCAGGGCGTCGGCGAGGTCGTACCAGCCCTGGACCGGCAGTGCGTTGACGGGTGGGTAGTCGACGGTGACCAGCCGGATGCCCTTGTCGGGGCTTGTGGTGGAGACACCCATGAGCGAATCAGCTACCTTTCCACCAAACATTTGTTAGGTGTGGAAGGTAGCAGTCTGCCCCCGCATCGCCAACAGGGGAGAGGTGTGATGGCCACGAGCAGCGACGGACACGGTGCCGTACGGGGACGGCCGGAGCGGGGCGAGGGGGAGCTGTGCGCCGGGCGGGTGGTGGTGGTGACCGGCGCCGGACGCGGGCTGGGCCGGGCCCACGCGCTCGCCTTCGCGGCCGAGGGGGCGCGGGTCGTGGTCAACGACCTCGGTGTCGGCGCCGACGGGGCCGGGGGATCGGACGGCCCGGCACGGCAGGTGGCCGACGAGATCACGACCGCGGGCGGCGAGGCGGTCGCCCACACCGGCGACGTCGCCACGAGGGAGGGGGCCGCCTCCCTGGTCGCCACCGCGCTGGAGACCTTCGGACGGCTGGACACCCTGGTCAACAACGCGGGGTTCCTGCGCGACCGGATGCTGGTGAATCTGGACGAGGACGACTGGGACGCGGTGATGCGGGTCCATCTGAAGGGCCACTTCCTGCCCCTGCGCACGGCGGCCGCGCACTGGCGGGCCGAGGCCAGGGCGGGCCGTCCACCGGTCGCCCGGGTCGTCAACACCAGCTCCGGCGCGGGGTTGCTCGGGAGCGTCGGGCAGGGCAACTACTCCGCCGCGAAGGCCGGCATCGTGGGACTGACCCTGGTCGCCGCGGCCGAACTGGGTCGGTACGGGGTCCAGGTCAACGCGATCGCCCCGGCGGCCCGGACGCGGATGACCGAGCGGACGTTCGCCGAGGCGATGGCGGCCCCGAGGGAGGGGGAGTTCGACGCGATGGCCCCGGAGAACGTGTCCCCGCTGGTGGTGTGGCTCGGCTCGGCGGCGAGCGACGGGGTGACCGGACGGGTCTTCGAGGCGGAGGCCGGCCGGATCACGGTCATGGAGGGCTGGCGTCCGGGCCCCACGGCGGACCGGGGGGCGCGATGGGCACCGGCCGAGGCGGGGGCGGCGGCCCGGGAACTGCTCGCCCGGACAAAGGAGGCGCGTCCGGCGTACGGGGCGGAGTAGGGCGTCGCGGTAACGCCCGTGGCGCGAGATCCTCGTGGCCGCGGGCGCACGGGGTGGCGCGGGCGTGGTGGCGGACTCCGGCGTCCCGGCCGAGGGGTCAGGTCTCGCAGTCCAGGACCGTCCGGCACAGCCCGCACCGGGCGCGCGTCGGCCCGCGCACCGGGAGACGGATGCGCTGGAGGCAGGTGGGGCAGGGGAAGGAGACCCGGAGCCCCTGCGGGCCGTGCTCGAAGGCGTACGGGGTGTTGGAGCCAGGGGACGCGGCCGGGCGGTCGCGGGCGTGGCGGCGGTCCTGGGCGTAGCGGCGGCGGGCGGACCAGCCGGCGGCGGCGAGAGGCGGCTGCCGGTTGTCGCGCAGGGCCCGGGCGCGCCCCTTGGTGTAGGCCGTGTACCCCTGCGGGCTGGTGAACCACGGGGAGGGGTCCTCGTCGAAGGCGAACGCCCTCTTGGCCAGGACGTACCCGAACTCCTCCGGGGTGAGGTAACCGAGCTTCTGGCTGGAGACGGCGTCCTCGCGGAAGGCGTCCAGCAGCAGCCAGCCGGCGCCCAGGTACGTCGTCACCGTGTCGGTGAGGATCTCGTTGTCGCGGGTGCCGGGGAACTCCAGGCCGAGCCGGTGCAGCAGCACATGGGTGGTCTCGTGCGCGAGCGCGGCTCCGACGTCCGCGCGATGGGTGCGGAATCGGTCGTTGAGTTCGACGAAGTACTCGGGCCCCGCGGCGAGTTCGACGGCGGCGGCATGCTCCATGGTCCGGAAGCCGACGATCATCCGGGCGTCCGGCAGGTTCAGGTGCTCGACCACGGCCCGTGCCACCCGCTGGGCGCCGAGGTGCGGATCGTCATGGTCGAAGAAGGCGACGTCGGCCGCGGTGAGGCTCGTGTCGTGGGCGCGGACGCCGTCGCAGGACAGCCGCCGGTACAGCGCCGTGATCGCCGAGCGGACGGTGTCGAGGTGCGGGAAACCATGAACGACCGGGCCGCCGCCGCTCCGGCCGCCGTCCCGGTCACCGCTCCGGCCGCTCCCCGTCACGTGCCCACCCCCGTCCGTGTCCTTCGACCGTCCCACTGTATCGGCGCGGGAAACAGGCGATCTTGGCCGAAAACTGAACCTTGTGGAGGGTGTGATCACTTCCCGATAATCCCAACCATGTCTTTGTCACGAGCATGACCATCGGGTGTTCCTGTCCGGTGGCCGGCCCGCGACGAGGACGCGCGTACTCCGCGAGACACGTGGGAGGCCCGTCGACGGACCTCCCGAAACCCCCCACGAAAGAAGGCAGTCTCTTGAAGCAGCTCCTGCGCGCAGTGAAGAGATGCTCCGTCATCGCCGCCGTGGCCCTCGCGGCCGTCAGCCTCCAGCCCGCCGGCGCCTCCGCGGCGCCCGCCCCCGTCGTCGGCGGAACCCGCGCCGCCCAGGGCGAGTTCCCGTTCATGGTCCGGCTCTCGATGGGCTGCGGCGGCGCCCTGTACGCCAAGGACATCGTGCTCACCGCCGCGCACTGCGTGGACGGCTCGGGCAACGACACCTCCATCACCGTGACCGGCGGCGTCGTCGACCTCCAGTCCTCCAGCGCCGTCAAGGTCAAGTCCACCAAGGTCCTCCAGGCCCCCGGCTACAACGGCCAGGGCAAGGACTGGGCACTGATCAAACTGGCCAAGCCGATCGACCAGCCCACCCTGAAGATCGCCAACACCACCGCGTACAACAACGGCACCTTCACCATCGCCGGCTGGGGCGCGGCCACCGAGGGCGGCGCCCAGCAGCGCTACCTGCTCAAGGCCAACGTGCCGTTCGTCTCCGACGCCGAGTGCCAGGCGGCCTACGGCGGCGACCTCGTCCCCGGCGAGGAGATCTGCGCCGGCCTGATCGACACCGGCGGCGTGGACACCTGCCAGGGCGACTCCGGCGGCCCGATGTTCCGCAAGGACAACGCCGGGGCCTGGATCCAGGTCGGCATCGTCAGCTGGGGCCAGGGCTGCGCCAGGGCCGGATACCCGGGCGTCTACACCGAGGTCTCGACGTTCGCGTCCGCCATCGCGTCCGCCGCTGCCACCCTCTGACCAGGTCCACCGGCCGGTGAGGGTCCGGGCCGGCCGCGCACGAGGCGGCCACGCACGACGGTCCGGACCGACCGCACACGACCGCCCCGCCACCGGCGACCGCCGGCGGCGGGGCGACCGTGCGCCGACCGGCCGACGCGTCACCCCCGGACATCCCCGGGGCTGCCCGTCCGGACCGGCAGCCCCGGACCCACCTCCACGTACGGCGGGCCCGCGTCCTCCAACTCCAGCACCCACACCTCGTTGACGCCCTCCCGCAGCACCGGCCCCGGAACGTACAGCGTCCGCTGTGCGCCCCTCGACCAGTACCGCCCCAGGCAGAATCCGTTCACCCACACGAACCCCCGCGTCCAGCCCGGCAGTTCGAGACCCGCATGCCCCGTCTCCGCCGCGCCCGCGACCTCGAACGTCCCCCGGAACAGCCCGGTGCGCCCCGCCTCACCGCTCTCCCCGGCCCTTCCGAACACCACCTCGGCCAGCGCGTCCGGCTCCTCGAACGCCTCCAGCCGCAGCGCCCGCGCCCGCACCCCGTGCAGGTACTGCCGCTCGTGCATCACCCCGCCGCTGATCCCCTTGGGCTCACCGAGCCGCGGCCCGTAGTTCACCCGGCCCAGCGACTCCACCCACAGCTCGACCTCGGCGGGTCCGGCCACCGGCTCGTCCAGGGTCTCGTTCTCCTCGTCCAGCACCCCCGCGCGGGCCCCGTCCACGTACACCACGGCCCGGTCCCGCAGCCCCGCCGCGGTCAGCGCGTACGGGCGGCGCGGACCCGGCACACCGACCCGGTAGCGCACCACACCCCGGTCCACGCCCAGCTCCTCGAACGTCGGCGCGGCCCCCGACGCGGCGGGCTCCTCGTCACCCAGCACCTCCAGCACCGCGGACAGCGACGCCCACCCGGTGAGCTCGGCGCGCACCTCGGCCGCCAGCGGCGCCGGCTCCGGCGGCACGTCCGGAACCGGCCCGTCCGTGTACGGTGCGAGCACCTCCCGGAACCGCCAGAACTTCTCCGTGGGGCGGCCGTACTCGTCGATCGGCGCGTCGTAGTCGTACGACGTCACCGTCGGCAGGAAGCCCTGGTCCTGCAACGTCCCCGACCGGTTGGCCCCCGCCCATCCGCCGAAGTTCGTCCCGCCGTGCGCCATGTAGACGTTCACCGACGCCCCGCACTCCAGAATCTCCCGCAGCGCCCCGGCGGCCTGCTCCGGACCCCGCACGATCGGCTCGGCACCCCAGTGCTCGAACCAGCCGCACCAGAACTCCATGCACATCAGCGGCCCCTTCGGCTGATGCCGACGCAGCACCTCGAACGCCTCACGGGCCCCCGACCCGAAGTTCGCCGTGGCGAGCAGCCCCGGCACCGAACCACCCGTGAGCATGTGGTCCTCCGGCCCGTCGGACGTGAACAGCGGCACCGTCACCCCGAACTCCCGCAGCATCCCCGCCACCCGCCGCAGATAGACCGCGTCGCTGCCGTAGCTCCCGTACTCGTTCTCCGCCTGCACCATGATCACCGGGCCGCCGCGCCCGATCTGCCGCTGCACCACCTGCGGCAGCAACGCCGCGAACCAACGCTCCACGGCCTCCAGGTACTCCTCGTCACGGGTCCGCACCCGGCGCCCGAACCGCCCGGTCACCCAGACCGGCAGCCCCCCGTTCTCCCACTCCGCGCAGATGTACGGCCCCGGACGGACGATCGCCCACAGCCCGGCCCGCTGCGCCGCGTCCAGAAACCGCCCCAGCGCGCCCACGTCCCGCAGCCGGCCCGGCCGCGGCTCGTGGAGGTTCCACGGCACGTACGTCTCGACGCAGTTCAACCCCATGGCGCGCAGCATCGACAGCCGGTGGTCCCACTGCGCCTCGTGGACCCGGAAATAGTGCAGGGCCCCCGACAGCAGCCGTACGGGCTTCCCGTCCAGCCGGAAGTGGTCGTCCCCCACGGTGAAGTCAGCCATCGTGCTCGTACTCTCCTGTGCGTGCGGTTCCGGGCGGACCGGCCCCGGTCGCACGAGCGCACGCACCACGGAGCGGGCGAACCCGGGAGGAATGTCGCGGCCAAGCCTCGCCCCCTGGCGTGCCGCCGGTCCATGGACAAAGATCATGGCTGTTTGGACACAATTGTTCGGACCAATGCGATGAGACGATTCCGGCCGGTGGGACGGTTCGGACCGGCCGGAACGGCACCGACCGACACGACGAGGGGGAGGCAGGAAGGCCGATGTACCACACCTGGATGCGTTTCTTCACCCCCAGCCCGCTCCACCACCGGCTGGGCCTCGTCTGCCTGGGCGTGGGGCTCCAGCACGGTGCCCTGCCGACCGTCGGCCCGCGCACCCTGGACCACCACGTGGCCGTCGTCATCAACTCCGGCAGCGGCTGGTTCACCGGACCCGACGGCCGCCGGGTCCCCGTCGTCGCCCCCAGCCTGATCTGGCTGACCCCCGGCACCCCGCACCACTACGGCGCCGACCCGGGCACCGGCTGGGACGAGAGCTTCGTCGACTTCACCGGCCCCGCCACCGCCACGTACACCGAGCTCGGCTACATCGAACCCGACCGCCCGCTCGTCCCGCTCTCCGACACCGCGGGCCCCCGCGCCGCGGTGAGCCGGATGGTACGGGCCGCCCGGCGAGGGAACCCGCTGCTGGAGGTGGAGACCGGGGCCGCCGTCCACGAGCTCCTCGTCGCCCTGCGCCGGGCCCGCGCCGACGTCGGCCCCGACGGCGACCCGGTCCTCCGGGCCCTCGCCCGTGACGCCTTCCAGCCGCTGTCCGTCGCCGAGCACGCCGCCCGGCACGGCATGACCCCCGCCGAACTGCGCACCGCGGTCCGGCGCGGCGCGGGCTGCAGCCCCAAGGACTACCTCCTCGGCATCCGGCTCGGCCGCGCCAAGGAACTCCTCGCCGCCACGGACCTGCCGGTCGCCGCGGTCGCCCGGCGCGTGGGGTACGACGACCCCGCCTACTTCTCCCGCCTCTTCGCCCGCAGGGTCGGCACCGCCCCGGTCCGGTTCCGCGAACAGCAGGGCCGCAACGTTCCGGGCGGCTGGAGCGACCGGGTGCCGGACCCGGAACACCCGCCCATGATCAACCCGCCCGGCCCGGCCGTCTGACCCCACGCCGCTCCCCGCCCGGCCGTCGGCCCCGCACCGCTCCCGCCGGCGTCCGTGGCCGGGACTCACGGCGCCGGGCCGCCCCGGGACCTCGGACCGACGGCCGTGGGCGAGGCCGTAAGCTCGCTGACCATGACCACGAAGGACATCGACGAGTCCGTGAGCACGGAACTGAATCGGCTGCGCGAGAGCATCGACAACATCGACGCGGCTGTTGTCCACATGCTCGCCGAACGCTTCAAATGCACCCAGCAGGTCGGCCACCTCAAGGCCGCCCACCACCTGCCCCCCGCCGACCCGGCCCGCGAGAGCCGGCAGATCGCCCGGCTCAGGCAGCTGGCGGAGAGCGCGCACCTGGACCCGGCGTTCGCGGAGAAGCTGCTGAACTTCATCGTGGCGGAGGTGATCCGCCACCACGAGCGGATCGCGGAGGAGTCGGCGAACGGGGACGCGGGGGTCTGAACGGCCCGCGTACGTGCGCGCGGGGCCCGAGCGGTCCCCTACGTGCGCGCGGGGGCCCGAGCGGCCCCGCACGTACCCGCCGCGGGGATCAGTGCGGCATGTCGTCCAGGGCGGTGGAGACCTCGGTGACCTGCGGAGGTTCCACCACCATCAGGGTCACCGTGCGTTCGTGCAGATCGGCCTCGGCGACCGTACGGAAGTGCCCCGCGGTGTACCGCTCCCGGGCGGGAACGTCCTCGGCGTCCGGGGCCGCCATGATGCGGCGACAGCGCGGGTCGGCGCCGAAGAGGGCCCGGGTGAGCGCGCCGAGCAGGGCGGCGGTCTCCGGCTCGGGCTGCGGGGCGAGCGGCTGGAGGACGAGGAGCAGGTCCTGGGCGCCCACCGGGTAGCAGCCGCGCAGCGGGTGGCTCAGCACCCGCTGGATCTCCACCCGGAACGCGGGTGCGGATTCGCCCCGCCGCGCGCTGTACGCGCGGGCGGTGACGGGAAGGGGAAGGCCGCCGTCCGGGGGTGTGGACGGTACCGGCCGCAGGGTCCACGTGCCGAGGTCGGCAGGGAGAGCGGGTACCGGCTCCGGGCCGTGACTCATGGTGTGGGGGGACATCGGCGTCCTTCCGCGGGACGAGGGAGGAGGGCGTGTCGTCGTACGGCGAACGGCAGTCCGACGACACGACCGGGGAGAGCGCCGGGCGGACGCGGGGCGCAGGAGTCGCCCCCGCCGCACCATCCGCCGCGGGCGTGGTCAGTCCGCGACCGCGGTGCCCTGCTGGAGGACGATGTCGCGCACCTGGCCCTTGAGCAGCTTGCCGCCCGCGTTGCGCGGCAGCTCCGGGGCGACCATCAGCCGGGTGGGCAGCTTGTACCGGGCGAGCTGACGGCTCGCGAAGTCACGCACCTCCGCCAGCAGCGGCTCGACTCCCGGCTCGCAGACCAGGACCGCGACGACGGTCTCGCCCCATTTGGGGTCGGGTACCCCCACGACGGCGACCTCGACGGTTCCGGGAAAAGCGCTGAGGACCCGCTCCACCTCGGCGGGGTAGACGTTCTCCCCACCGCTGATGATCATGTCCTTGAGGCGGTCGACGATGAAGTAGTGGCCGTCCTTGTCCCGGTAGCCGACGTCGCCGCTGTGGAACCAGCCCGCATCGTCGAAAGCCTCACGGGTGGCGGTCTGGTTGTTCCAGTAACCGCTGACGACATTGGGGCCGCGCACGCAGATCTCACCGCGCACATCGGGCTCCTCGATGGTGCCGCCCTTCCCCGGCGCCCTCAGGCACACCTCCGTGTACGGCATGGGAAGCCCTGCCGAACCGGTCTTCTCCAGGGTGAGCGCCGCCGGGAGGTAGGTGGCGAACGGGGCGGTCTCGGTGAGGCCCCACGCCTGCTGGAGAAGGACCCCGTGGGTGTGCGCGTAGTCCTCGATCAGCTGCGGCGGCACGGCCGCACCCGCCACGATGACCGCCCGCAGCGCGGACAGGTCCGCCTCGGTGAACCCCGGCACGCGGGCGAGCGCCGCGAACATGGCGGGCACCGCGAAGATGCTGGTCACCCGGTGTTCCATCAGGTCGTTCAGACACTGCGCGGGGTCGAAGGAGCGGCGCACGACGACCGTGCCGCCACGGGTCAGGGTACGCAGCGTGAGGGCGTTCAGCCCGCCGATGTGGAACAGCGGGGCGACGGCAAGGTTCACGTCGTCGGGGCGGGTGTCGACCATGGAGTCCACGTTGACCGCGTTCCACCACAGATTGCCGTGCGTGAGCATGACGCCCTTGGGACGGCCGGTCGTCCCCGACGTGTACATCAGGGCGGCCAGGTCGTCGTCGCACAGCGGCACCGCGGCCGGCCGTCCCCCGTCGACCGACAGCAGCTCCGACAGGAGCGTCCACACGGCGGGCGGAGCGGGTGCGGCCGGGCACGCGGGGTCCGTGTCCACGAGGACGGGCCGGCGCACCGGAATCTCGGCGAGGATCGACTCGGCCAGCGCGCGGTGGCTCTCCTCGACGACCAGGGTGTGGGCACCGGAGTCGGCGAGGATGTGCCGCACCTCGTCGGCCGCGAGGCGGTGGTTGAGCGGCACGAACACCGCCCCCAGATGGCCGGCGGCCAGCAGCGCCTCGAACAGCGTGACGCTGTTGAGCCCCAGATACGCCACCCGGTCACCGCGCCGCAGCCCCCGTGCCGCGAGGCCCGCGGCCAGTCGGCTCACGGTGGTGGCGAGGGCGCCCGCGGTGACGGTCCTGCCCTCGTAGACGAGGGCGGTCGCGGCTGCGTCGTACCGGGCTCTGCGCTGCACGGCGGCGGCGGGACTGATGTCGACCATGACCCGAACGGCTCCTTCGGTGGCTGTCGGCAGGTGGGCGTGATAGGGGAGGGACAGGCGGTGGGGCGACCTCGGGGCCGGGCTCAGAGATCGCTGCCACCGGCCGCGCTGCGGAATCCGCGAACGGCGATACCGCCGTCGACGGGCACCACGGCACCGGTGATGTTGCCGCTGTTGCGGCGGGAAGCCAGCAGAACGTACGTGCCGGTGAAGTCCTCCGGCTCCACACTCGCCTCGTACAGCGGCACGTGCGGACGGGCGCCGGCGGCCTCGGCGCGGGCGAACGAGTCCTCGATCCGGCGTGCCTCCAGCCCCAGGCTCTCCGGACCGCGCAGCTGGGTGCGCATACCGCCGCAGGCGACACCGTTGACCCGGACCTTGGGGGCGAGCTCATAGGCGAACTCGCGGACCAGACCGAGACAGGCGTGCTTGCTCGCGGTGTAGACCGGTCCGCCGCCGTTGGCATGGAAGGAGGAATTGGAGAGCGTCATGATGATGCTGCCTCTGGTCTCGACCAGCTCTCGCCAGGCCGCCTCCACGGCGAGCAGATAGCCCTTGACGTTGACGGAGAAGATCTCGTCGAACGCCTCGGCCAGCTCCGCGCCCGAGAGCCGGGTGAGGCTGCGGTGATAGTCCCAGATCCCGGCATTGGGTACCAGGACGTCCAGTCTGCCGAACCGCTCGACGGTCCCCGCGACCGCTCCGTGCAGATCCTCGGTCGAGCGTACGTCACCGGAGATCGGCAGCACCCGGTCGGCGTGCTCGCCCGCGGCCTCGACCAGCGCCGCGAGCTGCCCGGCATCCCGGTCCAGGACGGCGACCGACGCGCCCTCGGCGAGGTAGCGCAGTGCGATGGCGCGGCCCAGGCCGCTCGCGCCGCCCGTGATCAGCGCGACGTCTCCGGCGAGCCACCCCGCGGCCGGGGCGTTCGCGGTGTTCGGTACGGGCTCGGACATGATTCAGCGCTCCTGGAGGAAGTCGGTGACGAGACGCTCGAACTCGGCCTGCCGTTCCAGCTGCACCCAGTGGCCGCAGCCGCCGAAGACATGCAGCTGGACATCCCGGATCTGCCGGAGCATGAGCTGCGCGCCGTCCAGGGTGATGGTCCGGTCGTCGCGGCCCCACAGCAACAGGGTCGGGGCCTTGATCCGGTGCACGTCGCGCCAGAGCGGGTCCATGCCGTGCCGCTTGGCGAACGCGGCGTTGTAGCGGTGGTAGAACTCGATGTGGCTCGGGTCCAGGGACGCCTCGTAACGGGCCTGGACGGTGTCCTCCCACCGCTTGGGCTCGGCCGTCATGACGCGGATGAAGTCCCGCATCTTCTTCACCGTCGGGCCTTCGCCGTTGTAGTACCGGAACATCGCCTTCTGCCCCTCGGTGGGGGTGGGGCCGAAGGGCAGCCAGCCGCCGCCGGGCGCCATCAGCACCAGCCTCTCGACCCGTTCCGGGGCCGCCAGGGCGATGCCGAGGGCGGCCGCGCCGCCGAGGCTGTTGCCCAGCAGATGGAAGCGCTCGATGCCGAGGCCGTCCAGCGCCCGGAGGACGGCGTCGACGCCGATCTCGGTGATCGACCGGGCGTCGAGATCCTCCTCGGTCGGGCGGTAGCTGCCGCCGAAGCCCGGCTGGTCGGGCAGCACCACCCGGAAGTGCGGGGCGAGCGCGGCCAGGTTGTGCCGGTAGTTGGCCAGGCCGTCGGCCCCCGGCCCGCCCCCGTGCAGCATCACGAGCACCGGGCCTTCGCCCGCCTCGCTGACCGAGACCGGGCCCAGCGAGGTCTGGACGGTGTGGGTGATGATCCGGGGCTGTACGGCGTCGTCGAGGGCAGGGGCCACGGGGAACTCCAGGAGATGCGGGGGATTTCGGGGATACGGGGACAGGCGGATACGGGGACAGGCGGATACGGGGCAGGGGACCGGGGGCGCCCGCCGGGAGCGCGACCGGCGCCCAGGAGACTGCCGGGTGACCTCCGACCGGTCGGTCACGCCCCGGCACGCACGTCTCCCGCGTCGCCGAAATGCCCTGGTGGCTCCTCCCGAGTTCGCCGGGAGCAGGGGGACCCCACCCGAGGACGTCTCGGCGCCGTGGAACCGCACGCACCGGACAGCGTCCGCCGACCGGCCGAAGGCCGCCCGGCAGCCCCTCAGAGGAAGGTGCTGATGTTCTTGGCGAGCAGCACGTTCTGGTCGAGCAGGATGTGGCGGCGCACCACCTTCAACGAGCCGTCGGCGGCCCGCCGCAGCAGATCGGTGCGGCCGCCCGCGTACAGATCGACCTCACGTTCCAGACGGTTGCGGTAGACCAGGAACGAGGACTCGGCGAGGTACGTGCCGTCCTCGTCGCCGGGGCGCACGGCCACGTTGGTGATCAGGTGCCGGGTGCGCGACGGCGGGTCCTCGGCCCAGGCCATGCCGGAGTCGAAGCGCCGGATGCGCCAGGCGAGGCTGTCCTTCGTCTCGTCGAAGATCGCCACCTCGCCGGGGGTGCCGTCGGCGAGCGACTGCTGGCGGCGCAGCCGGTTGGTGCGTACGGGCGCCCAGTAGTGCAGGTCGTCGGCGAGCAGCTCCAGCCAGTCGGCGTACCGGTGCTGGTCGAGCAGATGGGCTTCGAGGGTGTAGAAGCGCTCCACCTCGAAGTGGAGCAGCAGATCGTCCAGGGCCGGCCCGCCCGTGGGGGCGGCGGCGGATTCCGTGGTGTGGATGCTCATGGATCCTCCTTGCGTGCCGCGCTGTGTCGGCCATCCCATCGCACGGCGGCGGGTGCGGGGAGCGGGTGTGCCGAAGGGCGGCACACGCCATGACGGGGCCGGGGGAGAAGGGCGCAGCGGGGCGGTTCAGCCGCGGAGCAGGGCGCGCAGCTCGGTCGCCGGGTCGGCGAGCCGGTCCGCGGAGACGGGCACCGCGCGGGCGATCAGCCGCTGGGCGGCCTTGATGTCCTTGGGCCGGTCGATCGCGGCTGCGGCGACCAGCACCGGGCCACGCAGCCCGAACACCGTGAAGGCGCCGGAGGCGACGTCACCGCGCACGACGGTCTCCTCGGCGTCGGCCATCGAACCGACCCCCTCCAGCCGACTGCCGTACCGGTCGGACCAGAACCACGAGGCGCCGCGGTCGGGCGCGGCCGCCCCGAGCAGTCCGGCGGCCGCGGCCCGGCCACCGTTCCGGGCGGCGTCCCAGTGCTCGTGCCGCACCGGTTCACCGTCCCGCCGGGCCACGTCGCCGACCGCGTACACCCGCGGGTGCGAGGTGCGCTGCGCAGCGTCGACGACGATGCCGTTGTCGACGGTGAGCCCCGCGGCCTCGGCCAGCGCGGTCGCCGGGCGGATGCCGATGCCGACGACCACGGTGTCGGCGGTGACGGGCTCGGGGCGTCCGCCCACGGTGACGGTGACCTCCTCGGCGCCGGGTGCCCGGTCGATGCGCTCCACGCCCCCGGTGACGACCTCGACGCCCTCGGCGCGGTGCCGGGCGTGCAGCGCCCCGGCGATGTCCGGGCCGACGACCGTGGTCAGCGGTACCGGCACCGGGTCGATCAGGGTGACGGAGCAGCCCAGCGCGGTGGCGACCGCCGCGGTCTCGGCACCGATGAGCCCGGCACCGACGACGGCGATCCTGGCCCCCGGCACCAGCCGCGCCCGCAGCCGCCGCGCTTCCTCCCAGGTGCGCAGGGTGTGCACGGCCGGGTCGTCCCCGCCGGGCACCGGGAGGGTGCGGACGGTGCCGCCGGTGGCCAGCACGATCCGGTCGGCGGTCAGCTCGGTGCCGTCGGCCAGTTCCAGCACACCCTCGTCGGGGCGCAGGGCGGTGACGACGGCACCCGTCCGCAGCTCGACGCGCTGCTGCTCGTACCAGTCGGCCGGCCGCAGGGCGATGCCGTCCTGTGCGGTCACGGCACCGTTCAGGACGTCCTTGCTCAGCGGGGGACGGTCGTAGGGCAGCCCGTCCTCGCCGCTCAGCAGGACGATCTCGCCGTCGAAGCCGCCGCCGCGCAGGGCGTCGCAGGTCGACACGGCGGAGATCCCGGCACCGACCAGGGTGATCCTCGTCATGACGTCGGCTCCTGGCCCGGGTGCAGCCAGATCTCGCCGTCGACGACCTCGACCCGGTGGGCCCGGACCGCGAGGGTGGCCGGCATGCACTGCGGCTCGCCGGACTTGAGGCAGAAGCGGGCGCTGTGCAGGGGACACTCCACCTCGCCGTCCTCGATCCAGCCGTCGGCCAGGGACGCCTGGCCGTGCGAACAGGTGTCGTCGAGGGCGTAGTACTTCCCGCCGTCGTGGAAGACGGAGATGGCGTCGAGGTGCCCGGTCTGCTCGGCGGGCACCCGGAGGGCTTCGCCCTCCTCGATGCCGCCCGCGGCGGCGACGCGCACGGAGGTGAGCGCGGTGTCGGTGGATTCGGCGGAGATCATCGTTCGTCAGCTGCCTTCTCGTGCCAGGCCGGGGTGTTCATCAGGTCGCGCCAGCGGGTGTAGAAGCCCCGTGCGGCCCCGTCGGAGTACAGGTGTCCGGTGGTACCGGGGTGGACGCCGTCCTCGGCGCCCATGCCGATGCCCATCTGGTAGTTGAGCGTCATGCCGCCGGCCATGAAACCGTGCGCGGTGGCCTGGCACTCGCTCCAGTTCTCGCCGTCGTCCTGCTCGAAGATGCCGGTCGGCCCGAAGGTGCGCAGGTTGTACAGGCGCTGGGCGTTCTTGACCTCGTCGGGCATCGACTTGTCGACGACCGTCCAGGCCCAGACCTCCATCTTGTCCGGCCCCTTCGGGTGCCAGACCCGGATGCTGCCGTTGACCGGCAGATACGAGAAGTTGGGGAAGACGTTGGCGTGCCCGGTCGTCATCGGACCCTCGGCACGGCCGTCGCCGAGGCGCTCGCGCAGCCGGTCGTAGTCGTAGTACTCGTGCACCACGCGGTCGTCGAAACGGCTCTTGGGGTGGGTCGGGAAACCGGCGCCGTGACCGTTCGGGTCGGTGTACTGGCGGCCCGGGGTCTGCACGATCCCGGCCTTGGGGCCCTTGCCGCTGGGCGACATGACCATCAGCGCGGAGGCGTGCGAGATGTTCACGTGGTACCAGTCGGAGGAGAACTGCTCGGCGGCGAGCTTCCAGTTGCCCTCCAGGACCCACTTGTGCACACCGCCGATGACCTCGGTGCCCTCCGGGTCACGGTCCAGCATGGCGTCCATGTACCAGGTCATTCCGCCGAGCGCCTCGGTGAGCGCGGGCGCCTCCGGGTTCCAGGTCGCGAAGATCAGCCCCCGGTACGTGTCCAGCTGGGCGACCTCGGTCAGGCCCCAGCGGTCCTGGTCGAAGCTCTCCGGATACCCCTCCCGGTTCGGGACGTTGATCAGCGCGCCGGAGGTGTCGTACGCCCAGCCGTGGTAGCTGCACGTGAACGCCTTGGTCGCACCGGCGTCCGCCCGGCAGACCCGCATACCGCGGTGGCGGCAGGCGTTGAGGAAGGCGCGGATCCGCCTCTCCTTGTCCATGGTCACGATGACCGGGTCCTCACCCATGTACGTGGTGAAGAAGTCGCCGGGCTTGCGGAACTGCGAGGTGTGGGCGAGGAAGAGCCAGCTCGGCGCGAAGACGCGGCGCAGCTCCTGCTGGTAGAGGGCGGTGTCGCCGAAGATACCGCGGTCGACGAGACCGTTGTCGAGGTCGAAGTACTCGGTGACGTCGACCGCGGGGGCGGGGGTGCGGTGGAGGTCGCTCATGCCTTCGTTCCTTCCTGTCCGGCCGGGGCGGCGGGTCGCGCCGGGCGGTGGTGACCCCACAGGGTGGTGCCGTCGACCCGGGTGGCGGTCCAGGGGTCGTCGACGGTGATGGCGCCGTACCCGTACTCGACCTCGAAGCCGGACGGAGTGACCGCGTAGAAGGACAGCATCCGGTCGTTGCTGTGCCGCCCGATCGTCAGGGCGAGCGGCGCCGCACCGTCCAGGCAGCGGTCGTACGCGTACCCCACCGTGTCGAGCGCGTCGGCCTCCAGCATGAAGTGGAAGAGCTCGCCCGGCTCCACGTCCTTGCGCGGCTTGCGCTCGGGCTCGATGACGAGCCCGGCGAACGCCAGTGAGTGGTGACGCG
Organism: Streptomyces sp. NPDC056061; assembly: GCF_042266885.1. Taxonomy (NCBI): domain Bacteria; kingdom Bacillati; phylum Actinomycetota; class Actinomycetes; order Kitasatosporales; family Streptomycetaceae; genus Streptomyces; species Streptomyces sp. NPDC056061. Next base: position 139,846 of record NZ_JBHJWQ010000007.1, on the reverse strand, counting down.
GGTTGGTGTGCAGGAACGCGACCCGCTTGCGGCCGAGGTCGCAGAAGTCGGAGATCCGGAAGCCGAGCAGCTCGGTGTAGAACCGCAGGGTCGCGGCGTAGTCCTCGACGGAGAACACCACGTGGCCCAGGCCCTGTTCACCCGTGACGAAGCGGGCGCCGGTCGGCGAGACGAACGGGGTGATGGCGGTGCGCGCACCGTAGAAGATCTCCACGCGTACGCCGTTGGGGTCCTCGATGTGGAAGAGTCCCAGGACGTCCCGGTCGCGGAGCAGCTGCTCGTCGGCATGACGGACCTCGACACCGGCCCGCGTCAGTTCATCGGCCGCCGCGGCGAGTTCGGCGGGGCCCGGAACCTCCCAGCCGACGTAGCCGAACTCCTCGGAATCGGCCTCGTGCAGCGCGATCCGCCAGGCGCGGTCGTCGGCGCGCAGCCGCAGCCCGTCGTCGGTGGTCCGCACCGACAGGCCGAGCACGTCCTCGGCGAAGGTGCGCCACTCGTTGATGCGCCGGGTTCGGAGTCCGAAGTATCCCAGTCCGCTCAGTTGCATGACGGGCCGTCCCTTCAGGTCTGATTCGGGGAGTAGGGCCGGACGGCTCGGCGGTCCGTTCGGGCATTTCACAGCAGACCGCCTCCGGCCCGGTCGTGCCATGTGCTGTGCCGCCCTGTGGAACACACCGCGTCACGTTCCGGCGCGACGGTCCCGGCCGGCAGAACCGCATGGGTACGGGGGCGGGCTCCGGCGTGCCGCGTCACGGCACGGCCGCTTGTCCGGAGGGACGCGGACGCGGAGCGTGGCCGCCGTGCGCTGCCGCGCACCGCCCTGTGGACCCCCTCACGCCCGGAGGACCGATGCTCGCCGCCGTCGCCGTACGCCAGGACCCCGCCGACCCGCTGAGCGGGCTCGAACTGCGCGAGGTGCCCGCGCCGGTGGCCCCGCCGGGCTGGACCGTGGTCGAGGTCGTCGCGGCGGCGCTGAACCACCACGACATCTGGACACTGCGCGGTGTCGGTCACCCCGCCGACCGGCTGCCGATGGTGCTGGGCTGCGACGCCGCCGGGTACGACGAGGACGGCAACGAGGTCGTGATCCACCCGGTGATCGGCGACCCCCGGGCGGGCGGCGGCGACGAGACCCTCGACCCCGGACGGGCATTGCTGTCGGAGCGGCACGACGGGGCGTTCGCCGAGCTGCTGTGCGTGCCGCGCCGCAATCTCGTCCCCAAGCCGGCGTCGCTGTCCTTCGCGGAGGCCGCATGCCTGCCGGTCGCCTGGCTGACGGCGTACCGGATGCTGTTCACCCAGGCCCGGATCCGGCCCGGCGACCGGGTGCTGGTGCAGGGCGCCGGCGGCGGGGTGGCCTCGGCCGCGATCACCCTGGCTCGCGCCGCCGGGGCCAGGGTGTACGCGACCAGCCGGTCGGAGCGCAAGCGCGCGGCGGCCCTGTCGATGGGCGCCCACGTGGCGCTGGAAACGGGGGAGAGGCTGCCCGAGAAGGTCGACGTGGTCGTGGAGACCGTCGGAGAGGCGACCTGGCCGCATTCGCTGCGGTCGCTGCGCCCGGGCGGCACGGTCGTGGTCGCCGGGGCGACCAGTGGGGCCAATCCGCCGGCCGACCTGAACCGGATCTTCTACCTCCAGCAGCGGGTGCTGGGCTCCACGGGCGGCACCCGTGAGGAGTTCGTCTCGCTGCTGAGGTTCATGGAGAGCGCCGGGATCCGGCCCCGGATCGACCGGGAGATCCCGCTGTCCGGCATCCACGACGGCTTCCGGGCCATGATCGACGGCGAGGTCACCGGGAAGGTGATCGTCAACCCGTGACGCCCGCGCCGCGATCGGCGGCGCACCGGGACGCACCGATCGGGGTGCCCCGTACGGAACGACCGGTGCCGTATGCCCGATTGTGACGTACGTGGCACCGCGATTTCTGTTTTGCCTGCTCTTGACGGTTCACACGCGGCAAACCGTTCTCTACAGTGGACGGACGTCCACTGAAGTGGTCGCCAGGAATGTGCGGAGGCGAACATGCTCGACCGTGTCCCGATCGACGAACTCACCGGAACCACCGGCCCGAAGGGCCAGGACACCGCTCGTGAGCAGCAGACCGCCGTGGACAAGGCGCTCACCCTGCTGATGTCGCTCGCCGAGGAGGACCGCGAGGTCGGCGTCAGCGAACTCGCCCGCCGCACCCGGCTGACCAAGTCCACCGCCTTCCGGCTGCTCGGCATCCTCCAGCGCAACGACGTCGTCGAGAGGGTCGGCAGCAGCTACCGGCTGGGCCCCCAGCTCTTCGACATCGGCCGCCGGGTCTACGGCCCGACCCCGCTGATGCTGCAGGAACGGCTGCTGCCCTTCCTCACCGAGCTGTACGTCCTCACCCAGGAGACCGTCCACCTGGCCGTGCTGCACCGCACCGACGTCATGTACGTCAACAAACTGCACGGCCACCGCCGCGCCCGCACACCCACCCGGATCGGCACCCGGCTGCCCGCTTCCTGCACCGCCGTCGGCAAGGCACTGCTCGCCTTCGACCACGACGCGGCCGAGCAGGCGATCGCCGACGGACTGCCCGCACCGATGGACAACTCGGTGACCGACCCCGAGGACTTCCGGGCCGAGCTCGCCCGTATCCGCCGCGAAGGGATCGCCTACGACCGGGAGGAGATCCTGCCCGGCGTCTCCTGCGTGGCGGTCCCCGTCATGGGGGGCGGCGGGCGCCCCGTGGCCGCCGTCTCCGTCTCCGGCGTGGCAGGACGCTTCGAACCCGCACGCATCGCACCCGAACTGCGCCGGGTCGCGTTCGAGGCCGCCAGGGAACTCGGAGCCACGACCCGCACACGGCCCCGCAGGAATCCCGGGGCGAGCCGGGAGACGGCCGCCGCCTGATCCCTCCCACCGCATGGGCGCGACCGGCCGGACGGGGGCGGACCCGGGCGGGCCGGGCGGATCGGCCGGACACGAGCGGGCCGGGCGGCCCGGGGCGCCGCGGCCCGCGGATGTTTCCGGACCCGGGGGCGCCGGACACGGCCGGACCCGGGCGGGCCGGCGGGACGCGGGCGGGCCGGCCGGACGCGGGCAGACCTGAGCGGAACGGCCGGGGCCGGACGGCCCGCCCGGACCGGCCCGCAGCAGAACCGCGGCAGACCCCGGCGGGCGGCTCAGGAGGACGGCGCGTCCCTCCCGGCCCCGTGCGCGTGGCCCCGCGCAACGCCGCCCGTACCCGGCTGGACACGTGGCACACTCACCACGATGTGCACCACGCACTCACCCCCGAGGGCCGCGTACAGATGCGGACGGTCGCCGGGAAACCGCACGAAGTCGCCCGCACCCAGCTCCACCGGGCCGTCCTCGGGACCCACCCTGACCCGCCCGCTGATCACGTACAGATGCTCCAGCGTGCCCACCGGATGCGGCCCCGAACGGCCCGTGCCGCGTATGCGCAGGATGTAGTTCTCGATGACACCCGAACCGTAGACATGGTCCAGGCTGCGGCTCTCGTACCCCTCGTGCTCCTGCCAGACGGCCTCGTCACCCGGGCGCACCGTCATGACCTGCTCGCGCTCCGCGACCAGCCGCGTCACCGGCACACCGAGGGCCAGCGCCACCGCGAACAGCGTCTCGACAGTGGGGTTGCCCGTGCCCTGCTCGACCTTGGACAGATTCTGCTTCGACAGACCGGCCTGCCGGGCGAGCTCGGCCAGCGACAGCCCGCGCTGCTCCCTGAGGATGCGCAGGTTCCGCGCGACCACGTCGTTTCCTGTTGACACCGCACCACCATAGGTCACACGAAACAGCAGGTCCCCGGGCCGGCCGACAGGACGACCGCACCCGCCCACGGAATTCGCCGACACCGTTCCATGTCGCGGAACGACCCTTGGCGCAGGCACCGCCCCGACGTCTATACCGGAGTCCCGGCGGCGCCCGCGCCACGCCGACGACGCGTTCCCGCACCCCTGCCCCCTTCCCTTCCCCGGAGGTACCCCGTGACCGCCGCACCGTTCGCCGCCGTCGCCCAAGCGGCCGAGGCTCTGGCCGAGGCCGCGCGGTCCGGCATCCCCTGCCCACCCGTACGCGATCTCTTCGACACCGGGGACGTGGCCTCCGCATACGCCGTGCAGCGCCGCACCATCGAGTCGAGCCTCACCGGCGACCGCCGCATCGTGGGCCGCAAGATCGGCCTGACCTCGCCGGCCGTCCAGCGCCAGCTCGGCGTCGACCGGCCGGACTTCGGCGCACTCCTGTCCGACATGGCCGTCCCCGACGGCGGCACCGTCCCGGCCGGCCGGCTTCTCCAGCCCAAGGTGGAGGCCGAGGTGGCCCTGGTGCTGGGCACCGGTCTCCCGCACCCGCAGCCGACGGTCGCCGACGTGATCCGCGCGGTCGACTTCGCCCTGCCCGCCCTGGAGATCGTCGACAGCCGGATCGCGGACTGGGACATCAGCCTCGTCGACACCATCGCCGACAACGCCTCCTGCGGACTGTTCGTCCTCGGCGGCGCCCCCGTGCCACTGACCGCCGTGGACCTGCGCGGAGTCCGGATGACCATGACCCGCGACGGCGAGAAGGTCTCCGAGGGCACCGGCTCGGACTGCCTCGACGGCCCGCTGAACGCCGCGGTCTGGCTGGCGTCCACCCTCGCCGCTATGGGAGACCCACTGCGGGCCGGAGACATCGTCCTCACCGGAGCGCTCGGTCCGATGGCCGTCGCGGCGCCCGGCGACACCTTCGAGGCCCGGATCTCGGGCCTCGGTTCCGTACGGGTCGGCTTCGCCGCCCCCGAACAGGGAGACCAGAGTTGAGCAGCGCAATGACGGACGGCGGCCGCACCAAGGTCGCGGTGATCGGCTCCGGGAACATCGGCACCGACCTCATGATCAAGGTCCTGAGGCTCTCGGACCGCCTGGAAATCGCGGCGATGGCCGGCATCGACCCGGCATCCGACGGCCTCGCACGTGCCCGCCGACTGAAGGTCGCCACCACCCACGAAGGCGTCGACGGCCTGCTGGAGATGGACGAGTTCGCCGAGGTCCAGATCGTCTTCGACGCCACGTCCGCAGGCGCGCACCGCTACCACGACCAGGTGCTCCGCGCCGCCGGCCGCACCGTCGTCGACCTCACCCCGGCCGCGATCGGCCCCTACGTGGTCCCGCCCGTCAACCTCGGCGAACACCTCGGCGCCAACAACGTCAACATGGTGACCTGCGGTGGACAGGCCACAATCCCCGTGGTCGCCGCCATCAACGCCGTCACCCCGGTCCACTACGGAGAGATCGTCGCCTCCATCTCGTCCCGCTCCGCCGGACCCGGCACCCGCGCCAACATCGACGAGTTCACCGAGACCACCTCCTCGGCCATCGAGAAGGTCGGCGGCGCCGCCCGCGGCAAGGCGATCATCGTCCTCAACCCGGCCGAACCACCGCTCATCATGCGCGACACCGTGTACTGCCTGGTCGGCGAGTGCGACGACGCCGCCGTGACAGCCTCCGTCGAGGAGATGACCGCCCGCGTCCAGACGTACGTACCCGGCTACCGCCTCAAGCAGAACGTCCAGTTCGACCGGGTCACCGACGACGACCCGCTGCGCGGGCTGCTCCCCGCAGGCGCCGGAAAGGAAGCCGTGAAGGTCTCCGTCTTCCTCGAAGTCGAGGGCGCCGCCCACTACTTGCCCGCCTACGCCGGCAACCTCGACATCATGACCTCGGCCGCTCTGCGCACCGCGGAGCACATGGCCGCTCACCGCTCCAGCAAGGTGGCACCCCGATGACCGACCACACCACCACCGCGGCCACCACTGCACAGCCCCACCCCCGCGGCCCGCTGTACATCCAGGACGTGACCCTGCGCGACGGCATGCACGCAGTCCGCCACCGCTACAGCGTCGAGCAGGCCCGGACCATCGCGACCGCCCTCGACGACGCCGGAGTCGGCGCGATCGAGATCGCCCACGGCGACGGCCTGTCCGGCTCCTCCGTCACCTACGGCGTCGGCGCACACACCGACTGGGAATGGATCGAGGCCGTCGCGGACGCCACGAAGAAGGCAATCCCCACCACCCTGCTGCTGCCGGGCATCGGCACCCTGCACGACCTCCGGCAGGCGCACGCGCTCGGCATCCGCTCGGTACGCGTGGCCACCCACTGCACCGAGGCCGACATCTCCGCGCAGCACATCGCGGCCGCCCGCGAACTCGGCATGGACGTGGCGGGCTTCCTGATGATGTCCCACATGGCCGAGCCCGCCGAACTCGCCCGCCAGGCAAAGCTGATGGAGTCCTACGGCGCACAATGCGTGTACATCACCGACTCCGGCGGCCGACTCACCATGGACGGCGTACGGGAACGGGCCCTCGCCTACCGCGAGGTGCTGGACGCCACGACGGAACTCGGCATCCACGCCCACCACAACCTCGCGCTCGGCGTCGCCAATTCGGTCGTCGCCGTCGAAAACGGCGTCACCCGGGTCGACGCCTCACTGGCCGGCCAGGGCGCCGGCGCGGGCAACGCCCCGCTCGAAGCGTTCATCGCCGCCGCCGACCTGATGGGCTGGGAACACGGCTGCGACCTGTTCCCGCTCATGGACGCCGCCGACGACCTGGTACGTCCGCTGCAGGACCGCGAGGTCCGAGTCGACCGCGAGACCCTGACCCTCGGCTACGCGGGCGTGTACTCCAGCTTCCTGCGGCACGCCGAGAACGCGGCCCGCCGCTACGGACTCGACACCCGGGCCATCCTGGTCGAGGCCGGCCGCCGCAAGATGGTCGGCGGCCAGGAAGACATGATCACCGACATCGCGCTCGACCTGCTGAACCTCAAGGCGGCGCAGGAGACGACGCCCCGCGACTGACCCCACCGGGCAGCCGGAGCGACACCGCCCCCCGACCCCGGGAGCGCCCCCGCCCCACGACCCCACCGGCGGCCCGCCCGCCCCGGCACACGAGACGGGCCGGCCCGTCGGCACGGGCCGGCCCCGGCCCGCACACGAAAGCCGCCGCCCACCCCCCCGGCGGAAACCACCCACCTCCCCACCCGAGCCGACACAACCCGCAGCCGGACCCCCGCGAAACCCGCGCCCCCCGCAGCACTCAGCCCTGCGAGAACCCGCCTGCGCCCCGCCCCACCCGTACGGCAGCATGGACACATGTCCGTACTGACGCGCGACGAAGCGCAGACCCGAGCCCAACTCCTCGACGTGCACCACTACACGATCGACCTCGATCTGACCGCGGGGGAGGAGACCTTCGACTCCCGCACCGTCATCCGGTTCACCACCACCGAAGCCGGAAACACCTTCGTCGAACTCAAGCCGGACACCCTGCGCTCCATCAGCCTCGACGGACACCCCCTCGACCCCGCCGACCTCGTCGAGAACCGCTTCCCCCTCACCGCCCTCACCGCCGGCCCGCACGAACTGCGCATCGACGCCGCCATGCGCTACTCCCGCACCGGCGAAGGCATGCACCGGTTCACCGACCCCACCGACGGCGAGACCTACGTCTACACCCAACTCTTCATGGAAGACGTCCAACGCGTCTTCGCCGCCTTCGACCAGCCCGACCTCAAATCCGTCTTCGCCCTCACCGTCACCGCCCCCGAAGGCTGGACCGTCCTCGGCAACGGCATCGCCGACCACCGGGGCGACGGACACTGGACCCTCGCCCCCACCCCCCTCATCTCCACCTACCTCGTCGCCGTCGCCGCCGGCCCCTGGCACTCCGTGACCACCGAACACGCCGGCCTCCCCTTCGGCATCCACTGCCGCCGCTCCCTCGCCCCCCACCTCGACGCCGACGCCGACGAAATCCTCGACATCACCCGCGCCTGCTTCGACCGCTTCCACGAAAAATTCGACGAGCCCTACCCCTTCGACTCCTACGACCAGGCATTCGTCCCCGAATTCAACGCCGGCGCCATGGAGAACCCCGGACTCGTCACCTTCCGCGACGAATTCGTCTACCGCTCCGCCGTCACCGACACCGAACGCCAGACCCGCGGCATGGTCATCGCCCACGAAATGGCCCACATGTGGTTCGGCGACCTCGTCACCCTCGCCTGGTGGGACGACATCTGGCTCAACGAGTCCTTCGCCGAATACATGGGCTACCAGACCCTCGCCGAAGCCACCCGCTTCACCGACACCTGGGTCGACTTCGGAGTCGCCCGCAAGGGCTGGGGATACGACGCCGACCAACGCCCCTCCACCCACCCCGTCGCCCCCGACCCCGCCGCCGTCCCCGACACCGCCGCCGCACTGCTCAACTTCGACGGCATCTCCTACGCCAAGGGCGCCTCCGCCCTGCGCCAACTCGTCGCCTGGCTCGGCGAGAAGGACTTCCTGGCCGGCATCAACACCCACTTCGCCCGCCACAAATTCGCCAACGCCACCCTCGCCGACTTCATCGACAACCTCGCCTCCGCCACCGACCGCGACGTCCACGCCTGGGCCGACGCCTGGCTGCGCACCACCGGAGTCGACACCCTCACCCCCCGCATCCAGGAAACCGACACCACCTGGACCCTCACCGTCGACCACCACGGCAGCCGCCCCCACCGCATCGCCGTCGCCGCCTACGACCACGCACCCGACCACCTCACCACCCCCGGCAACCACCCCGGACCCGAACGCCTCACCCTGCGCGAACGCATCGAGATCGACGTCCCCGGCAACGGCACCCCCACCACCCTGACCGGCCGCCGCCCCGCCCTCGTCGTCCTCAACGACAAGGACCTCAGCTACACCAAGGTCCGCCTCGACCCCACCTCCTGGAACACCGCCCTGCACCGCCTCTCCGGCATCCCCGACGCACTCACCCGCGCCGTCATCTGGAACACCGCCCGCGACATGGTCCGCGACGGCGAACTCGCCCCCACCACCTACCTCGACGCCGCCCGCACCCACCTCCCGCACGAAACCGACCTCGCCCTCGCCCAAGGCGTACTCGCCTTCGCCGGCACCCACATCACCGGCCACTACCTCACCCCCGAAAAACGACCCGCCGCCCTCGCCACCCTCACCGCCCTCTGCCGCGACCTCATCCGCCGCACCGAGGACGGCCACAACCCCGGCCTCCGCCTCATCGCCGTACGCCACCTCATCGACGCCGCCACCCAACCCGACACCATCCAGGACTGGCTCACCAACGGCACCGTCCCCGGCGGACCCGAACTCGACCCCGAACTCCGCTGGCGCATCCTCACCCGCCTCGCCGTCCTCGGCGCCACCGACGAAACCCACATCGCCACCGAACTCGAACAGGACCCCAGCGCCACCGGACAGGAAGGCGCCGCCCGATGCCGCGCCGCCCTCCCCACCCCCGAGGCCAAAGCCGCCGCCTGGCACTCCCTGTTCGACGACGACACCCTCTCCAACTACCTCTTCACCGCCACCGCCCAAGGCTTCTGGCAACCCGAACAGACCGACCTCGTACGCGACTACATCCCCCGCTACTACCCCGACGCCACCCGCCTCGCCGCCCGCCGCGGCCCCGCCATCGCCGAAGCCGCAGGCCGCTACGCCTTCCCCGCGCACGCCGTCGACACCGACAACCTCCACCACGGCGAACAAGCACTCGGCGACCCCCACCTCACCCCGGCCCTCCGCCGCAAACTCACCGACCAGATCGACGACCTCCGCCGCGCCCTCGCCGTACGCGAAGCCCACTGACCGACCCCCACCCACCGCACCACACCACCCACCCGGTCGACCGGACCGCACCACATCACCCACCCGGTCAACCGGACCGCACAGCACCACCCACCGTGCCCGGCGCCACCCCCACCCCAACGGGGGAGACGCCGGGCACACCCATGCCCACCACACGCCATTACCACCCGAACACCCACCACCCACCACCCACGCACCCCACATCCCCCATACGAGTTCAGAACACGGCACTCCACGGCCACGCCCCCGAAAACCCGGACAAGCTGACACACACACCCATGTCCGCACACCACACCCGAAGGGCCCCGCCGCCGTGCCCACCCCACCCCTCGCCGGCTCCACCACCGGCCCCACCGCCCTGCGCCCCCTCATCGACACCGTCCTCACCGCACTCCACGACGGTGCCCACCGACGCAACGGCCCCCTCCCCACCGGCGGCCCCGAAACCGTCACCCACCACACCCGCACCACCACCCACCCCGTCCTCCCCGACCACGGCACCGGCCCCCACGAAGCCCTCCGCACCCTCATCACCACCCTCACCGAAGGCGCAGCAGACCCCGCACACCCCCTCTGCACCGCCCACCTCCACACCCCACCCCTCGCCCTCGCCACCGCCGCCGACCTCGCCGCCTCCGCCCTCAACCCCTCCATGGACTCCTGGGACCAGGCACCCGCAGCCTCCACCCTCGAAACCCAAACCACCGCCGCCCTCGCCGCCGAGATCTACCCCCGCCACCCCACACCCGACGCCCTCATCACCACCGGCGGCACCGAAGCCAACCAACTCGCCCTCCTCCTCGCCCGCGAACGCCACGGCCCCGTACAAACCATCTGCGCCGCCAACGCCCACCACAGCATCACCCGCGCCGCCTGGCTCCTCGGACTCCCACAACCCCTCGTCGTCCCCGCCCCCACCGGCGTCATGGACCCCAACGCACTCCACGACACCCTCATCCGCCACCACCACCGCCACCTCCTCGTCACCGCCACCGCAGGCACCACCGACACCGGCCGCATCGACCCCCTCACCGACATCGCCGACCTCTGCGCCACCTACGGCGCCGAACTCCACATCGACGCCGCCTACGGCGGAACCCTCCTCCTCAGCCCCACCCACCGCCACAAACTCCACGGCCTCGACCTCGCCCACAGCGTCACCCTCGACCTCCACAAACTCGGCTGGCAACCCGCACCCGCAGGCATCCTCGCCGTCCCCCACCACACCCACCTCGACCCACTCCACCACCACGCCCCCTACCTCAACGCCGACGACGACACCGAAGCCGGCCTCCCCGACCTCCTCGGCCGCTCCCTGCGCACCACCCGCCGCCCCGACGCGCTCAAAATCGCCGTCACCCTCAAAGCCCTCGGCCGCGACGGACTCGCCGACCTCATCGACCACACCATCACCACCGCCCACCACCTCGCCGACCTCATCACCAAACACCCCGCCCTCGACCTCCACGACCGCCCCACCATCACCACCGTCCTCTTCCGCCCCACCCACACCGACGACCACACCGTCGCCACCATCCGCCGCACCCTCCTCACCCGCGGCCACGCCGTACTCGGCCGCGCCCGCATCGACAACCGCCTCTGGCTCAAAGCCACCCTCCTCAACCCCCACACCACCCCCCACGACCTCCAGACCCTCCTCGACCTCGTCGCCGACACCGCCGCCGACATCACGAAAGGCCCCACCCGCCGATGACCGACCGACCCACCCCCCCAACCGGCCAACCACACGACCTCGTCGGCATCGGCATCGGCCCCTTCAACCTCTCCCTCGCCGCCCTCGCCCACCCCCTCCACCCCCTCACCACCGCCTTCTACGAACAACGCCCCGCCTTCCACTGGCACCCCGGCCTCCTCATCGACGGAGCCACCCTCCAAGTCCCCTTCCTCGCCGACCTCGTCACCCTCGCCGACCCCACCAACCCCTGGACCTTCCTCAACTACCTCCGCACCCGCGACCGCCTCTACCCCTTCTACTTCGCCGAACGCTTCCACATCCCACGCACCGAATACGACGCCTACTGCCGCTGGGTCACCCACCAACTCCCCACACTCCACTTCGGCCACCAGGTCGAAGCCATCCGCTGGAACGACCGGCACCACCACTTCGAAGTCGACTACACCCAACTCAACGCCGACGGCGAAGCCGAAGCACTCGGCCGCACCCACACCCGCAACATCGCCCTCGGCATCGGCACCGAACCCCGCATCCCCGAACCCCTCAAACCCCTCGCCGACGACCCCTCAACCCCCGTCATCCACTCCGCCGACTACCTCCACCACCGAACAACCCTCCGCAACGCCGAACACATCACCGTCATCGGCTCCGGACAATCCGGCGCCGAAATCTTCCTCGACCTCCTCCGCGACCGCCCCACCGGCCACGAAAACCTCCACTGGCTCGCCCGCACCCAGGCATTCGCCCCGATGGAATACTCCAAACTCGGCCTCGAACACTTCACCCCCGACTACACCCGCTACTTCCACGCCCTCCCCGAATCCGTCCGCGACGAACTCGTCCCCCGCCAATGGCAACTCCACAAGGGCATCGACGCCGACACCATCGCCGCCATCCACGACGAGCTCTACCGCCGCACCCTCCACGACGACTGGCCCCGCACCACCCTCACCCCCGGCGTCTCCGTACGCACCGCAGAACGCACCAACAACACCCGCATCGAACTCCACCTCGAACACACCCAACAAAACACCCGCACCACCCTCACCACCGACGCCGTCATCCTCGCCACCGGCTACCAGGAACGCCCCCTCGACCGCATCCTCACCGCCCTCCACCCCCACCTCCACCGCGACACCTCCGGCCGCCCCCGCATCGACCAGCACCACCGCCTCGAACTCGACCCCGCCATCACCGGCAACATCTACGTACAGAACGCCGAACGCCACACCCACGGCGTCGGCGCCCCCGACCTCGGCCTCGCCGCCTGGCGCAGCGCCACCATCCTCAACCACCTCACCGGCACCACCCCCTACCCCCTCCCACAACGCACCGCCTTCACCACCTTCGGCCTCACCCCACAAACACCCCCCGCACCCACCCACAACCACATCCCCGCCCCCCTCAGCAACCACAACTGACCCACCACGCCCCACCCACCACGCCCCACCCCGCCCACACCGCCGACCCGCCGCCACGACGAACCACCCCCACACAAGGCGGCCGCCCCCTCCCGAAAGAGAAGACGGCCGCCACACACCACACCCGCACCGCCCCGAGCGGCCCGACCATCAGAACACCGGCACACCGTCCCGCGTCAGACGCCAGTCCACCGAAGCGAACTGCGAAGCATCCACCGAACCCTTCGCCTGCACCCACGCGATAATCGTGTTCCGAATCTCCTCGGAGTTCGCCCACACCTGCTTGGCAGCCGCCACATGCGGGAAGTTGCCACCACCACTCGCCCGGTAGTTGTTCACCGCCAGCACGAACTCCGCAGCAGGATCGATCGGCTTGCCCTCGAACGACAGATTCACGATCCGCGAACCACTCGGCTTCGCAACGTCGATCTCATACGTCAACCCCGACACCGCGTCATAGTTGTAATCAGGAGTGTTCTCCGCATTCGTCAACTTCGACGGATCCACCGGAGCCCCCGCAGCCGTCTGCACGTAATAACGCGCCGAGAACTCCAGATACTCCCTGACCTGCGCACCCGTCAGCACCCGGGCCTCAAGCGTATTCTCGAACGGATACAACCCCGCCGCATCCCTGATCGTCACATTCCCCGCCGGAATCTGCGCCGTACGAGAAAAACACGACGCCTGCGACAACACCGGCAGCGACGCATACGCACCACCCGCCAACGCCGACCTCACCGTCTCCGTCTGAACGACATTGATCAGATCGATGATCGGCTCGTCCTTCCAGGCCGCCTCCGCCGTCGACATCGCCGCCGTCGACGTACCGATCACCTGATTGACATACGCCACAACCTTCTCGTGCTCATCCGCCAACAACCGCGTGATCTTCGGATCCTCGGCCACCGTGTTCGAGTTCAACACCCGGGAACCGGCCCGCTCCACCACCCAACGCCCCTTCTCCCACACCAGATCGAAGTCGAACAACGTCAACCGCTGCCCCCACTTCAACGGCTCGGACAACACCACCTTCTTACCGGTCCGCTTGTTCTCCACGAAATACTCGGGAATCTCCAGATGCGCATGCCCGACCAGAATCGCATCAATACCCGGAACCTGCTCGGCCACCAGACCCGCCGCATTCTCCACATACGGAATCTGATCACCGTACGACGACGTGCCACTGTTCCCCGAATGCGCCGAAACGATCACCACATCCGCACCCATCGAACGCAACCGCGGCACAAACTTCGCCGCCTGCTCCTCCAGCCCCGGAAACACCATCTTCCCGGACACATTCGCCTTGTCCCAGATCGCGACACCCGGATTCGTCAGCCCAAGAATCGCCACCCTCACATCCCGACCGTGCGGCGTACGCATCCGCTTCATCACATACGGCGCGAACGCCGGCCGCAACGACTTCGCATCCAGCACATTCGCACCCAGCAGCGGAAAATCACACTGCTCCTCGAACTTCCGCAGCACCGGAATCCCATAGTTGAACTCGTGATTCCCCAACGCCGCCGCGTCATAACCGATCGCATTCATCGCCTGCGCCATCGGATGCACCGGACCACGTCGCGCCGTGATCGGATCCACCTTCGCGTAGTAATACGACAACTGAGTGCCCTGAATCGTGTCACCCGCGTCGATCAACAGCGTGTTGCCACGCCCCTTCTCGCGACGCACCTGATCCACCAACGTGGAGATCTTCGCCAGACCCACATCATTGTGATCCTTGTCGTCGAACTCCTTGTCCGTGAAATAATCCCAATTGAACACATTCCCATGCAGATCGGTCGTCCCCATCACGGTGAACGAATACCGCTTCGACGGGCGCCCACGCCCATGACCAGGCTCCTGCCCACGACCGAACGCCGCAGCCGGAACAGCGGAACCACCCACCAACGCCGCACCGGCACCGGCAACCGCCGACGTGCCCAGGAACGCCCTACGATTCAGCGGCATTTCGTCTCCCACATCCCATATCTCGCACAACTCGGTTCTCGCGCCACCCGGTTCCCGCCCGGACCAGCGCACGCGCGACGCAGCTCCCACCGCGCACAACGCGCGTAGATAATGACCCAGGACCCACACCCCGCAACACCCCCCACACGTGTCGATCTGATGACCACCCGCTGTCCGACCCCGATGCGACAGTGGAACCATGACCGACACACCAGCCCCCTACGGCACCCCCGAACACCCCCGCGTCGCCGTCCGAGGCGAAGCCCGCATCGAAGTCGACCCCGAAACCGCCCGCATCGGCATCACCGTCAGCGCCCGCGGCAAAGACCGCCGCACCGCCCTCGACGACCTCACCCGCCGCAACAACACCGTCCTCGAACTCGTCCGCACCTACGGACCCGCCGTCGAAAAACTCGAAACCGGCACCCTCTCCATCACCCCCGAACTCACCACACGCAGCCGCGACGAAAAAATCCGCGCCTACCACGGCCGCGTCCACATCACCGCCGTCCTCAACGACTTCACCGCCCTCGGCGAACTCACCACCCGCATCGCCGACCTCGACATGACCCACGTCAACGGTCCCTGGTGGTCCCTGCGCCCCGACTCGCCCGCCCACGCCGCCGCCCGCCGCCACGCCGTGCACGAAGCCGTCCAGCGCGCCCGCGAATACGCCGAAGCCCTCGGCTCCCACCTCACCGCACTCGTCGAACTCGCCGACCTCGGCGCCGAGAACACCACCCCCGCACTTCCCATGCCCCCCGCGCCCGGCGGCCTGCGCAGCGCCGCCGGCTACGGCGCCGCACCCGACACCGCACCGGCCCTCGACCTCGAACCCCAACGCCAGACCGTCTACGCCCAGGTGAACGCCCGATTCAACATGGCACCGCCGAAACTGTAGAAGCAGAAGCGCTCATCCGAGCACCCCGGCGCCCATTCAATACTTGTCAACAACCCTTCATCCAAAGGTCGTTGGGTAGTCACACGCGGCCAAATAACTACCCGTAGGTAAGGTCTAGGGTCGAACCATGCGCCGAGCGAAAATCGTTTGTACCCTGGGCCCCGCCACCACCTCGTACGACCGGATCAAGGCACTCGTCGAAGCGGGAATGGACATCGCCCGCCTCAACCTCAGTCACGGCACCTACGGCGAACACGAAGAGCGATACCGCCGTGTGCGCAAGGCAGCCGACGAGACCGGACGCAGCGTCGGCATCCTCGCCGACCTTCAAGGCCCGAAGATCCGCCTCGGCCGCTTCCGCGAAGGCCCCGTACTCCTTGAACGCGGCGACACCTTCACCATCACCGTCGAACCCATCGAGGGCGACCGCCACACCTGCGGCACCACCTACGACGGCCTCGCCACCGACGTCACCCCCGGCGAACGCATCCTCGTCGACGACGGCCGCGTCACCCTCGAAGTCACCGACGTCGAAGGCCCCCTCGTGCGCACCACCGTCGTCGAGGGCGGCATGGTCTCCGACCACAAGGGCCTCAACCTCCCCGGCGTCGCCGTCTCCGTCCCCGCACTCTCCGACAAGGACATCGAAGACCTCCGCTGGGCCCTGCGCACCGGCGCCGACGTCATCGCCCTGTCCTTCGTGCGCAGCGGACGCGACATCGAGGACGTCCACCGCATCATGGACGAGGAGGGCCGCCGCCTCCCCGTCATCGCCAAAATCGAGAAACCCCAGGCCGTCGAGAACATCGAAGGCATCGTCGCCGCCTTCGACGGCATCATGGTCGCCCGCGGCGACCTCGGCGTCGAAATGCCCCTGGAACAGGTGCCGATCGTCCAGAAGCGCGCGATCAAACTCGCCAAACGCAACGCCAAACCGGTCATCGTCGCCACTCAGATGCTCGACTCGATGATCGACAACTCCCGCCCCACCCGCGCCGAGGCATCCGATGTCGCGAACGCCGTCATCGACGGCACCGACGCGGTGATGCTCTCCGGCGAGACCAGCGTCGGCACGTACGTCGTCGAGACCGTCCGCACGATGGCCCGTATCGTCGAGGCCGCCGAGGAGGACCTCCTCGCCAAGGGCCTCCCGCCCCTCACCGAGCGCAACAAGCCCCGCACCCAGGGCGGCGCCGTGGCCCGCGCCGCCGCCGAGATGGGCGACTTCCTCGGCGCGAAGTTCCTGGTCGCCTTCACCCAGAGCGGCGACACCGTCAGGCGCCTCTCCCGCTACCGCTCGCCCATCCCGCTCCTTGCCTTCACCCCCGACCCGGCCACCCGTTCCCAGCTGAACCTGACCTGGGGCGTCGAGACCTTCCTCGGCCCGCACGTCGACTCGACGGACGCGATGGTGGCCCAGGTCGACGAGGAGCTGCTCAGGATCGGCCGCTGCCAGGAGGGCGACGTCGTCGTGATCACAGCCGGCTCCCCGCCCGGCCTCCCGGGCTCGACGAACCTGGTCCGGGTGCACCGCATCGGCGAGGACGACGGCGCGCGGTAGGCCGCGCCAGCACTCAGTACTCAGTACTTCGGCCCGACGTGGGCGTCCATGAGCGCGACGGACGCCCGCCGGGCGACGGAGATGTTGCGTGAGTTGGCCTGCTTCCATTCGGCACCGACGAGGTCGAGAGCCCCCGTGAACAGCCCGATGATGTCGGAGGACAGGTTGGTGAAGAAGTAGCGCGGGTATTCGTAACGACGTTTTTCTCCGGCAACGACACGAGTTGTCCAGTTGATGACGCGGCAGCCGTCGGAATGAATGAGGCCTCGAATGAATTCCCATGGATGGGCGTCGACGAGACCCCGTTGCCATGGTTCGAGGGCGATCTCACGCCCGTGTTTCTTACCGGGACCATGCTGGGGGAAGAAGCAGGGCCAATGCTTGCTGTGGCACGTGACGTATTGGCAGCCCTGACGCTGGACCCGGAGCACTTTGTTCTCGGGCCGCACCGCCTGCACGGCTTCGGAGCAGGCATCGATCAGGCCGGGCCAGGCGTCAGCGCACGCGATGCGGAGGGAGTACACGCCTTGCTTGGTGCGGTTGATGCATCCGTCGCCGAGGTAGAGGCCCAGTAAGTAGACGTAGGCGGAGGGGGCTTCGAGATCGCCCGGTGGGTCGCTGCACATGGGGCAGGTTGCGGACGGTCCGCAGCGCAGGGGTTCTATCCGTGTCTGCCATGAACGGATGGCGGCGCGAGAGATTCCCGTCTGCTTGCTCACGGAGTTCTGACTGAAGCCCTGGTCGATGAGGGCCAAAGCCCGTCGACGCGTATCGAGGTCGTACACGCAGCCGATTTTGGTCCGAGTGTCATGTGTGAAGGTGGACTCCATGAAACAGTCACACGATCAAGTGAAGTCCCGCTATCGGCTTACAGCCTTCGAAATGAAGGAAAAGTGCCCCGAGTCGGACTCGAACCGACACTGGATGGGTTTTGAATCCATTGTCTCTAACCAATTGGACTACCGGGGCTCGACGAATCGAAGGTTTCCTTCAACCCGCTGGGCACCTACCTTACCCCAGCTGGGTAGGCTGCTTGGCAGTAGTACCGTTCTGGAACGAGGAGCACCGTGACAACCCCCGAGTCGCCCCAGCCCGCCGACGACGACAAGTCGCACGTTCCGCCGATGACGACGCGTGTCGTCATCGCCGAGGACGAGGCGCTCATCCGTCTCGATCTCAAGGAGATGCTGGAGGAAGAGGGCTACGCGGTCGTCGGCGAGGCCGGTGACGGGCAGAAAGCCGTCGAGCTGGCCCGGGAGCACCGGCCGGACCTGGTCATCCTGGATGTGAAGATGCCCATCCTGGACGGGATCTCCGCGGCGGAGAAGATCGCGGAGGAGTCCATCGCGCCGGTTCTGATGCTTACCGCGTTCTCGCAGCGGGATCTCGTGGAGCGGGCCCGGGACGCGGGGGCGATGGCGTATCTGGTGAAGCCGTTCAGCAAGAGCGACGTGGTGCCGGCCATCGAGATGGCGGTGTCGCGGTTCGCGGAGCTGAAGGCGCTGGAGAGCGAGGTCGCGGACCTCGCGCAGCGGCTGGAGACGCGGAAGCTGGTGGACCGGGCGAAGAGCATTCTGCAGACGGATTATGGGCTGTCGGAGCCTGCCGCGTTCCGGTGGATCCAGAAGACGTCGATGGATCGTCGGCTGTCGATGCAGCAGCTTGCCGAGGCGTTGATCGCGGATGCCGAGGAGAAGAAGGCCGAGGAGAAGAAGGCTGCGGAGTAGGCGTATGTGCGCGTGTGCGTGCATGGGGAGGGGCCCGCGTCCGGATCGGTGAATCCGGGGGCGGGCCCCTTCCATGGGTGGGGCCACTCGGTGTGTGAGCGGTCAGTCCTCGCCGAGGTAGGCCTTGCGGACGGATTCGTCGTGCAGGAGGTCCGTGCCGGTGCCGGAGAGGACGATCTTGCCGACTTCCATGACGTGGCCCTGGTCGGCGAGGGAGAGTGCGGCTTGGGCGTTCTGTTCGACGAGCAGGATGGTGGTGCCCTGGGCCTTGAGCTCGACGATGGTCTCCATGATCTTCTGCATCATGATCGGGGAGAGGCCCATGGAGGGTTCGTCGAGCATGAGGAGCTTGGGCTGGCACATGAGGGCCCTGCCCATGGCGAGCATCTGCTGTTCGCCGCCCGAGAGGGTTCCGGCTGCCTGCTTTCGGCGTTCCCCGAGGATGGGGAAGAGGTCGTAGGCGCGCTGGATGTCTTTCTCGATGCCTGCTTTGTCGCTGCGGAGGTAGGCGCCGAGCTGGAGGTTCTCGGTGATCGTCAGCCGGGGGAAGATGTGGCGTCCCTCGGGGGAGTGGGCGAGGCCCAGGGAGACGATCTTGTGGGCGGGGACGTTGCCGAGTGGGCGGCCGTCGAAGGTGATGCGGCCTCCGGCTGGTTTGAGCAGTCCGGAGAGGGTGCGCAGGGTGGTGGTCTTGCCGGCGCCGTTGGTGCCGATGAGGGTGACGATCTGGCCGGCTTCGACGGTGAAGGAGATGCCTTTGACGGCTTCGATCTTGCCGTAGGCGACGCGGAGGTCCTCGACTTCGAGAAGTGTGGTCATCGGGCGTCCTCCTCCTCGTTGCCGGTGGTGGCGTCGGTGGGTTCGGTGGGTTCGGTGGGTTCGGTGGTGGTGTCGGTCGAGTGTGTCGTCTTGGTGGTGGCGCCGGCTTCGGCGGCCTCGACTTCGGCGACTTCCTCGGCGCCGGGGGCGCCTTCGAAGGGGGTGCCGAGGTAGGCGGCGACGACGCGTTCGTCGCTCTGGACGACGTCGGCGGTGCCTTCGACGAGTTTTTCGCCCTGGACGAGGACGGCGACGCGGTCGCAGAGGTTGAAGATGAACCGCATGTCGTGCTCGATGACGAGGACGGCGATGCCCTGGTCCCGGATGGCGAAGATGAGTTCTTCGGTGACGCGGGTTTCCTGGGGGTTCATGCCGGCGGTGGGTTCGTCGAGGAGCAGGAGGCCGGGTTCGCTGGCGAGTGCGCGGGCGATTTCCAGTTTGCGCTGGTCGCCGTAGGGGAGGTTGCGCGCGAGGTGGTCGGCCTTGTCGGCGAGGCCGATGAACTCCAGGAGTTCCATGGCGCGTTCGCGGCTTGCCTGTTCGGCTCTGGTGAAGCCGGGGAGGCGCAGGAGGGCTGACCAGAGGCCTTCCTTGGTCCGGGTGTGTCGTCCGACGAGGACGTTTTCCAGGACGGTCATGTTGGCGAAGAGCCGGATGTTCTGGAAGGTGCGGGCGATGCCTGCCTGGGTGACGAGGTGGGGCTTGGGGGGCAGGACGGTGCCCTTGTAGCTGACCTTGCCCTCGGTGGGGACGTAGAGGCCGGTGAGGCAGTTGAAGAAGGTGGTCTTGCCGGCGCCGTTGGGGCCGATGAGTCCGACGATCTCGCCTGCGTTGACGGTGAGGTCGACGCCGCGTACGGCGGTGAGGCCACCGAAGCGCATGGTGACGCCGTTGGCGTCGAGGACGGTGGTGGCGGTTTTCGTGGTGGTGGTCATGGTGGTCACGCCCCCGCCTTGGCGATGCCGGTGCCGGTCTCTTCGGGCCGGTGTGGTTCCGGTACGTCGGGCTGGTCGGTCTCGTGGAATTCGAGTTGTTTCCTGCGGTCGGCGACCAGTCCTTCGGGGCGCAGGCGCATCAGGAGGATGAGGGCGACGCCGAAGAGGAAGAGCTGGTAGTCCTGCATGAATTGGAGTTTGGCCGGGATGAGGTAGAGGAGTGCGGCGCCGATGAGGGGTCCGCTGAGGGTTCCCATGCCGCCGAGGATGACTGCGGCGAGGAGGAAGGCGGAGTTGGGTGGGACGGAGCCGGCGAACTGGTATTGCTCGGGTGTCACGGTGTAGTTGACGTGTGCTTGGACGGTTCCGGCGAGTCCGGCGAGGGTGGCGCCGAGGGCGAAGGCGATGAGTTTGAGCCGGAAGGCGTTGATGCCCATGGCGGTGGCGGCGGTTTCGTCTTCGCGGATGGCGACCCAGGCGCGGCCGATGCGGGATTCTCCGGAGCGGCGGAAGACGAGGACGACGACGGCGGTGAAGACGAGCATCAGCAGGTAGTAGTTGGCGGACCTGCCGAGGGTGAAGCCGAGGATGTCGTGTTTGGTGCCGAAGTCGAATCCGAAGAGGTTGAGGTCGGGGATGCTGGGGATGCCTTGGGAGCCGTTGGTGAGGTCGGGTCCGCTGTTGCCGTTGAGGTTGTTGACGGTGAGGCGGAAGATTTCGCCGAAGCCGAGGGTGACGATGGCGAGGTAGTCGCCGCGGAGTCGGAGTGTGGGTGCGCCGATGAGGACGCCGAAGACGAGTGAGGCGGCGGCTCCGGTGAGTACGGCGGCCCAGAAGGGGAATTCGACGCCGATGGCGGACATGGTGGAGCCGGATACCAGGGCTGCGGCGTAGGCGCCGACGCCGAGGAAGGCTACGTAGCCGAGGTCGAGGAGGCCGGCGAGGCCGACGACGACGTTGAGGCCGAGTGCGACGGTGCCGAAGATGAGGATGTTGGCGCCGATGAGCGCGTATTCCTCTTTCTGCTGGGTGAAGGGGAAGCAGACGGCTGCGACGAGGGCGGCGGTGAGGGTGATGTTGCGGTGCTTCGCGGTGAGTGCGGTGAGGCGGGAGATGAGTCCTGCCCGGTGGAGTGCGGTGAAGGCGAAGCCGGTGGTGATGAGGAAGCCGATGAAGAGTTCGGTGTAGTCGGTGTCGATGCCGTAGGTGAAGACGTAGAGGCCGATGCCGAACGCGGCGACGACGATGAGGATTTCGGCCCAGTCGGGGAGGGCCTTGGCGCGGGGGGCGGTGGGGGCGCGGAGGCTTTCGCGGAAGCGTTCCCAGGCGGTGGCGCCGGTGGTGGTGTGGGGTTGGTCGCCGGGGAGGCCGAGTGCGGCGATGGCGGCGATGAGGGCGCCGGCGGTGCTGACCCAGGCGCCGGGTTCGAGGTTGACGACGCCGCCGAGGGCGTAGGAGATGGCGCCGATGGCGTAGCCGGTGGTGCCGAGGGTGCCGAGGGCGAGGAGGCGGGCGGGGCTGTTGGTGCCGCCGGGGGTGAGCCAGCCGAGGCCGCGGATGCCGTATCCGGAGAGTGTGATCAGCAGGGTGAGTGCGGCGCCGATGAGGGTGAGGACTTGGAGGCCGCCGGGGTAGCCGGTGACGGTGAGGTCGCCGGGGAATTGTTTGGTCCAGGTCCAGGCGAGGAAGGTGCCGGCGAGTGCGACGGCGGCGCCGGTGAGGGTGCCGATGCGGGCCGCGTTCGCGGGGATGGGGAGGAGGGGTGCCGTGGTGGTGTGGTTGGTGGTCATCGGTATCACGCCCGATCCGCGACGCGTTCGCCGAGCAGGCCCTGGGGGCGGAGCAGCAGGACGATGATGAGGAGGACGAAGGCCCATACGTCCTTCCAGGCGCCGCCGCCGAAGAGTTCCATGCCGGGGACGTTGCTCATGTAGCCGGTGGCGAGGGATTCGGCGATGCCGAGGACGACTCCGCCGAGCATGGCGCCGTAGATGTTGCCGATGCCGCCGAGTACGGCTGCGGTGAAGGCTTTGAGGCCCATGATGAAGCCCATTTTGAAGCCGATCTGGCCGTTTTTGAGTCCGTAGGCGACGGCGGCGACGGCGGCGAACGCGGCACCGATGGCGAAGGCCATGACGATGATGCGGTCGGTGTTGATGCCCATGAGTTTGGCGGTGTCGGGGTCCTGGCTGGTGGCTTGCATGCCGCGGCCGGTGCGGGTCTTGGAGACGAAGAGGCCGAGGGCGAGCATGCAGAGGGGTGCGGTGATGAGGACGAAGAGGTCACCGCGTTGGATGTGGGCGCCGAGGATGTCGAGGGCTTCTCCCTTGAATTGGGGGAAGGACCGGTCCTTCTTGGCGTCGGGGTACCACTTCCAGATGGCTTGCTGGAGTGCGAGGGAGAGCCCGATGGCGGTGATGAGGGGGGCGAGTCGGGGTGCGCCGCGCAGGGGCCGGTAGGCGAAGCGTTCGGCGGCGGTGCTGACGGCGACGGAGCATATGACGCCGCCGATGATCATGAGTGGGATGATCGCGAGGAGGGAGACGCCGGCCGGCATCCA
Organism: Streptomyces sp. NPDC056061; assembly: GCF_042266885.1. Lineage (NCBI taxonomy): Bacteria > Bacillati > Actinomycetota > Actinomycetes > Kitasatosporales > Streptomycetaceae > Streptomyces > Streptomyces sp. NPDC056061. Next base: position 116,598 of record NZ_JBHJWQ010000007.1, on the reverse strand, counting down.
GAGGTACACGGTGAGTGCTCCGAAGCCTCCGATCATGAAGATTTCGCCGTGGGCGAAGTTGATGAGCTGGATGATTCCGTAGACCATCGTGTAGCCGATCGCGATGAGTCCGTACATCGCGCCGAGGATGAGTCCATTGGCCAGCTGTTGCGGCAGTTCGTTCACCGCAGGGCCTCCGTGGAGTGGTTCGGATATGGCACCGCGCGGGGCGCTGGTAGCGCTCCCGCGCGGTCTGGGTTCTGCTTCAGTGCGGGTGCCCGGGAGGGCTGGGTGGGGTGGGGGTCAGGGCTTGTAGACCTCGCTGAGCTTGGAAGTCCACTTGCCGCCGTCGACCTGGTAGGCGGTCATCATGGTGTTGGTGGTGTCGCCGAATTCGTCGAAGGAGACGGGGCCGGTGACGCCTTCGAACTTGACCTTGGCCATGGCTTCGAGGACCTTGGCGCGGAGGTCGTCGGGGGCCTTGCCGTTGTTGTCGGCGACGGCGATCTTGACGGCCTCGATGATGGACCAGGTGGCGTCGTAGGTGCCGCCGCCGTAGGCCTCGTAGGCGTCCTTGTATCCGGCGGTCTTGTAGTCCGCGATGAACTTCTTGGCGGATTCGAGTTCTTCGACGGGCTTGCCGACGGAGGTGGCGATGTCGCCCTGGGCCTTCTTGTTGAGCTTGATGAAGTCGGCGCTGTACATGCCGTCGCCGCCCATGAGCGGGATTTGGACGCTGTCCTTGAGCTGCTGGCTCAGGGGTGCGCCGGCGGGGTATTCGCCGCCGTAGTAGACGGCCTTGGCGCCGGACTTCTTGACCTGGGTGACGACGGCGTTGAAGTCGCGGTCGTCGGGGTTGACGTGGTCGGTGCCGACGATCTTGCCGCCGAGGGCGGTGAAGGTGTTCTTGAAGGAGGCGGCGAGGCCGGCGCCGTAGGGCTTCTGGTCGTCGATGAGGTAGACCTGGTTGATCTTCGCGTTGTTGAAGAGGTACTTCGCGGCGAAGGCGCCCTGGATCTGGTCCGTGGTGGCGGTGCGGAAGTAGGTCTTGAAGGGGCGCTTCTTGTCGCCGGTCTTCCAGTTCTCGCCCTGGGTGAGTTCGGTGCCGGTGTTGGCGGGGGAGACCTGGGTGAGGCCGGCGTCGTTGAGCGGCTTCTGCATCGACTGGGAGACGCCGGAGTTGAGGGGGCCGACGACGCCGACGACGTTCTTGTCGTCGATGAACTTCTGTGCGTTCTGCTGGCCGACGGAGGGCTGCGCCTGGTCGTCGAGCGGCTTGACCTCGAAGGTGATGCCGGGGACGATTTTTTCCTTGTTGGCCGTTTTGGCGGCGAGGTCGGCGGAGTTCTTGATGCCGAGGCCGAGGGCGGACAGGTCGCCGGTGATGGGGGCGTCGAGGCCGATGACGACGGTTTTGGTGTCTCCGTCGCCGCTGCTGTTGTTGTCGTCGCGCGACCCGCAGGCCGTGAGTGTCAGTGCTCCTGTGGTGAGCGCTGTGGTGAGTATGAGCAAAGAACGGTGTCGCACGAAAGGTCCTTTCCCTGGCGCGGCCTCCTCTGCATGAGGTGCCGTTTCGTTCGCCGGGCCGTACGGGTTGGTACAGGGCCGTGCTCGATGACGCGCCCGGCGGCGCGGTGACTGGCCGTGACTCTAGGCGCAGGCGTGGTGGTGCGGGGTGGGTCCGCCGCAGGATGTGACTTTCTTGTTATGCCCTTGAGCAAGGCTTGAGGTGGCTGTGCGGACATGTACGGCTTTTTACCGGCCGGTGGAATTGACCGCATGGTGAGAACGCGCAGCTCTGCTAAGGGGCTTGAGGGGATCTTGCTGCTGTCGCGCGTTGTGGGGAGGCGGGTGGGCGCGGGTGGGCGCGGCGGGGTGTCCGGTCTGTTTCGGGGCCGGGTCCGGGGTGTGTTTTGTGGCCTGCACGCACCGCATGATGGTTACGCAGGGTAATTTTTGACGTGATGTGTTCGACGCGGTGTTGCGTGTGTGGGGTGGGTGGTCAGGGTGGTTGGCGTGCCGAGTGGGCCATACAAGGGGTTGCGCGGTCAAGGGAGTTGACTGGGGTTATTGCTCAACTGTGCTTGTTTGCTTGGTGGTTGTGTGCGGGAATGCGGCTGCCCGACCGGATTGTGTTCCGGTCGGGCAGGGGAGGTGGGGTGTGCGGCGTGATGTGTTGTGTTTCGGTCAGGCGGCGTCGGGGCGTGGTGCGTCGCGGAGCAGGCAGGTGAGGCGGGCGGTGCAGACCCGCTTGTCGTGTTCGTCGGTGATGACGATTTCGTAGGTGGCGGTGGAGCGGCCGCGGTGCACGGGGGTGGCGGTGCCCGTGACGAGTCCGCTGCGGACGCCGCGGTGGTGGGTGCAGTTCAGGTCGACGCCGACGGCGATCTTCGTGGCGCCGCCGTGGAGCATGGAGCCGACCGAGCCGAGGGTTTCGGCGAGGACGGCGGAGGCGCCGCCGTGGAGCAGGCCGTACGGCTGGGTGTTGCCCTCGACGGGCATGGTGCCGACGACCCTGTCGGCGGACGCTTCGACGATCGTGACGCCCATGCGTTCGCCGAGGTGGCCGGCGGAGAAGAGGGCGGGGAGGTCGACGCCGAGTGCGGCGTACTCGTCGATGATCTCCTGGGGGAACGTGGGTGTGGTGTGCTCGCCCATGGGGTCCGGCTCCGATCGTCTGCGGTGGTTCGTGGTTCGGTGCTGTCTGCACCGTTCATATCAGACGGCTGAGCGGGCGCTTAGTAGCTGAGTCGTGGAGGGAGGTGGGACGGGGGCGCGGCCTCGCTCCCGCTCCTGTTCCTGGCCTCGCCCCGTCCCCGTCCCCGTCCCTGGCCGGTCCCCGGTCCGTCCCCGGCCCGTCCCTGGCCGGTCCCCGGCCCCGTCCCCGTCCCGTTCCCGTCCCGTCCCTGGCCGGTCCCCGGTCCGGCTTCCGCTCCGGGCGCGGGGCAGGTGGTCAGGTGGTGGCCGGCAGGAAGTCCTCTCCGCTCGACGGGCGCAGACCGTCGCCGCGATCGGCGAAGTAGCGATCGGCGAGCAGGGACCCCGGTACGTGCCGTGCGTCGGCGAAGCCCGCTTCGTGGGCCAGGGACAGCATGTCCTGCGGGGTGCAGAAGCTGAGGAACGGTGTTCCGGACGTCTGGGGGCCTTCCTTGCTCGTCCGGAGGCCGGGGCGGTCGGCGGGGGCGACGAGTTCGGGTGGCGGCAGGAAGGTCATGGCGAGCGTGGTGCCCGGGGCGAGCCCGGCGATCCGGCGCAGGGTGGCGGCGGTGGCGTCCCGGGTGAGGTACATGGTGACGCCGGTGGAGACGACGACCGCGGGCCGGGTGCTGTCGAATCCGGCGGCGGCCAGCTGCTCGGGCCAGGAGTCGCCGCCCTCGAAGTCCACCGGAACCAGGCGGAGCCGGTCGGGGATGCCGTAGCCGAGTTCGATGAGGCGACGGCGTTTCCAGGGCTGGGTGGCGGGCCGGTCGATCTCGGGGGATCCACCTGGACGTGCATCGCCCGCCAGAGGGCGACCCGTAGTGCGGTGTTGTCGGGTGCGCCGGCCTGCTCGTCCGTCATGGTGTTTCCCTTCCGCTCGCTCGCGCCGGGGCGTTCTCGGGCTATTCCCGGGCGTTCTGCTCCCGGACGTTCTCGAAACGGATGACGACGGACTTGCTGGCGGGCGTGTTGCTGGTGTCGGCCGTGGCGTCGAGGGGGACCAGCACGTTGGTCTCGGGGTAGTAGGCGGCGGCGCAGCCGCGGGCGGTCGGGTAGTGCACGACGCGGAAGTCCGGGGCGCGGCGTTCCACTCCGTCCTTCCATTCGCCGACGAGGTCGGTGTAGGCGCCGTCGGGCAGGGCGAGTTCGTGGGCGTCGTCGGGGTTGACGAGGACGACGCGGCGGCCGCCCTTGATGCCGCGATAGCGGTCGTCGAGGCCGTAGACCGTGGTGTTGTACTGGTCGTGGGAGCGCAGGGTCTGCAACAGCAGTCTGCCTTCGGGGAGTTCGGGGTATTCGACGGGGGCGGCGGTGAAGTTGGCCCTGCCGGTCGTGGTGGGGAAGCTGCGTTCGTCGCGCGGGGCGTGGGGGAGGGTGAAGCCGCCGGGGTGGGTGACGCGGGCGTTGAAGTCCTCGAAGCCGGGGACTACGCGGGAGATGCGGTCGCGGATCGTGGCGTAGTCCTTCTCGAACTCCGCCCACGGGGTGGTCGAGGTGGGGCCGAGGACGGCGCGGGCGAGGCGGGCGACGATGGCGGGTTCGGAGAGCAGGTGCGGGCTCGCGGGGGTGAGGTTGCCGCGTGAGGCGTGGACCATGCTCATGGAGTCCTCGACCGTGACGAACTGTTTGCCGCTCGCCTGGATGTCCTTGTCGGTGCGTCCCAGGGTCGGCAGGATCAGGGCCCGGGTGCCGGTGACCGCGTGCGAGCGGTTGAGCTTGGTGGAGATGTGGACGGTGAGGCGGGCGCGGCGCATCGCGGCCTCGGTGACCTGGGTGTCGGGGGTGGCGGCGACGAAGTTGCCGCCCATGGCGAGGAAGACCTTGGCGTCGCCGTCGCGCAGTGCCCGGATGGCGCGGACGACGTCGTAGCCGTGGTGGCGCGGTGAGGTGATGGAGAACTCTTTGTCGAGTGCGTCGAGGAAGGCGGGGGAGGGGCGTTCGAAGATGCCCATGGTGCGGTCGCCCTGGACGTTGGAGTGGCCGCGGACGGGGCAGACTCCGGCGCCGGGGCGGCCGATGTTGCCGCGCAGGAGGAGGAAGTTGACGATTTCGCGGATCGTGGGGACGGAGTGTTTGTGCTGGGTGAGGCCCATGGCCCAGCACACGATGGTGCGTTTCGAGGCGAGGACCATGGCGAGGGCCTGTTCGATGGCGGTGCGGTCGAGGCCGGTGGCGGTGAGGGTCTGTTCCCAGTCGGCTTCGTGGGCCGCGGCGGCGAATTCCTCGTAGCCGTGGGTGTGTTCCCGGACGAAGGTTTCGTCGACGGCGCCTTCGGTGCGGAGGATCAGTTTGTTGAGGAGGCGGAAGAGTGCCTGGTCGCCGCCGATGCGGATTTGAAGGAAGAGGTCGGTGAGGGGGGTGCCCCTGAGCATGCCGCGCGGGGTCTGCGGGTTCTTGAACCGTTCCAGGCCGGCCTCGGGCAGCGGGTTCACCGAGATGATCTTTGCGCCGGCGGACTTGGCCTTTTCCAGGGCGGAGAGCATTCGGGGGTGGTTGGTGCCGGGGTTCTGTCCGGCGATGATGATCAGGTCGGCCCGGTGGAGGTCTTCGAGGGAGACGCTGCCCTTGCCGATACCGATGGTCTCGGTGAGTGCCGAGCCGGAGGACTCGTGGCACATGTTGGAGCAGTCGGGGAGGTTGTTGGTGCCGAATTCGCGGGCGAAGAGCTGGAGCAGGAACGCGGCTTCGTTGCTGGTGCGGCCCGAGGTGTAGAAGACGGCCTCGTCGGGGGAGGCGAGTGCGCGCAGCTCCTCGGCGATGATGTCGAAGGCGCGTTGCCAGGTGATCGGCTCGTACCGCTCGGCGCCTTCGGGGAGGTACATGGGGTGGGTGATCCGGCCCTGCTGGCCCAGCCAGTAGCCGCTGCGGCCGGCGAGGTCGGCGACCGGGTGCGCGGCGAAGAACTCGGGGGTGACGCGGCGCAGGGTCGCCTCCTCGGCGACGGCCTTGGCGCCGTTCTCGCAGAATTCCGCGGTGTGGCGTTTGTCGCCCTCGGGCCAGGCGCAGCCGGGGCAGTCGAAGCCGTTCTTCTGGTTGACCTTGAGGAGGGTCTGTGCGGTGCGTCGCGCGCCCATCTGCTGTTGGGCGATGAGCAGGCTGTGGGCGACGGCCGGCAGGCCGGCGGCGGCGTGCGGTGCCGGTTCGACCCGCGGTGCGTCCTGGACCGGGTCACCGGTGGGCGGCTTCGTGGCCATGGTGGACTTCCCTTCGGTCGATGCGGGGCCGCGGTGTGCGCCGCAGGGCGTGCGCCGGCCGTTCTCCCTCGATTGTCGTTCGCCCCTCGATCCTGTCACGCGGTACTGACAGTGAGGGAGGCCGAGCGAGGTCCGGTCGGGTTTGTCGGTGGTCCGTGGCAGGATCGGGGGCGTGGCTGAGACGGCATCGAAGAAGACGGCAGACAACCGACCGCGCCTGCTCCTGATGGACGGGCATTCCCTGGCGTACCGGGCGTTCTTTGCGCTGCCCGCGGAGAATTTCACGACCGGGTCGGGGCAGACGACGAATGCGGTGTACGGCTTCGCGTCGATGCTGGCGAACACGTTGCGTGACGAGGCGCCGACGCATTTCGCGGTGGCGTTCGACGTGTCCCGCAAGACGTGGCGCTCGGAGGAGTTCCCGGAGTACAAGGCGAACAGGTCGAAGACCCCGGACGAGTTCCGAGGTCAGGTCGAGCTGATCGGCGAGCTGCTGGACGCGATGCGCGCCGATCGTTTCGCGGTCGACGGCTTCGAGGCGGACGATGTCATCGCGACGCTGGCCACGCAGGCCGAGGCGGCGGGTTTCGAGGTGCTGATCGTCACGGGCGACCGGGATTCGTTCCAGCTGATCACGGACGCCGTCACCGTGCTGTACCCGACGAAGGGCGTCTCGGAGCTGACGCGGTTCACTCCGGAGAAGGTCGAGGAGAAGTACGGTCTCACGCCGCAGCAGTATCCGGATTTCGCCGCGCTGCGGGGTGACCCGTCGGACAATCTCCCGGGTATTCCGGGTGTGGGGGAGAAGACCGCGGCGAAGTGGATCAAGCAGTTCGGTTCGTTCGCGGAGCTGGTGGAGCGGGCGGAGGAGGTCAAGGGCAAGGCCGGGCAGAATTTCCGTGACCATCTGGACGCGGTCCGGCTGAACCGTCGGCTGACGGAGATGGTCCGGGACGTGGAGCTGCCGAAGACCCCGCAGGACTTGGCGCGTGCCCCGTACGACCGCACGGCGGTGACGGGGGTGCTGGACGTGCTGGAGATTCGCAATCCGAGCCTGCGCGAGCGGCTGCTGGCCGTCGATCCGGGCGCGGCTGAGGACGAGTCCCCGGCGCTCGCGGCGGGCGTCGAGCTGGACGGTGCGGTGCTGGGCGCGGGCGAGCTGGCGCCGTGGCTCGCCGAGCACGGCGGGGAGCCGCTCGGTGTCGCCACCGTGGACACCTGGGCGCTGGGCGCCGGTACGGTCACCGAGGTGGCGCTCGCCTCGGCCGGCGGTGCTGCCGCCTGGTTCGATCCCGCGGAGCTCGACGAGGGCGACGAGCGGGCGTTTGCCGCGTGGATCGCCGACGCGGCGCGGCCGAAGGTCATGCACAACGCGAAGAACGCCATGCGGGTCTTCCCGGAGCACGGCTGGCGGGTCGACGGTGTCGCGATGGACACGGCGCTGGCGGCCTATCTGGTCAAGCCGGGCCGTCGTTCCTTCGCGCTCGACGCGCTGGCGGTGGAGTACCTGGGCCGGGAGCTGGTGCCGGCCTCGGCGCCCGACGGCCAGCTGGCCTTCGGTGCGGACGACCGGGCCGAGGCCGACGCCCTGATGGCGCAGGCGCGGGCGGTGCTGGATCTGGGCGAGGCATTCGGCACCCGGCTCGCGGAGGTCGGGGCGGCCGAGCTGCTGCACGACATGGAACTGCCGACGTCCGCGCTGCTGGCCCGCCTGGAGCGGCACGGCATCGCCGCCGACCGGGCTCATCTGGAAGGCATGGAGCAGCAGTTCGCGGGTGCGGTGCAGCAGGCGGTGAAGGAGGCGCACGCGGCGGTCGGCCGGGAGTTCAACCTCGGTTCGCCCAAGCAGCTCCAGGAGGTCCTCTTCGGTGAGCTGGGGCTGCCCAAGACGAAGAAGACCAAGACCGGGTACACGACGGACGCCGATGCCCTGGCCTGGCTCGCCGCGCAGACGGAACACGAGCTGCCGGTCATCATGCTGCGCCACCGCGAGCAGGCGAAGCTGCGGGTCACCGTCGAGGGTCTGATCAAGACGATCGCGGCGGACGGCCGTATCCACACCACGTTCAACCAGACGGTGGCGGCGACCGGCAGGCTCTCCTCCACCGACCCCAACCTGCAGAACATCCCGGTCCGTACGGACGAGGGCCGGGCCATCCGCCGGGGCTTCGTCGTCGGCGAGGGCTTTGAGTCGCTGATGACGGCCGACTACAGCCAGATCGAACTGCGGGTGATGGCACACCTCTCCGAGGACGCGGGCCTGATCGAGGCGTTCACCTCCGGCGAGGACCTGCACACCACGGTCGCCTCGCAGGTGTTCGGGGTCGAGAAGTCGGCCGTCGACCCGGAGATGCGCCGCAAGATCAAGGCGATGAGCTACGGGCTGGCGTACGGGCTCTCGGCGTTCGGTCTCTCCCAGCAGCTGAACATCGAGGCGGGTGAGGCGCGCGGCCTGATGGACACCTACTTCGAGCGGTTCGGCGGGGTGCGTGACTACCTGCACCGGGTGGTGGAGGAGGCAAGGGCCACCGGCTACACCGAGACGGTCTTCGGCCGGCGCCGGTACCTCCCGGATCTCAACAGCGACAACCGTCAGCGTCGTGAGATGGCCGAGCGGATGGCGCTCAACGCTCCGATCCAGGGCACGGCGGCGGACATCGTCAAGGTCGCCATGCTCCAGGTCGACCGGGCGTTGACGGAGGCGGGGCTGAAGTCCCGGATGCTGCTCCAGGTCCATGACGAAATCGTTCTGGAGATCGCCCGGGGCGAGCGGGAGCGGGTGGAGGAGATCGTCCGCCACGAGATGTCCACGGCCGTGCAGTTGCGCGCTCCGCTGGACGTGTCGGTCGGTGTGGGTACGGACTGGGAGTCCGCCGCGCACTGACGGGCGCACCGGGAAGGGTGGTGCCGGGCGAGGGCGGAACCGGCCCGCCCGGCACCGTTGTCCCGGCACCGTTGTCCCGGCACCGTTGTCCCGGCACCGTTGTCCCGGCACCGTTGTCCCGGCACCGTTGTCCCGGCACCGTTGTCCCTGGCCGGGGCGCCGCAGCCGGGGCCGGCGGCCCGGGGATGCGCGGCCCGGGTCAGCGGGGCGAGCGGGGCCGTTCGTCGTCGGCGGAGGCGGGATCGGGCGTGCGCGGCCGCCGCAGCCGCATCCACAACCCGTACAGCACCAGGCCCACGGCCAGCCCCGCCCCGGCGCCGAAGCACGCGGTCGGGATGATGTCCAGCGGGGTGTCGACGCGCCCGAAGTACGCGTACCGGCGTGCGCATCGATGAGCGAGGCCGAGCAGTACGCAGACGCCCAGCAGCGTCCCCGCCGCGCGGCGCTCGCGTCGGCTCAGCACGGGGACGTCCGGCGGGGCCGGCTGCGGCCCGGTGCGCCGCAGCCCCGATGCCGTGAACCGGGCGAGCACGCCCAGGGCCATCGCCGAACTGCCGTACTGCACCAGCTGGAACACGGGATACCCGGCGATCTCCCCGTCGAGTCCCGGGACCAGTCGCACGCCCCAGCGGTCGTGATGGGTGAAGGCGTCCCAGACGACATGGGTGACGGACCCGATCGCCGCCGACAGCGCGAACCACCCGCCTTCCCGGATCCGGGCGCCCGCCCGGCCGTTCCGGGCCTCCGGGCCATGCCCGCCACGCCCCCCGGGGCGTCCCCGGAGGAACGAGTGGACCCGCCCCTGCCAGGCCCTCGGCAACAGCGCCACCAGCGGTTCGCGCAGCAGCAGCCACAGTGCCACCGCCGCCCCGGTGATCAGCACATCGACCGTGAACACGCCCCACACCGCATGCGTGACCTGCCCGAACTCCATGGCGCCGGGGATCACCGAGTCCGCGAAGTACGTCAGGTCGGGGGCGAACGAACCCGCGACGAGGGCCGATGCGAGGAGCGGTCCGCGCGCCGTACCGTCGCGCCGCATCCCCGGCAGCACCGCCGCGGCATGACTGAGTGTGAACGGCATGGCGGCAAGTATGCGCGAGGCACCTTCGCCTCCTCGCACGGCGTCGGCGCCGGCGTCGTACACCGCACAGCCGCGGTACGACTTGGCGACCGGAACGTGAAAAACAGGTAAGAACCGGTCGGTGTGCCGTGCCTCCGCCGCACGAGGTGCCGTAGGGTCGCCTGAGTCCCGGCGCCGGGGAGCGCGGGCAGCCGATGACGGGGAGGGGCCACGGGTATGGCAGCGCAGTTCGGTCGTCGACTTCGCAAGGGGGCGACCACCACCGCCGTGGCCGCCATTGCCGTGGCGGCGCTGTCCGCCTCGGGGGCACCCGGGACACCGCTGGTCGGCGCCGACGGCGACCCGCAGGCGGCGGGCACGACGACGCCGCCCGACGACAGCGCGGCCACCGGCAACTCGCCCTACTACACGGACCTGCCGCCGCTGAACACGCCCGACAGGCCGAGCACCACGACCGAGTCGCCCCTCACCGGGCGATCGGAATCCGGCATACCGGCTTCGGTCCTCGCCGCCTACAAGAAGGCGGAGCAGAGCCTGGCCGACAGCGACGCCGCCTGCCGGCTGCCGTGGCAACTGCTCGCGGCGATCGGCAAGGTCGAGTCCGGCCACGCCCGCGGCGGACGCGTCGACGCGAACGGCACCACGTTCGCCCCGATCCTCGGCCCGGTGCTCGACGGCCGGGGGTTCGCCCTGATCAAGGACACCGACAACGGGGCGTACGACGGGGACGCGACGCACGACCGCGCCGTCGGCCCGATGCAGTTCATCCCGTCCACCTGGGCGAACTGGGGCCAGGACGGCAACGGTGACGGCAGCAAGGACCCCAACAACGTCTACGACGCGGCGCTCGCCGCCGGCCACTACCTCTGCGCGGGCTCGCGCGACCTGTCCGTCGCCGCGGACCTCGACCGGGCGGTGCTGAGCTACAACCACTCGAACGCCTACCTGCGCACGGTCCGTTCCTGGTTCGACTACTACAAGCGCGGCACCCACGAGATCCCCGACGGCACCGGCACGGTCCCGCCCGGCCTCGGCACCACGAATCCGTCCCCCTCGCCGTCCGGAAGCACCCATCCGACGTCGAAGCCGAAGCCGAAGCCGAAGCCGACGTCGAAGCCGAAGCCGGGCCCCGATCCGACGAAGCCGGGCGGCGGCACCGACCCGTCGCCGACGCCCACGCCGACCCCGACCCCGACCCCGACCCTTGCCAAGGTGGAGAACGCGGGCACCGGCCCCCTGACCGCCACCGCAGGCGGCGAGTTCGCCGAGCGGATCAAGGTGCGGGCCGAGAACAGCCTCGGCGGCCCGCTCGCCAAGGTCTCCGTCACCTTCACGGTCACCGGCGACACGGACGCCGCCTTCACCGGCAAGAAGAGCACCGTCACCCTCCTCACCGGAGCCGACGGGACGGTCACCGCCCCGGTGCTGAAGGCGGGCGAGAAGACCGGCACGTTCACCGTGCGGGCCGTCGCCACCGGCCGCTCGCTGCCCGCCGTCACCTACACCGCGACCGTCGGCGCCCGCCGGGCCGACGCGATCGTCCGGACCGACGACAAGGTCCTTACCGCCGCACCCGGCACGGAGTTCGCCGACACCGTCGAGATCGCGGCCACCTACAAGGACGCGGTCGCCGCGGGCGTCGCGGTCACCGCCACCATGATCACCGACGCCGACGAGCCGGTCGAGAACGACAAGGGCCCGTACTTCGAGGACGCGGACGGCAAGGCGGTCCGCACCCTCACCGACCTGCGGACGGACAAGGACGGCAGGTTGACGCTCCCGAAGATCCACGCCGACGGCACCGAAGGCACGTACAAGCTGCGCCTCACCACCGAGGACGGCGCCACGCTGATCGTCGAGCTCACGGTCGAGGCCCCCGCCGCCTGACCCCCACCACCACGGCACCACCACGGCCCCTCCGCCACCCGGCAGAGGGGCCGTTCCACGTGTTCCCCTCTCGCGCCCGTGTTGCTACGGTGCCCCAATCCTGACGCACCATCAGATTCGCGCTCACCGGGAGGCCCGACATGCGTGCCCTCGTCGCCGCCGCGATCGGACTCACCGCGGCCCTCGCGCTCGTCCTCACCGCCGCCGCGATCGGCGCCCCGCCCGGAAAGACCTCGCCCGAACCCCTGCTGACCACCGTCCCGAGTCCCGGGAACCGGTGACCGCGAGCGGTCGGCACCGCACGAAGCGGCAGAGGCCGCAGAAGCAGAAGGAGGGCACCACCATGCGCCGCCGAGCCAGCCTCGTACTCCTGGCCCTCGCCGTCTTCTTCACCGCCATGGCGCCCCTGCTGCGCTGGTACGCCTTCCCGAGGCTGGCGAAGATACCGCCCAGCCAGTACCAGGAGACGGTGATGGAGGCGAAGCCCGCCACCCTCCTCGACTACAACGACAACATGAAGGTCAAGCAGGTGCCCCGGGTCACCATCGTGCAGACCCTCAAGGGCAACGTGGAGGAGTCCGAGCGGATCGAACGCGACGCCGGACGCGACGTCGTCGTCTGGGACGCCCTCAGCTTCGTGGCCGGCCCGGACGGCAGGATGGTCTCCGAGATCCCCGAGCGCTACATCTTCGACGCCCACAGCCAGGAGCCCGTCCACGCCACCGGCGAGATGGTCGACGGCGACCCGGTCAGGCGCGAGGGCATCGAGTTCAAATGGCCCTTCCTCACCGAGAAACGCGACTACGAGTACTTCGACGCGCAGGCCCGCACCAGCTCACCCATCCACTATCGGGGCACCCGCACCTTCCGCGGCATGGACGTCTACTACTTCGAGCAGACCGTCCCGTGGACCAGGGTTCCGATGCCGAAGAAGATGCCCATCAAGGGCGTCACCCCGGAGCAGATCGCGAAGACCGGCATGACCCGCTGGTACACCACCAAGCGGATGTTCTGGGTCGACCCGGTCACCGGAGCACCCGTCAACGGCGAGGAGGTGCACCGGGAGGAGCTGCGCAACGCCAAGGCGATGGGGATGCCGCAGGACACCGTCACCGTGTTCGCCGGACACGTGAAGATGCGCGAGGACTACGTCGACTCGACCGTCGCCCTCGTCAAGTCCCAGCGGGTGCTGGTCCTGCTGCTCACCTCGTACCTGCCGTGGGGCTTCCTGGTCCTCGGCGCGCTGCTGCTGCTCCTCGCCCTGTGGCTGGAGGCGCGCTCACGCCGACCGGACGGCGAACGTCACGACGACACGACGGCGGCCGCCCCCGACCCGGCGCCCGCCCCCGCCTGAACCGGGGCGCCGGGACGGGGGAGGGGCGGCGCCCCGGGACCCGCCGCCTACCGCCCGGCCCGTTTGGTGAACCGCGTCGCCGCCACCGTCGTGGGATCCTCCGGCCACGGATGCTTCGGATAGCGGCCGCGCAGTTCCGCCCGCACCGCCCGGTAGCCGTCCCGCCAGAACGACGCCAGGTCCGCGGTGACCGCTGCGGGCCGGCCGGCGGGGGACAGGAGATGGACCAGCACCGGTACCCCGGCCACGCTCGGCGTCTCCCGCAGGCCGAACAACTCCTGGAGCTTCACCGCGAGCACCGGCTGCTCCCCGCCGTAGTCCACCCTGATCCGGGAGCCGCTCGGCACCTCGATCCGCTCCGGCGCCAGCTCGTCCAGCCGGGCCGCGTCGCCCGTCGCCCACGGCAGCAGCCGCCGCAGCGCCTGCCCGGCGTCGATCCGCGCCAGATCCGAACGCCGCCGGGCCCGTGACAACTCGGGCTCCAGCCAGTCCCCGGCACGGGCCACCAGCGCGGCGTCCGACATGTCCGGCCAGGGCGCCCCCACCGTCCGGCGCAGAAACGCGAGCCGTTCCCGCAGATGCTCCGCCTCCCGCGTCCAGCGCAGCAGCCCCAGGCCCTCGCGCCGCATCCCCTCGGCCAGCGCCTCGCGCACCGCGTCGGGCGCCGGCTCCCGCAACGGACGCACCGACAGCTCGATCGCGCCCAGCCGCTCGACCCGACGGGCCACCACATCGCCGTCCGCCCAGCGGACCTCCTCGCCCGTGACCCGCACGTGCCCGGCGGCCGCGCGGGCGGTGTCCTCATGGATCACGGCGGCGAGCCGCACCCGCGCGGACGCCGCATGGGCGGGCCGGTCGGCGACCGCGACCGCCAGCCACGACGCACGGTGCAGCCCGGACCCCTCGCCGACCTGCGCACCCGTCCCCGACGCCATCAGGAACGCGCCCGCACCCCGCGCCCGCGCCACCCGCTCCGGGAACGCCAGCGCGGCCACCAGGCCCACGGCGGCATCGTCGGCAACGGCGTCCCCGGTCCCCCCGACCGCGGCGGAGAGCCGCCGGACCTCCTGCCGCCAGCGCGCCGCATAGCCGTCCCCGCCGCGCCGGGCCGTACGCAGCGCCGCGGCCAGATCGTCCCCGTACGCGCGCGGCGGTTCCTCGCTCAGCAGCGCCACCGTCTCGGCCGCCCGCCGCCCGCCCACCTCGGCGGCGCCGTCCAGCAGCGCCCGGGCCAGCCGCGGATGCAGCCCCAGCCGGGACATCCGCACGCCGCGCTCCGTGGCCCGCCCCCGTGCGTCCACCGCGCCGACTGCCGCCAGCACCTCGCGCGCCGCCGCCATCGCCCCGGCCGGCGGCGGGTCGAGCAGTGCCAGCCGCGAGGCATCCGGATCGCCCCAGCAGGCCGCCTGGAGGGCGAACGCGGTCAGATCGGCGACCGCGATCTCCGGGGACGGGAACCGTGCGAGCCGCCCGTCCTCCGCCTGCTGCCAGCACCGGTACACCACCCCGGGCGCCTCGCGTCCGGCCCGCCCCGCCCGCTGCCTCCCCGTCGCCTGCGAGGCCCGTACGGTCGTCAGCGCGCCCAGCCCCCGTGCGTGATCCGTGCGGGGCTCCCTGGCCAGCCCCGAATCCACCACCACGCGCACCCCGGGCACCGTCAGCGACGACTCCGCGACCGCGGTCGCCAGCACCACCCGCCGACCGTCGGACGACCCGGCCAGCACGGCGTCCTGCACTGCCGCCGGGGCCCGTCCGTGCACCTGGAGCACCTCGGCGTCCACCCCCGCGAGCATCCCCGCCACCCGGCCGATCTCGCCGACACCGGGCAGGAAGCACAGCACGTCGCCGTCGCGTTCGGCGAGCGCCCGCCGCACCGTCGCCGCTACATGCCCGAGCAGCACCGGATCGACGTGCATCCCGTGCGGCGGCCGCACCTGCCCCGTGGGCGGTGCCCACACCGCCTCCACCGGGTGCGAGACACCCCGCGCCTCCACCACCGGGGCGTCGCCCAGCAGCCGGGCCCAGCCCGCCGCGTCCGTCGTCGCGGAGGCGGCGACGAGCCGCAGATCGGGCCGGAGCGTCTCGCGCACGTCGAGCAGGAACGCGGCGACCGTGTCCGCGTCCAGGTGCCGCTCGTGGCACTCGTCGACGATCACCGCGTCGACCCCGGCCAGCTCCTGGTCGCGCTGGAGCCGCTGGAGCAGTACCCCGGTGGTGACCACCTCCACCACGGTCTCGCGCCCCGCAGCCCGCTCCCCGCGGACCGTGAAGCCCACCCGCCCGCCGACGTCCTCCCCGACGAGCCAGGCCATCCGCCGTGCCGCGGCCCGCGCCGCGATCCGCCGCGGCTCGGCGACCACCACCCGGCGGATCGGGCCGTCACCGGTCAGACCGGCCAGGGCCAGGGGCACCAGGGTGGTCTTGCCGGTGCCGGGCGGTGCGCACAGCACCGCGGTGCCGTGTCCGTCGAGGGCCCGCCCCAGGGCGGGCAGGGCGGTGCGTACGGGCAGTTGTCGCAGGGCGTCGGTACGGATCACGCCCCCAGTCTCGTACGGGGCGCCGCAGCCGCCCGTTCCCGGGCCCGGGTCGTCAGTCCCGCTCGCAGACGAAGATCGCCGTGCCCGGGATCAGGTTGCCGCGCAGCGGGGACCAGCCGCCCCACTCCTGGTGGTTCCAGGCGGGCCACTCCGGTTCGACGAGGTCGACCAGCCGGAAGCCGCCCGCGACCACGTCCCGCACCCGGTCGCCCAGCGTCCGGTGGTGCTCGACGTACACGGCCTCGCCCCGCTCGTCCTGCTCGACGTAGGGCGTGCGGTCGAAGTAGGAGGCCGCGACCGACAGGCCCTCGGGCCCCGGCTCGTCCGGGAAGGCCCAGCGCACCGGATGCGTCACCGAGAACACCCAGCGCCCGCCCGGCCGCAGCACCCGGTGGACCTCGCGGAACACCCGCACGGGGTCGGCGACGAACGGCACCGCGCCGTAGGCCGAGCACGCGAGGTCGAACGACCCGTCCCGGAACGGCAGCACCCCGGCGTCCGCCTCCACCAGCGGGACGTCGCCGCCGATCCGCAGCGCGTGCTGCAACTGCCGGTGCGACAGGTCCAGGGCGACCGGGTGGGCGCCCCGGGCGGCCAGCCAGCGCGAGCACTGCGCGGCACCCGCGCCGATCTCCAGGACGTCCAGGCCCTTCAGCGACCCGGCCGGGCCGAGCAGGCCGGCCTCGGCCTCGTCGAGCCCCTCGGGGCCCCAGACGAAGCGGTCGTCGCCGAGGAAGGCGCCGTGGTCGCCCTGGTACTCGTCGGCGTTCCGGTCCCACCAGCCGCGACTGGCCCGGCTGCTCTCGGTCTCCGAGGCGTCCCGGCGTGTCGCCTCGGGCTCGGAGGTGTACATCTCTTGGCTCATCGGGTCCGTCGTTGTAGTTTGCCTTCACCCCGTCGTACGCGATACGCACCAGGGGTCGTCCGTCGGCGGGGCTCCGTGCCCATGGACGGTCTCCCGCAGCCGACACGGCACCGGAGAACACGAAATCTGCCGGATATGGTCCGGTGCGCCCTTGGTGTGTGCCTTCGCGCATTGACCGTGCCCGGCCGCCCCCGTATGCTACAAGTTGCGCTGCGAGCCTGCGCGCCTCAGACCTAGCAGGTCGCGCTCGCATCTGCATGTATGTCCCCTCGGTTCACGAGGCGCCTCCCGTTCGGCGGGTCCGGTGCTTCCCGGGCTGTCCGGCTTCTGCAGAGGCGATACGGGCTCCTGGCGTAGCAGTACCTACGACTCACTGTCCGTACCGGAGCCCTTTCCCACATGACGAGCAGCACCGAGACCACCGCCACCACCCCGCAGGTAGCGGTCAACGACATCGGTAACGAGGAAGCCTTCCTCGCCGCGATCGACGAGACGATCAAGTACTTCAACGACGGCGACATCGTCGACGGCGTCATCGTGAAGGTCGACCGGGACGAGGTCCTGCTCGACATCGGTTACAAGACCGAAGGCGTCATCCCCTCCCGCGAGCTCTCGATCAAGCACGACGTCGACCCCAACGAGGTCGTCAAGGTCGGCGACGAGATCGAGGCCCTGGTTCTCCAGAAGGAGGACAAGGAAGGCCGCCTGATCCTGTCCAAGAAGCGCGCTCAGTACGAGCGTGCCTGGGGCACGATCGAGAAGATCAAGGAAGAGGACGGCATCGTCACCGGTACCGTCATCGAGGTCGTCAAGGGTGGTCTCATCCTCGACATCGGCCTCCGTGGCTTCCTGCCGGCGTCCCTCGTCGAGATGCGTCGTGTCCGTGACCTCCAGCCCTACGTGGGCAAGGAGCTCGAGGCCAAGATCATCGAGCTGGACAAGAACCGCAACAACGTGGTCCTGTCCCGCCGTGCCTGGCTGGAGCAGACCCAGAGCGAGGTCCGCCAGACGTTCCTCACGACCCTGCAGAAGGGCCAGGTCCGCTCCGGCGTCGTCTCCTCGATCGTCAACTTCGGTGCGTTCGTGGACCTCGGTGGCGTCGACGGTCTCGTGCACGTCTCCGAGCTGTCCTGGAAGCACATCGACCACCCCTCCGAGGTCGTCGAGGTCGGCCAGGAGGTCACGGTCGAGGTCCTCGACGTCGACATGGACCGCGAGCGCGTCTCCCTGTCGCTCAAGGCGACGCAGGAAGACCCGTGGCAGCAGTTCGCCCGCACGCACCAGATCGGGCAGGTCGTTCCCGGTAAGGTCACCAAGCTCGTTCCGTTCGGTGCGTTCGTCCGCGTCGACGAGGGCATCGAGGGCCTGGTCCACATCTCCGAGCTGGCCGAGCGCCACGTGGAGATCCCGGAGCAGGTCGTCCAGGTCAACGACGAGATCTTCGTCAAGGTCATCGACATCGACCTGGAGCGCCGCCGCATCAGCCTCTCGCTGAAGCAGGCCAACGAGTCGTTCGGTGCCGACCCGGCCTCGGTCGAGTTCGACCCGACCCTGTACGGCATGGCCGCGTCCTACGACGACCAGGGCAACTACATCTACCCCGAGGGCTTCGACCCCGAGACCAACG
This sequence comes from Streptomyces sp. NPDC056061, assembly GCF_042266885.1. Taxonomy (NCBI): domain Bacteria; kingdom Bacillati; phylum Actinomycetota; class Actinomycetes; order Kitasatosporales; family Streptomycetaceae; genus Streptomyces; species Streptomyces sp. NPDC056061. The sequence continues at coordinate 98,487 of NZ_JBHJWQ010000007.1, read as the reverse complement.
ACTGGCTCGAGGGCTACGAGGCTCAGCGCGAGGCGTGGGAGACGCAGTACGCCGAGGCGCAGCAGCGCTTCGAGCAGCACCAGGCCCAGGTCATCAAGTCCCGCGAGGCCGACGAGGCCGCTGCTGCCGAGGGCGCTGCCGCCCCGGCCGGCGGTGCCCCGGCCGCCTCCGGCGGCAGCGGTGGCTCGTACTCCTCGGAGTCCGCGGACAACTCCGGCGCCCTGGCGTCGGACGAGGCCCTGGCCGCCCTGCGCGAGAAGCTGGCGGGTGGCCAGAGCTGACGCTCTGATCCGCCGCATCGCCGGTCGGTGATTGACCGGACCAGCTGACGGTGAGGCCCGTTCCCTTCGGGGGACGGGCCTCATACGTGTCCGCGGACCTGTGTTCGCGACGGTGTCACGGGGGCTGCTACGGCGTGACCACGATGTTGGTCAGCCCCTTGCCGCCGGTGACGGTGTTGCTGCTGTGGACGGTGGTCGGGCAGTTCGCGCCGAAGTTCGTGACGTTGATGGCGATCCGCCGGTCGCCGGTGGAACCGGACAGGTCCGAGGCGTTGTCGCGGAAGACCGTGCCGCAGCCCCAGCCGCTCTGCTGGGTGTGGGTCTCGTAGCCGTTGTTGGTCGTGCGGGAGCCCCTGTTGCCCTCGACCAGGACGTCGTTGCCCTTCACATCGACCCAGGAGTCGTCGTAGTTGGCACCCGGTCAGTCCGCTGCCGTCGAAGGTGTTGCCGGTGATCCTCGCCCCGGTGGTGCCCTCCTTGATGTCGACGTTCTCGCCGCCGACCCCGGGGCCGATCGTGTTGTTCAGGATCTGGATCCCATCGCTCCGGTCGGAGAGGTCGCCGGCCGTGCCGACGTAGACGCCTTCGCCCATGCCGCGGCCGTCGTGCCCGGTGTCGTGGATCCGTGAGTTCTTGATGACGCCGTTCCTGCTGGACCTGCGGAAGTGGACGCCCTCCATGTCCAGGTCGTGCACGGTCACGGAATCGATCACGACGCCGGTGGCGGCGTCGGCCATGATGCCCTTCTGGCCGCCGGTGACGGTGACGCCCCGGACGGTCCAGTAGGAGGCGCCGTCGAGGTGCAGGCCGTAGCCGCCGCCGGTGGTCAGGATCGCCAGGGCGGAGCCGGTGAGGGTGATCCTGGCGGAGGCGGTGCCGGGTGCGGTCGCCTTGAAGTTGCCGCGGTAGGTGCCGTCGGCGAGCCGGATCGTGACTCCTGGTGCCGCGGCGGCGAGGGCGGACTTGAGCTGTGCGGCGGTGCTCACGTCGACCACTGCGGCGGCCGGGGCGGCGGTGGCGGCGGTGGGGGCGAGGCCGCCGGTGGTGAGCAGTGCGGAGGCCAGCAGGGCGGGGAGCAGGACGCGGGTGAGCATGGAGGCCTTCCCGTCGGAGGAGTTCGAGAGATGCTCGGTACGTGCTGTGCTCGTGGGGGGAACAGCGGCGTTCTCGTACATGAATGCGGTGCGAGTCCCTGAACTTGCTGCCGAGTGACGGTATGGACGCCCTGCTGCCCTGTCAAGGTATGGACCAGCGCTGGGGAGGGCGGTGGCGCGGAGCCGACGGGCGGGGTGGTGAAGGTGCGGTGGTCGGACGTCCACGGTTTTCCGGTGCGTGGTCCAAGTCCCTTGATGGGAAAGGGAAATGGCGGGCCCCGCAGCCCCCGGTCGCGGGGCTCGGCCCGCGGGGTGCCGAAGGTCGCGTGAACTCGACGCCCATGCGCGCGAGTTCATCCGGGTGACGTTCGACGCCGCAGCCATCGGCCCGCCGTCGTGCGGATGTTCCGTGGTGCGGCGAGGTGATCGTCCCGGCGCGCAGAGCGGGGATGACCGTGTACGCCCGCCGTCTCGCATAGGTTGCCGGCATGAACCGTCGGGCGTGGGGGCACGCTCCGGGAATGCCCGTGCCCCGCCTGACGTTCTTGTGCAGGAACACGAGGAGGAGCGGTAACCGTGCCTGATCCGCAGAGTTTGTACGAATGGGAGCCGAAGGGGCTGGCCGTCGTCGACATGGCGCTGGCCCAGGAGTCGGCCGGTCTGGTCATGCTCTACCACTTCGACGGGTACATCGACGCGGGCGAGACCGGCGAGCAGATCGTCGACGGCCTGCTGGAAACGCTGCCGCACCAGGTCGTCGCCCGTTTCGACCACGACCGGCTCGTCGACTACCGCGCGCGGCGTCCGCTGCTGACCTTCCGGCGCGACCGCTGGACGGCCTACGAGACCCCGGCACTGGAGGTCCGGGTCGTCCAGGACGCCACCGGCGCCCCCTTCCTGCTGCTCTCCGGTCCGGAGCCGGACGTGGAGTGGGAGCGGTTCGCCGCAGCCGTCGAGCAGATCGTCGAGCGCCTCGGCGTCCGTCTCGCGGTCACCTTCCACGGCATCCCGATGGGCGTCCCGCACACCCGCCCCGTCGGCATCACCCCGCACGGCAACCGCACGGACCTGATGCCCGGCCACCGCAGCCCGTTCGACGAGGCGCAGGTCCCGGGATCCGCCGCCGCCTTGGTCGAATACCGGCTGATGGAGGCGGGACACGACGTCCTCGGCGTCGCCGCCCATGTACCGCACTACGTCGCCCGCTCCGCCTATCCGGACGCGGCGCTCGCCGCGCTGGAGGCGATCACGGCCGCGACCGGCCTGGTCCTGCCGGCCGTCGCCCACGCCCTGCGCACGGAGGCCCACCGCACCCAGACCGAGATCGAGCGGCAGATCGGCCAGGGGGACGAGGAGCTCGTCTCGCTCGTCGAGGGACTTGAGCACCAGTACGACGCTGTCGCGGGCTCCGAGACCCGGGGCAATCTGGTCGCCGAGCCGGTCGACCTGCCGTCCGCCGACGAGATCGGCCTCGAATTCGAGCGGTTCCTCGCGGAGCGCGAGGGAGACGCGTGAGCGGGTGCCCGGGGCCCGCTCCGTGCGGGAACCCGGCGGGGCACTAGGCTTCCCGGCATGCTGAAGGTGGGCCTGACCGGCGGGATCGGCGCCGGCAAGAGCGAAGTGTCACGGCTGCTCGTCGGCCACGGGGCCGTGCTGATCGACGCGGACCGGATCGCGCGCGAGGTCGTCGAGCCGGGCACGCCCGGGCTCGCGGCCGTCGTCGATGCCTTCGGCGCCGATGTCCTCACCGCCGACGGCGCACTGGACCGTCCGAAACTCGGCTCGATCGTCTTCTCCGACCCCGACCGGCTCGCCGTCCTCAACGCGATCGTCCACCCGCTGGTCGGCGCCCGTTCCGCCGAACTGGAACAGGCCGCGGGCGAGGATGCGATCGTCGTCCACGACGTCCCCCTCCTCACCGAGAACGGCCTCGCACCGCTCTACGACCTCGTCGTCGTGGTGGACGCCGGCCCGCGGACCCAGCTCGACCGGCTCGTCCGGCTGCGCGGCATGACCGAGCCCGAGGCCCGTGCCCGGATGTCCGCACAGGCGACCCGGGAGGAGCGGCGTGCCGTTGCCGATCTGGTCATCGACAACGACGGCCCGCTGGCGGAACTGGAGCCGCAGGTGCGCGCGGTGTGGTCGGAGCTGACCCGGCGGGCCGCGGCCAAGGGCTGACGGGGCGTCGCGCCGGGTGGATCCCGGGCGCGTCGTCCGGTGTGCCGGATGCCGGACAGCGGCCCCGCGCCGACGCTCCGGGGAGGGAGGGAAGGTGCCCACGTGCCCGGGAGGACCCCGGAAACGAATGTGATCGACTTCCGCGCGGCGGAGCGTCTGCCGGCCGCACGCGACCCGCGGGGCGCGGTCAAGCTTCTGGACCCGGTGATCGCGGCCCATCCCGAGAACACCGCGGCCCGGCTGCTGCGCGCCCGCGCGTTCTTCGCCGCCGCCCAACTGTGCCCGGCCGAGTTGGAGTTCGAGCTCGTTTTGGAGCGTGAACCGGACAACGCCTGCGCCCACTTCGCACTCGCCCGCACCTTCGAGCGCTCCGGTCGCACCGATCGGGCCTCCCGCCACTTCCGGCTGGCCGCCGCGCTCGACCCGAAGCCGGAGTACCTGAGGGCGGCCCGCTTCCGCACGGCGGACTGACCGCCCCCGGGTGCCCGCCGTCCGGCGGCGGGCCGGGTCAGTGACCGTACCTGCCGGGCCCGCCGTGGTCGGGTTCGTACGGCGGGATGTCGCGTCCGGGCTGGTAGTGCGGGCCCTGGTGGATGTGGTGGATGATCACCGCGAGATCCACGAGGACCAGCACGAGAAACAGGCCGCAGGCGGCGGCCCAGCCCGGGCGTCCGGTCAGGGTGAAGGCCGTCAGGCCGAAGACTGCCCAGGCCAGCCCCCATAGACTCAGGCACAGCCGCAGCCGCAGAGGACTGCGGGCCGTCGTCGGTTCGTTACCGGTACGCATGGTGATCGCCTCACCTACCAGGATGGACCCGCGGCAGCGATTTGGGGATATGAGGGCATGGGGACATGTCGACATCGATTCGAGGGGATCGTGCGTGAACGGCGCATCGTGGGAGGACCGTACGGACCGCAGGGCGCGGGTGCGGGGCTGTCTGCTGGGCGGGGCGATCGGGGACGCGCTGGGCAATCCGGTGGAGTTCCTTTCGCTCGCCGGTATTCGGCGCGCACACGGTGAACATGGGGTGCGCGGACCGATCGCGGACGACGAGGGCGTCGTCGGCCGGATCACGGACGACACCCAGATGACCTTGTTCACGGCCGAAGCGCTGATCAGGGCCCACTCCCGGGCGGCGGCGAAGGGCATCGGCGGCGCCGAGACCGGGATCGTGCGCAACGCCTATCTGCGCTGGCTGGACACGCAGAACCACCCCGCCCCGCCGGTGCGCGGGGGCGACGACCAGGTGCGGACCGGCTGGCTCCGGCGGCAGCCCTGGCTGTACGCGCGCCGGGCCCCCGGCAACGCCTGCCTGACCGGCCTCGCCACCGGTCACGTTCCGGAACCGGTGGACCGGCTCGGTGCGCCCGGTCCGGTGAACACCGGCTCCAAGGGGTGCGGCACCGTGATGCGGTCCGCCCCGTTCGGACTCGTGGCGCGGGACGCCGAGGAGGGCTTCCGGCTCGCCTACTGGTGCGCACAGATCACCCACGGCCATCCGACCGGCGGGTACGCGGCCGGGGCGCTCGCCGCGGTCGTCACCCACCTCCTAGAGGGCGACTCCATGGCCGGCGCGGTGCTGCGGGCCATGGAACTGCTGGGCCGGCACCCGGGCCACGAGGAGACCACCGCGGCGCTGCGCGCGGCCGTCGAGCTGGCCGCCGACGGGCGGCCCACGGCCGAGAAGGTGGAGACGCTGGGCGCGGGCTGGGTCGCCGAGGAGGCCCTGGCCATCGCCGTGTACTGCGCGCTGGCACTGCCGGACGCCGATCAGGTGGGCGGGGCGCTGCTGCTCTCGGTCAACCACTCCGGCGACAGTGATTCCACCGGTGCGATCTGCGGCAACCTGGTCGGCGCCCGCCACGGTGACGTGCACCTCCCGTCGTCCTGGCTGGTGGCGACCGAGGGCCGGGGCGTGATCGCCGAGGTCGCCGACGATCTGTGCCTGGAGTTCGCGCACGCGGTCGACTGGCCGGACGACCGGTACCCGATGTGCTGACGGCCGACGGGCGGCCGCCCGCCGGCACATGATGCGTCAGTCGGTCAGCAGCTTGGCGCGCAGCGCGGCCACCGTCGCGTCGTCGAGCTTCAGGCCGTCGCGCACGTAGGTGTCGAAGTCTCCGTAGATGTGGTCGACCTCCGCGAACGCCGCCCGCAGCCAGCTCAGCTCGACGGCCTTCGGGTTGCCGGTGTACTGGTTGCTGGCGAGGTAGTCCGCCTCGACGGTCTCGCGCGGGACGCCGAGCAGGGTGAGCAGGACGGCGGTGCCCCAGCCGGTGCGGTCCTTGCCCGAGCTGCAGTGGAAGACCGTCGCGCCCGAGTCGTTCGTCGCGACGGCCGTGAGCAGGTCCCGGAACGCGTAGTCGGCGCCCACGAAGTTGACCATGAACGGGTAGCCGATGGACTGGCCGAGGTCGGACGATCCGGAGAACAGTCCGGCGGCGATGGCCTCGGCCAGGGTCATCAGCGCCGAGTCGTGGAAGCGGAGGCCGTGGCTGAGCGACACCACGTCGGCGACCTGGTACTTCACCCCGGCGGGCACCCGGTCGGGATCGTCGTGCCGTTCCACCGCGTTGCGCAGGTCCACGTCGAGGGTGAGCCGCTGGGAGAGCAGGCGCTGCTGCTCGGCGTCGGTCAGCTTGTCGAGCTTGTTGGAGCGGTAGACCAGGCCGGGGCGCACCCAGCGGCCGTCTGTGGTGCGGTAGCCGCCGACGTCCCGGAAGTTGCGGGCGGAGTCGATCCCGAGCGAGCGCTCGGCGACGACGAGGGAGGAGCCGCTGTCCGGCGTCAGCCGGAAGTACCAGCGTCCGGTCCCGGAGAGGGCGGCGGCCGGGACGGTCAGCGATCCGGTGCCGGGGCCGCTGCCCACCGGGGTGCCGGTGGTGGCGTCGGGGGAGGTGACGGCGGTGACGGTCACCGAACCGGCCGGGGACGACCAGGAGAGGGTGTGGCCGCCGTCGGCGTCGCGCCGGGCGGTGGCCGCGGTGAACGGCACGGTTGCGGCCCGCGCGCCGGCCTCGGCGCTCGCCGCCGGTGCGCCTGCCGGGGTGGCGGCGAGCGCGGGCGGGACGAGGACCGTGCCGGCGAGCAGAGTGGCCGCGACGGCGGCCTGGACGATGCGGTGCGTACGCATGGTGCTCCTTGTCTGCATCCCTGTCGGGGTGGGGGGTGTCAGGAGGTGGGGACGGCGGTGCACGGCGTGTTGCCGCAGACATCGAGGACACGGCCGGTGGTCAGGAAGGTGGCCTTCTGCTGACGTGCGGCCGACGAGTTGCGGGGGTCGGAGTGCGGATCGTGGCCGTACTCCGGTTCGGTGGGCGGGGTGTTGGTGGTCGGGGGCGACGGTGTGCCGCTGTCCCACACCGTCATCGCGGAGCCCCGGTAGGGCAGTTCGGTGCGTTTGAGGGGCCTGATGCCCCAGTACGGGACGGTGTCCGGGCTGCGGCCGGGCGCGAGTGCGGGGGCGAGCAGCCGGGCGCCGACGGTGCGCGCCTCCACGTCGGCCGCCGCGTTCGCGACCTGGTGGTCCCCGTACGCGATGTGCATCAGCACCTGGTGGTGGTCGGTGAGGCGGTTCGCGTACCCGTCGGTCTCGCCCCGGTCCCACACCATCTGGAAGAGCTGGAGGACGATCTGCTGGCGCAGCTTGTCCGGGTAGGACCGGTCCAGTACCTGCTGGAACGGTGCGAAGTCGGCGCTGCGGTTGAGGAGCAGGCCGTAGTTCATGCCGGTGACGCCGAGGACCCCGCGCCGGATGTCGGGCGAGGCGGCCAGCAGGGCGCCGCCGAGGATGCCGCCCTGGCTGTTCCCGTCGTATGCGACGCCGTGCCGGAGGTCGACGAGCGGGCGGCCGGTGTCGTCGCGGAAGGCGGCGTCGGTGGTCAGCCCGCGGGGGTGGATCAGGGCGCGGGCCAGGAAGAGGGCGTTCAGCATGCCCTGTTCGGTGCGCTCCGGGACGGCGGGGAAGAGGTTCGGGTCCGCGAGCGCGCCGAGGACCACGGGGATGTCCTCCTCGGCCATCCCGATCCAGTCCGTCGCGCAGAACGTGAAGTCGCCCTCCGCCGCCATCGCCCTGACGTTGCCCGCGCCGACCTCGGAGCGGCGGCCGAGGAGGCCGTGCCCGTAGAGGGAGGGCCGGGAGGGGGTGCGGAACGCGGCGCGCGGGATCTCGCAGCGGAACGTGGCGACCTGGGTGTGGTGCGGGAGCCGGCGTGGTTTTCCGTCGCGGCCCCGGTGCAGGACGGAGCCGGGCGGGCCGCCGGGCCGGTCCAGGTAGCTGGGCACCCGGATCCGTCCGGTCACCTCGCGGGCGATCCGCGGATCCTGTTCGACGGTGAGGTCCGTGACGTCGGTGATGTCGGCATCGGGGGCACGGCCGCCGAGACGGCGGAACGCGTCGTCGCGGAGGGCGAAGAGGTCACCGGTGAGGCTGCGGGTGCTCGCGACGGTGAAGTCCCAGGCGAGGTACAGATCCTCGGAGGACACCCCGGCGCTGTGCAGTGCCGCGAGCGCCGGGCGCAGTTGGCGTTGCCGGGCATGCAGCGGGTGACCCGTCGGCAGTGCCCCGCCGGCGACGGCGGCGAACGGGGCGGCGGCCGGGATCGTGCGTCCCGCGTCGTCCTTCAGCCGCCGCAGGGCGACGGCGTAGTGGTGGCCGTCGCGGAAGTTGCGGGCGGGGTGGACCAGCAGCGCCCGGCGGGAGGTATCGGTGGCGTTCGCGTCGAGTTCGGCCCAGTACGGCCACCGCTCGCCGGTCCCGGTGTCGAGCAGGACGACGGGGGCGTCCGGGGCGAGGGAGCGGCCGATGTCGGTGAGCGGGGCCGCTCCGGTCGCCGTCAGGTCGACGCCGGGAACCTGTGCGATCAGGGCGGAGCCGGGGGAGAAGCCGTCGGACCGGTTCCAGGCCGTGGGGTCGATGGCGCCGCCGCCCGCGGTGCGGGGGAGGTCGGCGGTGCCGAAGGCCACCCGGCGCCCGGTGTCGGTGCCGGGGTCGGGCCGGGTGTACCAGTCGTTCGGGAACGGCAGCAGACACTCGGCGGCTGCCAGCGGATCACAGCCCGGTGTGTGCGGTGCGGCGGCCCGTGCCGGGGGCGCGGACGGTACGAGCGTGGCGGCGGCGCAGAGCGCCGCCGCCATCAGCCCGTGCAGCAGTCGCTGCCGCAACGGGGATCAGCTCCCCTGGATGTGCGCGCCGATGACGGCCGCGTAGTTCGCCTCGCCGTTCCGGTTGGGGTGCAGCGGGGCGGCGAGCGAGGTCGGGACGTACCCCTCGACCCACCGGTCCGACGGCTCCTGGCAGGAGTCGTGCCCCTTGCTGGGCGTGGCCAGGTCGATGTACTCGGCGCCGTGCGCGGCGCTCTGCTCGGCGATCGTCGCGTTCATCCGGTCGACGCTGCCCTGCAGGAAGTCGGCGTCCACCGGCAGCACCGGTTGCGTCGGCCAGCAGCCGCCGGGCTTGATGTAGAGGCCGTAGCCCGTCACGACCACCCGGGCCTGCGGCGAACGCTGGTGGATGGTGTCCAGCACGGTTCCCAGCTTCGGCGCGAACTCCGCGATGCGCTGCGCCACCTGGTCCACTCCGCCCTCGTTGTACTTCTCCTTGCACGGAGTGGCGTTCGGGTCGAGGGTGGTGCACTTCTGCGCGATGCCGACCAGGCCGGCGTCGTTGCCGCCGATGGTCAGCGTCACCAGGTCGGTGTCCGGGCGCAGCGCGTCGAACTGGGGCGGCGCCGAACCCATCGGGATGTCGAGCAGCGAGAGCGACTGCTTCTCGGTCATGTGCTTCGATGCGGCGCCGCTGCACGTGACGTCGGTGAGCGACGCGCCCAGCCGCTCGGCGAGTTCGTGCGGGTAGTTGTGCGTCGACCGTCCGCAGGCCAACGGCCCGGTGATGTCCGGGATGAGCGGCCCGGAGGCCATCGAGTCGCCGAGTGCCACGTAGGACACGGTGTCGTCGGCGGTGGCGGACGCGGGCACCGCGCCGGCCCCCAGGGCCAGTCCGGCCAGGGCGAGCGCGCCCAACACTGTTCTGACGGGACGACGGAAAGCCTTGTTCCGCTGCTGGTTCACAGAATCCTCCGACGGTGGGGGGAGGGGGAGGTGTGGCATGGCGTGTGACGCCGGTCATCATGCAGACTCGGGTGCCGTCGTTTAACTGGTGGGTAACGCAGACTTCCGCGGGGGAACTTGTGACGCGTGACAATCGGCGGCCGGTCGCGACGGATGAGCGGGACGGCTCCGGGCGCCCGGCGTCCGGGCCGCTGTCCATCGCGGGACGGCCGGTCGCCCCGTACCTGCGCGCCCGGGTCCCCGCCCTGACGGGCAGGGTCGTCGCCCGGCTCCTCGCCGACCTGCCCGTCTACGCCGACCTCCCCCGGGAGGAGATCTCCGGCGACATCGCGGACATCGTCCAGCACAACCTGCGACTGTTCGCCGATGTCATCGAGTACCGCCGCCCCGCCACCGAGGGCGAACTCGCCCAGCAGCGCGACTCCGCCGCACAGCGGGCCGAGGAGGGCGTCCCGCTGGACGCGATTCTCACGGCCTATCAGGTCGGTACGGCCATGTGCTGGCAGGAGACGGCGAAGGGGGCGCTGCCCGGCGATCTGCCCGCCGTGCTGGAGATCATGGACCGCATCATGGTGCTCCAGCAGCAGCTGACGTCCGCCGTCAGCAACGCCTACCTGGAGGCCCGCCGGATTCTCGACAGCCAGGAGCACGGCGGACGTCACGCCCTGATGGCTGCCCTGCTGGCCGGTGACGCGCTGGACCGTTTCAGCCATGCCACCGGGCCCCGGCCCGCCGCGTGCTACCTCGTCCTGACCCTGGCCCTGGCGCCGCACCCGGACGAACGGGTCCAGCCGCCGGGTCCGGGAGCCGGTGTCGCGGCGCGCCGCAAGATCCGCCGGGTCCGCTCCGTCCTCGACCGCTTCGCCGGTGCGCCGGTGCTCACCGCCCTGGACGCGTCCGGCGGCACGGTGCTGCTGCCCGCCCCCGAACCGCTCCCGTGGCACGGCCCGGACGGGCTGTGCGCCATGGTCGACGAGGCGGCCCGGGCCGCGGGGGTTCCCGTCGTCGCGGCCGCGGAGGCCGTCGAACCGGAGGCGGTTCCGGCCGCCGCGGCCCGTAACGCCGAGATCGTGGACCTGGTGGCCCGCACCGGCCGCCCGCCCGGCCTGTACCGGCTGGCCGACGTTCTGCTGGAGTACCAGCTCAGCCGGCCCAGCGAGGCACTGCACGGGCTGGCGCAGTTACTGGCGCCGCTGGAGGCGAAACCCGAACTGCTGCAGACCCTGGAGACGTATCTGGAGCTCGGCCTGGACCGGCGGACCACTGCGGCGGCCCTGCACATCCACCCCAACACCGTCGACTACCGCATCCGTCGCATCGACCGGCTGACGGGTCTCTCCCCGTCCCGCCCGGCCGATCTCCAGCACATCAGCGCGGCACTGGTGGCACGTCACTCCTTGTGATGAGGCGTGCGTGTACGGGAACGGGTGCGGAAGGTTGCTCGTTCGGCCGTACATGAGCGAGTCATATGTGCGAGAAGGGTATGCGGGGACGGGACCCGGTGCCATCACGCCGGACGGCTGTGCGGTCGAGCTGTACCGGCGGCTGGCCGTCGGCGACGAGCCCGAGGTGATCGCGTCGGCGGTGCCCGCCGGGGCGAGCATTTTGGAGCTGGGCTGCGGGGTGGGACGGGTGACCCGTCCCCTGGTCGAACGCGGCTTCGTCGTCACCGCGGTGGACGAGTCGGCGCAGATGCTGGAGCACGTGACGGGCGCCCGCACCGTACGCAGCCCCATCGAGTCGCTGGACCTCGGGGACGAGAGGTTCGACGTCGTGATGCTGGCGTCGCTGCTGGTGCACGCGAGTGAGCACCGGGTGCGCGACGGCATGCTGCGGGCCTGCCGGAAACACGTGAAGGACGACGGGGTCGTCCTCATCCAGCGCGAGCGCTTCGGACCGCGTCCCGAGCTGCCGAGGGAGCGGATCGACCCCGGCGGCTGCGTCATCCGGTTCGTCTCGGCCGAGCCGGTGGGCGACGGGGTGGACTCCATGCACGTCGAGTACGTCTTCGACGACGCGCGGTGGACCCAGACGTTCCTGACCCGGAACCTGCCCCGGGACCAGTTCGAGAGATACCTGGACGCGGCGGGCCTGGCGGTGGACCGCTATCTCACGGATGACGGGATATGGGTCCGGGCCGTGCCGCAGTAGCGCCGGGGCGAGCGGGGTCCGCCGGTGGCCCGACGGGAGGGGACCACGCGGCCGGGGGTGGTCCGTCAGTGGACCGTGGAGAAGCTGCGCCAGGGCGGTTGCCCGGTTCCGACGACATCGCTGACCGTGGCCGCGAGGTAGGTGGTGCCCGGTCCGGTGCAGTCGGGCGTCCGATACAGGATGAGGTCGATGAGCGTGCGGTTGGCCACCTCCTTGGCGCCCGCGGGGGCGAGCCGGTGGCAGCCCCTCACCAGCGGGCTGTGCACCGTGACCACGGCATCCCGCTCGGTCGTGTACGTGACCGGTCCGACCGCGGTCCTGCCGAGTCCGGAGCAGCCCGCGACGGTGAGGGCCAGGCATGCGGTCGCGGCTGCGATGCCGGGGCGGCGGCGGTGATCGATCACAGGCATGGGCGGGGTCCTCGTCTGTCTCGTCCGGCTCGTTCGTCGGCTCGCCCCGCCCGCGTCCGGGGATGACGTGGTGACGCCTGCGCCATCGCGGAGCAGCACCGTCATACGGAACGCATGCGTCGTCCCGAGGCGTCCACGCCGCGGGACGCGTGCGTCGGGGAGATCGTGCCGACGCTCGTCACCCTGCCCGTTTCCGGCCGCGGCGGCATCCGGTGTGCGGCCGGGCGGGCGAAGGCGCGCAGGAGGCCGCACGGCCCCGCGCACCGGATGCAGCTGTGCGGGGTTGTGCGGGGTCCCCGCGCGGAGGCCGCGCGGGGACCCCGCGCGCCGAGCCTGCGCGGAGGCCGCGCGGGGACCCCGCGCGCCGAGCCTGCGCGGAGGGCTTCCCGCCCGTCTTCATATCGGTAGATATTGGGCATACCGTGGTATCAGCGACGAATTGCTTTTCATGGTGCAGATGTTTCCGGTCAGGGGGCCGTCATGGTCCAGGAGCTCGTGATCGCGATAGTGGCGGCAGTGGCGGCGGGTGCGCTGTACCTGGCCGCGGCGGCCAAGGTCGTCAAGCAGTACGAGCGGGGTGTCGTGCTGAGGCTCGGCAGGCTCCGCGACGACGTGCGCGGCCCAGGGTTCACCATGGTGATCCCCGGCATCGAACGGCTGCGCAAGGTCAACATGCAGATCGTCACGATGCCGGTGCCCGCGCAGGACGGCATCACCCGGGACAACGTGACGGTGCGGGTGGACGCCGTCATCTACTTCAAGGTGGTCGACGCGGCGAGCGCGGTGATCCAGGTGGAGGACTACCGGTTCGCGGTGTCGCAGATGGCACAGACGTCACTGCGGTCGATCATCGGCAAGAGCGATCTGGACGACCTGCTGTCCAACCGCGAGAAGCTGAACCAGGGGCTGGAGCTGATGATCGACAGCCCGGCCGTCGGGTGGGGCGTGCAGATCGACCGGGTGGAGATCAAGGATGTCTCGCTGCCGGAGACGATGAAGCGCTCCATGGCGCGCCAGGCCGAGGCCGACCGTGAGCGCCGCGCCCGGGTGATCAACGCGGACGCCGAACTCCAGGCGTCGAAGAAGCTCGCGGAGGCGGCGGGAGCGATGTCGTCCCAGCCGGCCGCGCTCCAACTGCGTCTGCTGCAGACGGTGGTCGCGGTCGCCGCCGAGAAGAACTCCACACTGGTGCTTCCGTTCCCCGTGGAGCTGCTCCGCTTCCTGGAGCGGGCGCATCAGGAGGTGCCGCAGGCGGCGGCACAGCCGCAGCAGGCGATCCGGCCGCCGCAGCCGGGCGCCCGGACGCCGCGCCCCGCGTCGTCCCAGCGAGCCGCGCAGCCGCAGGAACGGCCGCGGCCGCACCCGCCGCAGCACCCACCGACGGCGGCACCTGCCGCCCCCGCCGCCCCGCCCGCCGCGCCACCCGAACCTGCTCCGACGCCGGCCGCCGCGTCGGGGGAGCGGCCGGGGACCTCTCGCCCGAAGCCGTTCGCCCATCACTGACCGGGGCCCCGCCCCGGCCGATCGGTTCCGTGCGCCGGCCCGGGGCTCCTGCCCGGGTCCGGGACTCCCGCCCCGGCGGAGGCGGGGAACCGAGGCCGAACCGTGAGCCGTTCCTCATGCCCGGTGACTACCAGGGCATCCCTGGTGATCGCGGGTGGTGATCCAGCGGTTGTCCGAGGGCCGTCCGGCAGCGGTCGGAGGGGGTGCGGCGGTCCCGGGGCGACGACGACGGGGGAGTCGTGGCGGAGGCCCGCACACGACTGGTCCGGTGCTTCTGACCTGCTGGGACGCAGACGTGAGAGACCGGTTGTCGGACCCCCCGCCTAGACTCGCAGGAGTCATGTGGACCAAGGCGGTCCGAGGAGACCGGAGCGGGGCGGGAGGGAGCCGATGTCCACGGCGCGGCACCAGCTGGACGCATCCGCCGTCCGCCTGCTCGGCTGTGCGGCCGTCTTCCTGCCCGCACCCCTGCCGAGGGACGGGCAGATCGCCTTCTGGGCCCCCGACGGCGGCAGACTCCCGGAGCCCGATCACTTCCGAGACCGCCTCACGGCTCCCGGGGACGACAGTTCCCCGGCTCCCGGAGGCGCGGCATCCGGAGCCGCCGCCGGGGAGATCACCGTCGTCCGCAGGCACGGGCAAGGGGGCGGCGTCCGCCGGAGCACGGTGGAAGCCGTGCTGCTGCCCGTGGCCGACGCGCTGCCCCTGCTGACCCACGCCCGACACCTGCGGTCCGCGCACCCCGCCACCCGCTGCTGGGGCGCCGCCGCACTCCAGGCGCTCAACCTGGCGGCGCGCGGCAGGCTGCTCCCCGGCCTGACGGCCGATGACGTCGACGCCTGGCGGGCCGGCCCGCGCGATGCCGAGGACATCGCCCACCTCCGGGCGATCGCCGCCGCCCTGCCGGCCGAGGGACACGCGGTTCCGCTTCCGGACCGCACACCGCTCCGGCTCCCCGATCCGGAATGGTTGCTGGGATCGTTCCTCGACGCCGTGGCGGACACCCTGCCCCGCACGCCCGCCGCCGCATTCGCGATGGGGGCGCCCTTCGCAGCCCGGGAGGCCCAGCACCTGCCCGGAGCCCGTGACTGGGCCGTCGAGGTCGCGGCCGGCCTCGACGCGGGGGTGAAGATCTCGCTGCGCCTCGACCTCTCCGCGTACGAACTCTTCGACACGGTCGGTGGCCGCGACGACACCGCCAGGACCCACGACCGCCCGCGCGGTTCAGATGGCCCCGACGGGGACGACGCGGGCGCGGCCGCTGAGGACGTTCTCGTCCCGGCCGCTGTGCACCCGGGTGATGGCCGCGGCGCCGCACGGCATGCCGCCGCGGCCATCACCCAGGTGCACAGCCTGGCCGACCCGACCCAGGTCGTCGACGCCGCCGCGCTCTGGCACGACGGCGGGGGAGAACCGTTCGGCCCGAGGGCGAGAATCGACGCCGTCCTCGCGCTGCGCCGCGCCGCTCGTGTCTGGGCACCGTTGGAGCGGCTGCTGGAACAGCCGGTTCCCGATGTGCTCGCGCTCGGCGAGGACGAGCTGTACGAGCTGCTGAGCGACGCCGGGGCCCGGCTGGCCGCGGCGGGCGTCGGCGTCCACTGGCCCAGGGAACTCGCCCGTTCCCTCACCGCCACCGCCGTCGTGCGGCCCGCGCCGGGCTCGGCCACGGACGGCACCGCCTTCTTCGACGCCGAACAGCTCTTCGCCTTCGACTGGCAGTTGTCGCTGGGCGACGAACAGCTCACCGAGCGGGAGATGGACGTTCTCGCGGAGGCCCACCGTCCCGTGGTGCGCCTGCGCGACCGGTGGGTCGTCGTCGACCCCGCACTCGTCCGCAAGGCACGCAAGCGCGAGCTCGGCCTGCTCGATCCGGTCGATGCCCTCGCCGTCGCGCTGACCGGCAGCGCCGAGGTGGACGGCGAACAGGTCGAGGCGGTGCCCGTCGGGGCGTTGGCAGCCCTGCGGAGCCGTATCACCGCCGACACCACCGCCATCGCCCCGCCGCCCGGTCTCCATGCCACGCTCCGCGACTACCAGCTCCACGGGCTCGCCTGGCTGGACCGGATGACCTCGCTCGGCCTCGGCGGCTGCCTCGCCGACGACATGGGACTGGGCAAGACGATCACCCTCATCGCGCTGCACCTGCGCCGCGCCCGTCCCGCGCCCACCCTGGTCGTCTGCCCCGCCTCCCTCCTGGGCAACTGGCACCGGGAGATCAACCGCTTCGCCCCCGGCGTCCCCGTGCGCCGATTTCACGGCACCGACCGCACCCTCGCCGAATCCGACGGCGGCTTCGTCCTCACCACCTACGGCACGATGCGTTCCAGTGCGGCACAACTTGCCGATCACACCTGGGGGCTGATCGTCGCCGACGAGGCCCAGCACGTGAAGAACCCGCACTCCTCCACGGCGAAGGCGCTGCGCACCATTCCGGCTCCGGCCAGGGTGGCGCTCACCGGCACGCCGGTGGAGAACAACCTCTCCGAGCTGTGGGCCCTGCTCGACTGGACCACGCCCGGACTGCTGGGCCCCCTCAAGGCGTTCCGGGCCCGCCACGCCAGGATCGTCGAGAGCACCGGGACGGCGGCGGGAATCGGCAACGACGAAGCAGTGGAGCGTCTTTCCCGTCTGGTCCGGCCCTTCCTGCTGCGCCGCAAGAAGTCCGACCCGGGCATCGCGCCCGAGCTGCCGCCCAAGACGGAGACCGACCACCCCGTCTTCCTCACCCGCGAGCAGGCCACGCTCTACGAGGCCGCGGTCCGCGAGACGATGGCACTGATCGAAGCCTCGGAAGGCATCGCCCGGCGCGGGCTGATCATGAAGCTGCTCGCCTCCCTCAAACAGATCTGCAACCACCCCGCGCAGTACCTGAAGGAGGAGCCGACCCGCCTCGTCGGCCGGTCGGGGAAGCTCGTCCTGCTCGACGAACTCCTCGACACGATCCTCGCCGAGGACGGCTCCGTCCTCATCTTCACCCAGTACGTGACGATGGCCCGCCTCCTCTCCGCCCATCTCGCCTCACGCGGCGTCCCCTCCCAGCTCCTGCACGGCGGCACACCGGTGGCCGAACGGGAGCGACTGGTGGACCGCTTCCAGTCGGGTGAGGTCCCGGTGTTCCTGCTCTCCCTCAAGGCGGCGGGCACCGGGCTGAACCTCACCAGGGCCGCCCACGTCATCCACTACGACCGCTGGTGGAACCCCGCCGTCGAGGAACAGGCGACGGACCGGGCGTACCGCATCGGCCAGACCCAGCCCGTGCAGGTGCACCGGCTGATCGCGGAGGGCACGGTCGAGGACCGGATCGGCGAGCTGCTGGCGGCCAAGCGGGACCTTGCCGACGCGGTCCTGGGCACCGGAGAGACCGCGCTGAGCGAACTCAGCGACAGCGACCTGGCCGACCTCGTCTCGCTCAGGAGGCCGGAGTGACCCCCCGACACGAGCCCGGCCCGCACACCGGCCGCGACGTCCGGCCCGGACACCCTCCGCACACCGGCCGCGAGCGCGGTGCCGTCGTGCGTCCGCGCCCCGGCCCCGACGACCTGCGCCGCACGTTCGAGGCCGTGCCGCCCCGCACCTCCCGGGACGACGAACCCTTCGCTGACAGCTGGTGGGGGCGCGCCTGGGTGTCCGCCCTGGAGTCCCTGTCCATGGACGGCGGGCGGCTCGCCCGCGGCCGTGCGTACGCCGACAGCGGGAAGGTCGCCGCGATCACCATCACGCCGGGCCGCGTCGTCGCCTACGTCCACGGCAGCCGCCCCCGCCCCTACCGTGCCGAACTGCGCCTGAGGCCGTTCACCGACCCGGACTGGAACACCTTCCTCGACGCGATCGCCGCCCACCCCGGACACCTCGCCGCACTGCTCGGCAAGGAGATGCCGCACTCGCTGGTCGACACGGCGACCGGGGCCGGAGTCCGACTGCTGCCCGCCGGCGACGACCTCGACCCGGGCTGCTCCTGCCCCGACCACGGCCGGCCCTGCAAGCACGTGGCCGCCTTCTGCTACCAGACGGCCCGGCTCCTGGACGCCGACCCGTTCGTCCTGCTGCTGCTGAGAGGCAGGGGCGAGCGCGAACTCATCGAGGAGTTGGGTCGCCGCAACGCCGCGCACGAGGCGCGGGAACGCCCCGCCGCCCCCGCGACGCCCTCGGTGCCGGCCCGCGAGGCCCTCGCCGATCGCTACCTCCCGCCGCTTCCCGCCCCGCTCCCGGTCCAGCCGTATCCCGGCGAGTCGCCCTCGTACCCCAGCCTGCCCGGTGCCCGCGACCCGCTCGCCCTCGACCATCTCGCCACGGACGCGGCGGCCCGCGCGCACACGCTCCTCACGACCGGCCGCGATCCGCTCGCCGGCCTCACCGCGTGGCAGGACGCGGTACGACTCGCAGCGTCCCGCCCCACCGCCGGACTCACGGCGACCACCCGCGCCCTGTACCGCGAGCTCGCGTATGCCACCGGCCGTACCACCACCGACCTGGCCCGGGCCGTCGCCGCCTGGCGCCAGGGCGGTGCCGCAGGACTGGCCGTCCTCGAAATACCCTGGGACCCACCGGCGGGTCCCTTCGACCGGGCCCGCCCCGCGCTCGCGGCGGCCGACTTCCCGCGGTTCCAGCCGTGGCGCAACCGCCTCACCCACCCCGACGGCACGTTCCAGCTGCGCTTCGGCAATGACGCCCGCTGGTACGGCTACGAGTCGGAACCGGGGGAGGACGACTGGTGGCCGCGCGCCGCCCCCGACACCGACCCGGTCGGCGCGCTCATGGAGCTCGTCGGGAGCTGAACCCCGCGGCGGCGCTCCCCGCCCCGTGCCCGGAGCCGGGTCGCCCCGGAACCGGGTAGCACACGTCGACGGCGAGGGACATGGGGCGCCCGCCCGTATCCACCCGCCCGTACCGGTCCGCCGGTCCGGCGGACTGCCGCGAACGCCGTGGCGTCTTCTCGCACGGGTCGGTCGGACTCGGCGCATGACCTCGGAGATCAGAAGGACCAAACCGGACGCGCTGCACGCCACACCCGGCTGTCACCACATCACCGTCGTGGAGGCGGACCGTGCCCGCACCCGGCCCCGTCCCGCGACGCTCCCGTCGCACCCATGCGCCGATCACGGCTCCCCGCGTCCCGCCCACGACACCCCGCGCCCCGCGAAGAAGGGCTCGAACTCGGACAGCGCCAGATCCGCCGCCCGTGTCCCCGCCGTCGTGCCGGAGGGGTTGTGGAAGTGGACGCCCCCGCCGTCGGCCGTACAGGAGGTCAGCAGCACCAGATGCCCGCCCCGTCCGGGCGCGGGGCGTCGTGCGTGCCGGATGCCGGGGTGCACGGAGGCCATGACCGTCCGGCCGTCGTCCAGCAGGCCGAGGAGCTCGTCCGGCGAGAGATGCCGGTGGACCGTGGCGTCGAGGGCGTGCGCCTGCCGGACGTACGCCGCGAACGGCGCGTAGATCAGGCCCCGGATCGTTCCTTCCGCGTCCTGGGTGTAGGCGCCGTGCTCGACCGCCCCGTCGCGCAGTGCGAACAGGGACGGGGCCCCGGAGCCGAGCGCCATGCGCAGGCAGGTCATACCGCACAGATGACCCGACCAGCGCGCGTACTCGGCCGGTGACACCGCGCCCGACTCCGCCCAGGCCGGATCGGTGGCCGGGTCGCCCCCGCCCTCGACGATCGGGCCGACGAGGGCGGGCGAGGCGAACTGGGTGAGGACGGGTACGGAGCAGGCGGAGCAGATCACCGGGGCATCCCTCGTCGGCAGCGTGCGTTCGATTCGATTACTGACGGTATCCGGTCAGGAAGCGCCCGATGCGACTGATGGCCGCATCGAGATCGTCGGCGTACGGAAGGGTCAGGATGCGGAAGTGGTCGGGCCGCGGCCAGTTGAAGCCCGTGCCCTGCACCACCTGGATCTTCTCCCGCAGCAGGAGATCGAGAACGAACTTCTCGTCGTCGACGATCGGATACACCTTCGGATCGATGCGCGGAAACGCATACAGTGCGCCCTTGGGCTTCACACACGACACACCCGGGATCTCGTTCAGCTTCTCCCAGGCCCGGTTGCGCTGTTCGTACAGCCTGCCGCCCGGCGCGACCAGCTCCCGGATCGACTGCCGGCCGCCGAGTGCCGCCTGGATGGCGTACTGGGCCGGTGCATTGGGGCACAGCCGCATGGAGGCGAGGGTCGTCAGCCCCTCCAGATAGCTGCGGGCGTGCTGCTGCGGGCCGGAGACCACCATCCAGCCGGAGCGGAATCCCGCGACACGGTACGTCTTGGACAGGCCGCTGAACGTGAGGCAGAGCAGGTCGGGGGCGAGGGACGCCGCCATGTGGTGCTCGGCGTCGTCGTAGAGGATCTGGTCGTAGATCTCGTCGGCGAACACCATCAGGCCGTGCCTGCGTGCCAGATCGAGGATGCCGTCGAGGACCTCGCGCGGATAGACGGCGCCGGTCGGGTTGTTCGGGTTGATGATCACGACGGCCTTCGTGCGGTCGGTGATCTTCGATGCCATGTCGGCGAGGTCAGGGTTCCAGTCCGACGCCTCGTCGCAGGTGTAGTGCACCGCCCTGCCGCCCGCGAGCGTCACCACCGCCGTCCACAACGGGTAATCAGGGGACGGGACGAGCACCTCGTCGCCGTCCTCCAGCAGCGCCTGGACCGCCATGGAGATCAGCTCGGAGACGCCGTTGCCGAGAAAGATGTCGTCGACCCCGACATCCGTCAGCCCCATCGCCTGGTAGCGCTGCGCCACCGCCCGGCGCGCGGACAGAATGCCGCGCGAATCGGTGTAGCCGTGGGCCTGGGGGAGCATCCGGATCATGTCCTGGACGACTTCCTCCGGGGCCTCGAATCCGAAGAGCGCGGGATTGCCGGTGTTGAGGCGGAGCACGCTGTGACCCGCCTCCTCCAAGGCGTTGGCGTGCTCGATGACCGGGCCCCGGATCTCGTAACAGACCTCATCCAGCTTGCTGGACTGCCGGAATTCCATGCGGTGGCCTCCCCGACCTGATTGCGATACTTGGTTTTACCAAGCTCGGGCTTGGAAAGTCCAACAACATGTCTAGACTGCGTCGCATGCCACGTCAGCAACAGCCCGCAACGCGCCCGCCCCGCCGCCGGAGTTACGACCAGTTCTGCGCCACCGCGCGCTCGCTCGATTCCGTGGGCGACCGGTGGACGCTGCTGATCGTCCGTGAACTGCTGGCGGGGCCGCGCCGATACACCGATCTCCACGCCGACCTGCCGGGCGTCAGCACCGACGTCCTCGCCTCCCGGCTCAAGGACATGGAGCAGAACGGGCTGGCCACCCGCCGTCGGCTCCCGCCGCCCGCCGCGGCCTCGGTGTACGAGCTGACGGAACGCGGTCGTGGCCTGCTGCCGGTGCTCGCCGCCCTCGCCGAATGGGGCGCGCCCGCGCTCGTCGAGCGGCGGCCGACCGACGCGGTGCGCGCGCACTGGTTCGCGCTTCCGCTGTTGCGCGCCCTGGACGGGGTGGCCCACCCCGGGGTCGTCGAAGTCCACCTGGACGAGGGCGAGTTCCACGTCCGCGCCGGCGCTGGTGCCAGTGCGGGTGCGGGTGCTGCGGGGCGTGCCGGGGAGGACGGCGCGGCAGTGGCGGACGACGGGCGGTCGTCGGTCGGTGCGGTCGTGTATGGGGACGGTCCGGCCGCCCACGCCGATGCCCGTATCACGCTCGACGCCGAGGTCTGTCTGGCGCTCGGACGGGGAGAGCTGACTCTGGCCGAGGCGGTCGGGGACGGACGCGCCGAGGTGGTCGGCGACGGACCGCTCGCCGTCGAGCTCCGCGGGGAGTGACGGCGGATACGCAGGTAACGGTCCGACCGGCGTGCGCGGAAGCCCGGCGACTTCCGTAGCCGGGAGGGGCGTTCGGGAGCCATGGTCGGGCCGGAGCGCTGTGCCGACCGGTGGTTCCGTGCTGACCGGTGGCCGTCGGCCCGCTCGGACCGGTGGCCCTGTACTGTCCGGGAGCCCGGAGTGTCCGGGAAGCCTGGAGCGTCCGGGAGTTCGCACCGTTCGGGAGTTCGCACCGTTCGGGGCGATGATGGCCGTGTGCGATTCGAAGCGATCACCTGGGAGCGGCTGTCCGAAGCCTTCGCCGCGCGTGCCGACGGCCTGAGCCCGGCCGAGGCCGGACCCTGGCCGAAGGTCGCCGTCGACGGGGCTCCGGCCGCCCCCACCGGAGAGTTCGCGGGACGGATCGCGCAGGCGCTGCGTGTCCAGGGACGCGCGGTGCTCGTCGTGTCCACCGAGGGGTTCCTGCGGCCGGCGAGTCTCCGGTACGAGTACGGCAAGGAGGACCCCGACTCGTACTACGGCGGTTGGTTCGACACGGGCGCGCTGTGGCGTGAGGTGTTCAACCCCCTGGAGCCGGGCGGCAGCGGGCGGGTACTGCCCGACCTCTGGGACCCCGTCACCGATCGGGCGACCCGCAGTCCCTACCGGTCCCTGCCCGGGGGAGGGGTGCTGGTGCTGCACGGCCCGTTGCTGCTGGGGCATTGGTTCCCGTTCGACCTGAGCGTCCATCTGCGTCTGTCGCCCGGCGCGCTGCGGCGGCGTACCTCGGAGCACGAGCAGTGGACCCTGCCCGCCTTCGCCCGGTACGAGAACGAGGTGGAGCCGGGCAATCACGCGGACGCGGTCGTACGCGTCGACGACCCGCTGAGACCCGCCTGGAGTGGGTGGCGGGACGGCTAGCCGGTGGTGGTCCGTCCGGGCCGGAATCCGGCGGCGACCGGACACGTCGCCGCCGGTGGCGGCACGGAGGACGTCGGTACCGACGTGTGGCGAGCCCGGCGGGCCCGACACGTCGGGGGCCGGAGCGGGCCGTCCGGGCATCGCCGCACCCGATGCCTCAGGGGGCGGGCCGGGCCCCGACCGTGGCAACGGCCTCGGCCCCCGACCGGCAGCCCGCCGCCAGGGCCGAGGCGTCGTCCGACCCCGAGAGGCTCGCCGCGAGGAAGCCGCCGGTGAACGCGTCGCCCGCGCCCGTCGAGTCCACCGCCGCCGGCACCGGGACCGCCGGTACGCGGGCCGTTACCGTGCCCCCGGCGGCCAGCAGGGCTCCGCCGCCGCCGAGCGTCACGACCACGCGGGGTATCCGGCGACTCAACTCGGCGGCGGCATCCGCCGGTTCGATGAGCCCGGTGAGCAGCCGGGCCTCGTCCGTGTTGGGCAGCAACAGATCGGCGCCCGCCACGAACGACAGGAAGCGATCGACTCCCGTCTCGGCGAGGAAACCGGCCGAGGCCGGATCGACGCTCACGGTGATCCGCCGTCGCCGCGCCTCCCGCACGGCGAGCAGGACCGTCGCCCGGCTCGTCGCGGCGAAGAAGAGGTAGCCGGAGACGTGGAGATGACCGATCCCGTCCAGCATCGAGAGCGACAGGTCGCCGGGGGAGAGGCGCAGCACCGCACCGCTGTCGGTGAGAAAGGTGCGTTCGGCGCCGGAGTCGACGAGGGCGACCACCGTGGCCGTCGGCGCCTCGTCGTCCACGGCCAGCAGGCAGCGCACCCCCGCCCGTCGCAGCGCGTCCCGGTGCCAGGCGGCGCTGTCGACGCCGACCCGGGCCAGCAGCCGCACATCGGAACACCCCGAACGCACCGCCCAGCAGGCGACATTGGCGCCCGCACCGCCCGGCAGCGTGCGGATGCGGGCGGCGGTGTCCGTACCGCGGACCAGGGCCGTCGCGTGCCGTGCCACCACGTCCGTGACCACGTCCCCGATGACGAGCAGTCCACCGTCGGATGCCGGGCGGCCGTCGGGCACGCACGGACTGCCGTGCTCCGCACGTCCCGGCTGCGCACGTTCCGGTTCCGCGCCGTGCCCCGTGCGTTCCGGGGCGACGGCGCCTCCCGGGCGGTCCCGGTCCGCGCCGCTCCCCGGGCGGTCCGGGCCGACGCGGTTCCCGGTCTCCTTCGCTCCGGTGCCCTCCGCTCCGGCGCCGTTCGCCGCGTACCGCCGCGCGACGTCGTTCACCGCGCGCCGTCGTGCGTGCTCGGGCTCCGGTCGTTCGGGCGCGCTGCCGCGTCCGGCGCGGTGGCCGTCCACGCACCGGCGACGCGCGCGGCCAGCGACACGTTCCCCCGGACGGCCGCCAGATTGGCCTCCAGCGAGGCTCCCGCGGTCCGCCGTGTCAGCCGTTCCAGCAGAAAGGGCGTGACGGACTGCCCCGTGATGCCGCGCTCCCGGCACGCGTCGAGGGCCTCGGCCAGTACACGATCGTGCAGTTCGGGGTCCAACTGTTCCGCCACCGGGACGGGGTTGGCGACGATCAGCGCGGACTCCGGCCCTCCCAGCGCCTCCTGGGCCCGCATCACCTCCGCCACCTCCTCGGGCGTCCGCACCGTCCAGTCGACCGGCTCGCCCGAACTGTGCAGGTAGAAACCGGGAAACTGCTCGGTGCCGTAGCCGAGCACCCCTACACCGAGGGTCTCCAGCCGTTGGAGGGTGGCGGGGACGTCCAGGATCGACTTCACTCCCGCGCAGACCACCGTGATGCCGGTCCGCGCGAGCAGCCGCAGGTCCGCCGACTCATCCTGGGTCCGTGTCCACTCCCGGTGCACGCCGCCCAGACCGCCGGTCGCGAAGACGCGCAGGCCGACCCGGGCGGCCAGGAACGCCGTCGCGGACACGGTGGTCGCCCCGCTCGCGCCCGTCGCCAGGGCCGGGGCGAGATCGCGGTGGCCCAGCTTCCGCACGGCCGGATCCGTGGCGACCCGGTTCAGTCCCGCCTCGTCCAGACCGATGCGGGCCCGCCCGTCGAGTACCGCGATCGTGGCCGGCACCGCACCCTCGGACCGCACGATTCCTTCGAGTTCCTGGGCGACCCGCAGATTGCGGGGGCGTGGCAGACCGTGAGCGATGATCGTCGATTCCAGGGCCACGACAGGGTGGTTCGCGGCGAGGGCCGCCCGTACCTCGGTGGAGAGCACGGGGGCGTGGGGATGCGCGTCACTCGACGCATTGAATGACATGTTCACATCCCTGTCGCGGGCGTAGGGGCCTCAAACGTGCCGCCGGACCGCCCGCCCCGCCCGAACGACGTCCCGGTGCAGGCGCCGGTCCTGGTCCCGGCTGCGGCCCCGGTCCCGCTCCCGGTGTCGAGCTGTCGTGAAACGGTCGCTAGGGTGACCGGCCATGACTGCATTTGATCGGAATCCCGCCTCATTCGCCGTGCACATCCCGGATGCGGAACTCGAACCCGAACCGCTCGACCCCGCGCAGATCGTCTCGGGCGATCCCGTCGTGACCGGCAAGGTCCTGTGGGAGTCGACCGACGGCAAGCAGGTGCGCGGCATCTGGCAGATCACACCCGGTGTGGTCACCGACACGGAGGCCGATGAACTGTTCGTTGTCGTCAGCGGCCGGGCGACCGTGGCGGTCGAGGGCGGGGCGACGCTGGAGGTCGGGCCGGGGGACGCCTGCGTACTGCGGGAGGGCGACCGTACGACGTGGACCGTGCACGAGACACTGCGCAAGGCATACCACATCAGCCTCTGAAGCCGCCCCCGTCGACAGGGCCCTCCCTCGGGAACAGGGCCTACCTGCGACAACAGGTCCCATCTACGGCATCAGGGCACCCGATGTCTCAAGGGCGGTTCCGCGCGTCGGGTGCCTCTGGTGCCTCTGGTGCCTCTGGTGCGTCGGGTGCGGCGGATACGTCCGGTGACGCGGACGCGGCGGGCCCATGAGGCCCCCCGGACTCCGTGGATATCCCGGACTTCCCGGACTCCCCGGACGCCGCGGGTCGTGCGAGGGAGCGGCGCAACGCGGCCGCCGCCAGCGGGAGCAGCAGGCACGCTCCCGCCACGTTCAGCCAGCCGTAGCCGGCCCCGGCGACGATCAGGCCGGCCACCGCGCCGCCGACGCCCGCCGCCGTGTTCATGGTCAGGTCCGACAGGCCCTGTACTGCCGCACGGGCAGGCTGCGGCACGGAGTCGGTGAGGAGCGCCGAACCGGCGACCAGACCGGCCGACCAGCCGAGTCCGAGCAGGAACAGGCCCGCCGCCGTCCGGCCGTGGGAGGCGCCCGCGGTGCCGGCCAGAAGCGCGGCGCAGGAGAGCAGCCCGACCGCCAGTCCGATCACGGCCAGGCGGCCGAACCGGTCGGACAGCCAGCCCATCACCGGGGAGAACGCGTACATCCCCGCGATATGACCGCTGATGACGAGACCGACCAACTGGAGTCCGGCGCCGTGATGGCCCAGATGGACCGGGGTCATCACCATGATCGAGACCATCGCCGTGTGCGAGACGGCCACCGTCACCAGGGCCAGCCGTGCCCCTGCCGATGCCCGGACCGCGGCGATCCCGGCACGCAGCGATCGACTCGCGGGGGAATTGTCGCCCTGCGGCGCCAGGGATCGCGCGGTGAGCAGCGGATCCGGCCGCAGCAGCGTTTCGACCAGCACGGCGGCCAGCAGGAAGATCCCGGCCGCGAAGAAGAACGGGCCGGCGTTCTCGGGTATCGCCGTGCCGCGGAAGAGCCGTCCCACCGGCGCCGCGATGTTCGGCCCGAGAACCGAGCCGATCGTCGTGGCCCAGATGACGGTGGAGATCGCCCGGCCCCGGCGGTCGGGCTCGACCAGATCCGCGGCGGCGAACCGGGCCTGCAGATTGGCCGAGGATCCGGCGCCGAACGCGGCCATGCCGAGCAGCAGCAGGGGGAAGCTCTCCACGAGCGTGGCCAGGACGACGAGACCCGCGCCGAGTGCACCGGTCAGATAGGCCAGAACGAGGCCGGGCCGCCGGCCCCGCGAGGTCATCAACGCCGCCAGTGGCAGGGAGAGCAGGGCGGTGCCCGCCACCGATGCCGTCGGGGCCAGGCCCGACAGGGCTTCGGAGCCGCTCACCTCCGTGGCCAGGACCGGAGCCAGGGCGATACCTATGGGCACGCCGAGGCCGCCGAGTATCTGGCTGGCGATGAGCACCGTGGACGTTCTGCGCCGCAGCGCGGGCAGGTCGGCCGCCGTCACCCGCGCGGTGGCCCGGTCCGGTCCGGTGGGGGTGTCAGGAGCGTCGAGGGCTTTGGTCACCGGCGCAGTGTGCCAGTCCGTACACAGATGCGAAACATCGGACAGAGGGCGCGGGTGGCGCTGCGGCGGTCGCCGGTCGGAGCGCCGGCCCCGAAGACGTTCGGAAGGTGTGACGACAGCCGCGCAGCGGAGCAATGGCCGGGGACGTCCGGGAGGTGACGGCATCCGCGGACCGGAGCGACGGCCCGGGGCGTCCGGTGGCGACGGCGGCCGCGGATCAGAACAGCGGCTGGGGCAGCACGCCTTCCAGCGCCAACAGCTTCCGTTTGGTGTCGAGCCCGCCGCCGAACCCGCCGAGCCCGCCGTCGCTCTCCACCACCCGATGGCACGGCACCACCACCGGCAGCGGATTGGAGCCCATGGCCGCCCCCACCGCCTGCGCCGCCCCCGGCTGACCCACTCGCCCGGCCAGGTCCCCGTAGCCGACGACCGTTCCGTACGGCACCCCCGTGGCCAGTTCACGGAGCACCTGACGGTTGAAGCCGGACGTCAGCGACCAGTCCAGGTCCAGCGAGAACGCCCGCGACGAGCCCGCGAAATACTCCCCGAGCCGGCGTATCGGCTCGGCGAGCCGCACGGAACCGGGACGCTCCACGGGTTCCGTGCCAAGGCGTGTCCGCAGGCGCCCGAGCGCCCGCTCCCGCACCTCGGGCCCGGCGTGGAACACCACGTTCACCAGACCCGTGCGGGTCGCGGCGAGCAGCAGCGGACCGATGTCGCTCTCCACGGCGGCCCACTCGACAACCTCATCGTCGTTCACGGGAACCACGGTACGACCGGCCACTGACAGGGGCCCCGCGCCGGCGGGGGAGACCGTCAGCCGATGGCCCCGCGCACCACGTCGGGCCGGTTCGTGATGATCCCGTCGACGCCGAAGCCCGCCGCCCTCGTCGCGCTCGCCGCGTCGTCGACCGTCCAGGTGTTGATCCGGAGCTTCCTGCCGTGGGCGCCCTTCAGCGCGTGGACCGCCTGCACGTAGTCGGCCGAGACCGACGTGTACGAGGGATTGATCTGGTCGGTGAACGCCGCGTACGAGGGCAGATCGGCCACCGCGGGGGTCCCGAGGAAACCGGTCGTGACGTCCGGACGTTGCTGATGCACCTTCTTCACGCTGTCCGCGCCGAAGCTCTGGACGACGAGCCTGCGCTCGACGTGATCGCGGTCGAGCCATCCCTTCTCGCCCAGCACCCGCAGGGTCTCCCTCTCGATGCCCGGGTACATCTCCGGGCTCTTGATCTCCAGCAGCAGGCTCTGCTCGTTGTGCTCGATCCGGTCCAGGTACCGGTCGAGCGTGGGCACCCGGGCACCGGCGAACCGCGGCCCGAACCAACTGCCCGCGTCCAACCGGGCGATCTCGGCCGCGGTGAAGTCCTTGACCGCCCACGGAGACCGGTCCGGGAAGACCTCCTCGGCATCGGTGGTCCGCCTCAGATCGGTGTCGTGCACGACCACGAGCACACCGTCCCGGGTGAGCTGGACATCGTTCTCCACCCAGTCGAAGCCGAGCGCGTCGGCCCTGTCGACGGCGGCCAGAGTGTTCTCCGGGGCGTAGGCCGAAGCGCCCCGGTGGGCGAGGACGACAGGGGCGGTCCGTGCGGTACCGGAGGTCCGGGCACTCGCGGTCCGGACCCCCGGTACCGGACTCGTGTGCCCGGCCGCGACCGTGCGGGTGTCCGTGGACCGCGTGTCGGCCGTCGACATCAGCAGGGCGCCGGCACCCATCGTGACGGCGGCAGCGGCGATGGCGGTTGCGATGCGTGCGTACACGTGTACTCCTCGCGTCGGAGTTGCGGACGGGCCGAGAGTGACAGCCGCACCCCGACAGGGACAGGCGAAGGATGGCCACAACGTGAACGCCGCTGTTGAGACCGGGTCACGGGCCGATTTCCTTGTCGATAAAATGCAGTTCTTCTGTTTGTTTGCCGGGTTTCGCGGCTTAGGGTCACCCCGGACCGGGCTTCCGCGAAGGGCGACCAGCATGCAGGGCACGATCGACGGTTTCGGCTACGGAGCGGTGACGCCCGTCGCGGCCTTCCTCATGGCCTGTCTCGGCGCGGCCCTCGGCCTGCGCTGTACGACCCGCTCGCTGCGCACCGAACGTTCCTTCAAGGCGGGCTGGCTGGCGCTCGGCGCGACCTCCATCGGCTCCGGCATATGGACGATGCACTTCATCGCGATGACGGGATTCACCATCGAGGGGGTGACCATCGACTACGACAAACCGATCACCTTCGCCGGCCTCGGGGTCGCGATCGGCATGGTCGCCGTCGGCATCTTCGTCATCGGGTACCGGGGCGCCACCCGGATGGCACTGGTGACGGGCGGCACCATCACCGGGCTCGGCATCGCCACCATGCACTATCTGGGCATGGCCGGAATACGACTGGAGGGACGGTTGGAGTACGACACGCTCACCGTGGTCCTCTCCGTCGCGATCGCCGTGGTGGCCGCCACGACCGCGCTCTGGGCGGCCGTCTCCAACCGGGGTTTCCTGCCCAGCCTCGGTGCCAGCGTCGTCATGGCGGTCGCCGTGAGCGGCATGCACTACACCGCCATGTCCGCGCTCAGCGTCCACCTGCACCCCGGAGCCCTCGCGGACAACGCCGCGACCGGGGAGCCGAGCGGTTCCCTGCTGTTCCTGCTGATCGGCCCCGGCTGTTTCCTGCTGCTCGCCGCCGTGGTGGTGATGTTCGACCCCCTGATGGTCATGGGGACCCCGGACTGGAACGACGACGCGTCCGCGAGCGGCGCCGGACGGCCCCCCGGGATTCCGGCCCCGCGGCAGGTCCCGAGCTTCGGCACGCACGCCGACCCGGCGTCGTTCCACTCCCGCCCGCGCGATCCCGCGCCGCCGGGGGAATGGTGACCGGGCCGGTCCGGAGACCCGGTCCCGACATGTGATCGGCCCCGGTTGTCGGTGGTGGGTCGTACGGTGGTTGCATGCGGCCCGTTTCGAAGATCGAACGTTCGGTGGCGCCTTTCGAGGTCGTCAGCCCCTACCAGCCCAGCGGCGACCAGCCTGCGGCCATCGCCGAGCTGGAGCGGCGCATCCGCGCGGACGAGAAGGATGTCGTGCTGCTCGGCGCGACCGGCACCGGCAAGTCGGCGACCACCGCGTGGATGATCGAGAAACTTCAGCGGCCCACCCTCGTGATGGCGCCGAACAAGACCCTCGCGGCCCAGCTGGCGAACGAGTTCCGCGAACTCCTGCCCAACAACGCCGTCGAATACTTCGTCTCGTACTACGACTACTACCAGCCCGAGGCGTACGTCCCCCAGTCGGACACCTACATCGAGAAGGACTCCTCGATCAACGAGGAGGTCGAGCGGCTGCGCCACTCGGCGACCAATTCGCTGCTCACCCGCCGCGATGTCGTCGTGGTCGCCTCCGTCTCCTGCATCTACGGCCTGGGTACGCCCCAGGAGTACGTGGACCGGATGATCCAGCTCAAGGTCGGCGACGAGATCGACCGCGACGCGCTGCTGCGCCGTTTCGTCGAGATCCAGTACACCCGCAACGACCTCGCGTTCACCCGCGGCACCTTCCGGGTCCGCGGCGACACCATCGAGATCTTCCCGGTCTACGAGGAGCTCGCCGTTCGCATCGAGATGTTCGGCGACGAGATCGAGGCCCTCTCCACCCTCCACCCCCTCACCGGCGAGGTGATCAGCGAGGACCGGTCCCTCCACGTCTTCCCCGCCAGCCACTACGTCGCCGGCCCGGAGCGCATGGAGAAGGCGGTCAACGGCATCGAGCGGGAGCTGGAGCAGCGCCTCGCGGAGCTGGAGAAGCAGGGCAAGATGCTGGAGGCCCAGCGCCTGCGGATGCGGACCACCTACGACATCGAGATGCTCCGGCAGATCGGCACCTGCTCCGGCGTCGAGAACTACTCGATGCACTTCGACGGACGCTCGCCCGGCACCGCCCCCAACACCCTTCTCGACTACTTCCCCGAGGACTTCCTCCTCGTCCTCGACGAGTCGCACGTCACCGTGCCCCAGATCGGCGCCATGTACGAGGGCGACGCCTCCCGCAAGCGGACCCTCGTCGACCACGGCTTCCGGCTGCCCTCCGCGCTCGACAACCGCCCGCTGAAGTGGGAGGAGTTCCTGGGCCGGATCAACCAGACCGTCTACCTCTCGGCCACTCCCGGACCGTACGAACTGTCCCGGGGCGACGGCTTCGTGGAGCAGATCATCCGTCCCACCGGTCTCGTCGACCCGGAGGTCGTCGTCAAGCCCACCGAGGGCCAGATCGACGACCTGGTGCACGAGATCCGCAAGCGCGCCGAGAAGGACGAACGGGTC
This sequence comes from Streptomyces sp. NPDC056061, assembly GCF_042266885.1. NCBI lineage: Bacteria > Bacillati > Actinomycetota > Actinomycetes > Kitasatosporales > Streptomycetaceae > Streptomyces > Streptomyces sp. NPDC056061. The sequence goes on along the minus strand of NZ_JBHJWQ010000007.1, from coordinate 67,456 downwards.
CTGGTCACCACCCTCACCAAGAAGATGGCCGAGGACCTCACCGACTACTTCCTGGAGCTCGGCATCCAGGTCCGCTACCTCCACAGCGACGTCGACACCCTGCGCCGCATCGAGCTGCTGCGCGAGCTGCGTTCCGGCGAGTACGACGTACTGGTCGGCATCAACCTCCTGCGCGAGGGCCTGGACCTGCCCGAGGTGTCGCTCGTCGCCATCCTCGACGCGGACAAGCAGGGCTTCCTGCGTTCGGGGACGTCCCTGATCCAGACCATCGGCCGCGCCGCCCGCAACGTGTCGGGGCAGGTCCACATGTACGCGGACAAGATCACTCCCGCGATGGAGCAGGCGATCGACGAGACCAACCGCCGTCGCGAGAAGCAGATCGCCTACAACACCGAACGCGGTCTCGACCCGCAGCCGCTGCGCAAGAAGATCAACGACATCGTCGCCACGATCGCCCGCGAGGAAGTCGACACCGAGCAGCTGCTCGGTACCGGCTACCGCCAGTCGAAGGGCACCAAGGCTCCCGTCCCCGCGCTGGGCGGCAAGGCCGCCGGTTCCGGGAAGAAGGGCGCAGCGGTGGCCACCGACCGGCCCGCCACCGAACTCGCCGGAATCATCGAGGAGATGACCGATCGGATGCGGGCGGCCGCCGCGGATCTGCAGTTCGAGGTGGCGGCCCGGCTGCGCGACGAGGTCGGCGAACTGAAGAAGGAACTGCGCCAGATGCGCGAGGCGGGCCTCGCCTGATCACCGCCCGATCGGTGTGTTGCAGGACCGACACAAAATCGCCCCAAGCGGCCGCGTTGTCAGTGCGACTGCGTAGGGTGCTGACAACACCGCGCACGGACGGTTGCGGGGCAAGCGGAGAGGGGACAGCGCGTGACGGTCAATATGACCAAGGGTCAGGCCATCAGCCTGCAGAAGAGCGATGGGGGGACCCTGACCGCAGTGCGGATGGGTCTCGGCTGGCAGGCGGCGCCGCGCCGCGGCCTGTTCGGATCGCGCACGCGGGAGATCGACCTCGACGCGTCGGCGGTGCTGTTCGCCGACAAGCAGCCGGTCGACGTGGTCTTCTTCCGTCACCTCGTCAGTGACGACGGATCGGTCAAGCACACCGGTGACAACCTGGTCGGCGGTGCCGGTTCGGGCGGCGACGACGAGGCGATCCTCGTCGACCTCCAGCGGGTTCCGGTCCACATCGACCAGATCGTCTTCACGGTGAACTCCTTCACCGGCCAGACGTTCCAGGAGGTGCAGAACGCCTTCTGCCGGCTCGTCGACGAGACCAACGGCCAGGAGCTCGCCCGCTACACGCTGGACGGCGGCGGGCAGTACACCGCCCAGATCATGGCGAAGGTGCATCGCTCCGGGAACGGCTGGCAGATGACCGCCCTCGGCAACCCGGCCAACGGCCGCACCTTCCAGGATCTGATGCCGGCGATCCTGCCGCATCTGTAGGCACGTCCCGGCCGGTCGGCCGGCAGAGGTATCGCGCAGCTCCCGGAGGCCACGGCCACCGGGAGCTGCACCACATGGTGCCGTGCGACACCGCACCACGCCGCACGAGTACACGCGCCACACACCGCGCACACCGCAGGCACCACACACCGCACCGAACGCGTCGAGGGGACAGGGCAATGACGGCCGAGCTGGTCCGGGGGCAGAACCACACCTTGCCCCAGACCCGACTGGAGATCCGAGTGTCGGCCGGCACGCCCGTCGTGGCCGGTGCCACGCTCGGCGACGAGAACGGCACCGTGCAGGGCACCGAATGGGTCGCCCACCCGGGGGAGCCCCGACTGCCGGGGCTCGAAGTGTCCCGCCAGGCCGCCGCCGACCACCGGATGGCCGCCGACCTCGACGCGCTGCCCGCCGGGGTGCACCGGCTCACCGTGCTGCTGGCCCTGCCCACCGGCACCGGCGGCCCGGTCCGGTTCGGCGCGACCGCCGCCCCCCACGTCGCCGTCACCGGCCTCGACGGGGAGGAGATCGCCACCTTCACGCTCACCGGCCTGGACACCGAGTCCGCGGTCTGTGCCCTGGAGCTCTACCGCCGTCAGGACGCCTGGAAGGTCCGCGCCGTCGGCCAGGGATACGCGGGCGGTCTCGCCGCCCTGCTCGCCGACCAGGGCCTGGCGCGGGCGGCCGAGCTGGCCCACACCGTCCAGGACGCGGTCTCCCGTGCGATGGCACGGTCGGTCGCGCCGCCCCCGCCCCGCTCCCCGAACGGCGACCGGGTCGGCCCCGGCGCGGGTTCCGTACCGCCGCCGGACACCCCGCCGCCTCCCGCCGCACCGCCGACGGCGGTCCCGGCCCAGGAGCCGCTCGCCGAGCCCGCGGCCCCGCAGACCCCGGGCGGCCCCATCGACTACCGGCACCCGCGCCGCCGGACCTCCGCGCCTCCGCCGCCGCCCCCCGTCGCCCCGCCCGCCGAGCCCGGCCGCCCGGCCCAGCCCGTCGCCGGGGACGCCACCGGCTGGTCCATGGAGGAGCGCCTCTACAACCAGATCTGGGGCATGTTCGAGGATCTGGCCCGCACCACCGCCGCGTACCGCAGTGCCGTCGAATTCGCCGAGTCCCGCATGGGCCAGGAACTCGACAGGACCCTGTCCGATCCGCGCAACCGGATCGGCGGCGCCGGGGACCGGGCCCGCGAACAGGCCCGTGCCAAGCGCGACGAACTCACCTCCCGGGCACGGGAAGCTCTCGACCGCGACCTCGCACAGCTCACCGCCGAGTCCGCCGTGGTGGAACCCGCACTCCCTCCCGCGTACGCGGGATGGGACAACCCCGTCTGGCACGCCCACCGCGTCCCGATGGAAAACCCCATGGCACTGCGGATCGGCGACCTCCACCTCCCCGAGGCCACCGACCTGCGCATCCCGTTGCTGGTCAGACTCCCGTTGGAGCGCGGCATGTGGGTCGACAGCGGCCGCACGGCATCCGAGGCGGCGGCCCTGACGGACGCCTCCCAACTGCGCCGCCTGGCCACGGAGAGCGCGGTCCTGCACGCGGCCCGGCTGCTGGCCGTGTATCCGGCCGACGAGTTCTCCGTCCACGTCATCGATCCGGCAGGTTCGGCGGCCGGTGCGCTCGCCCCGCTGGTTCGCTCGGGCGCTGTCGCCGGGCCGCCCGCCGCCGGGGCAGCCGGAGTGTCCTCGGTGCTCGGCCTGCTCACCCGGCGGGTCGATCTGGTGCAGATGGCGATCCGGGCGGGTGCCGCCGACGCGTTGCCGCCGGATGTGGACACGGGGCAGCACCTGCTGATCGTCAACGACTTCCCGCACGGCTTCGACGACCGGGCCGTCACCCAGTTGCGGTACCTCGCCGACGAGGGGCCCGCCGTCGGCGTCCACCTGCTGATGGTCGCGGACCGCGAGGACGCCTCCGCCTACGGCCCGGTGCTCGACCCGCTGTGGCGTTCGCTGCTCCGGGTCACCCCGGTCGCCGATGATCATCTCGCCGACCCCTGGGTGGGCCACGCCTGGACGTACGAGCCGCCGAGGGTGCCGTCGGGCAGCCGGGTGCTCGACGACGTGCTCGCCCGGGTGGCCGCGGCCCGTCGCACCGGACACCGCTGACGGACCCGGCGGGACGGACACCGCAGCCCGTCGGCGGTGTCCGTCCGGCCGGGCGTCACCCGCCGTGTCGAGAGCCGTCGTTCCGGGTACCACCGCCTGCCGCACGAGGCGGTACGGCACCGGCCCCGTGGACGCGATGTCACCGAGTCGAGGTGAGGTCACGGGGTGCTACATCACGCCTCCCACCAGGGATTTTGGTGAGTCTTTAGTCATCTCTTTACCTTCTCTTGGTGTTTCCTGTACTGTTTCTCGGGCGGAGGGGAGTACTCCCACAGGCGACGTTCCCGTCAGTACGGACTGTGACCGGTCCCGGGGCGTCGGCCCGCGGTGCGCGGCGTGCGCGCCCGGGTGGAAGAGACCTCCGGCAGCGACGACGCTGATCAGTAGCCGTAGCGAACTGCCGGAGGCGCAGTGGACGTTTCATGGACCCTCTGGGCGCTGACCATTCTCGGTCTGTCAGCCCTCATCGCCGTCGACTTCTTCATCGGGCGCAAGCCCCATGACGTGTCGACCAAGGAGGCCGGCATCTGGACGGTCGTCTGGATCACGCTGGCCGTGCTCTTCGGCCTCGCGCTGCTGGTCTTCGGGGAGAGCCAGGCGTCGGGCGAGTTCTTCGCGGGCTTCATCACGGAGAAGTCGCTCAGTGTGGACAACCTCTTCGTCTTCGTCCTGATCATGGCGAAGTTCTCGGTGCCCTCCCACCTCCAGCAGCGGGTGCTGCTCGTCGGTGTGCTGATCGCGCTGGTGCTGCGGGCGGTCTTCATCGCCGCGGGCGCCGCCGTCATCGCCAACTTCTCGTGGGTCTTCTACATCTTCGGCGCCTTCCTGATCTTCACCGCCTGGAAGCTCGTCCAGGAGGCGCGGGCCGGCGAGGAAGAGGAGGAGTTCGAGGAGAACCGTCTGCTCAAGTCGATCGAGCGCCGCTTCGGAGTCGCCGACCGGTATCACGGCACCAAGCTCTTCATACGTGCCAACGGCAAGCGCGTCCTGACGCCGTTGATGGTCGTCATGCTCGCCATCGGCACCACCGACGTGCTGTTCGCCCTGGATTCCATCCCCGCGATCTTCGGCCTGACCCAGGACCCGTACATCGTGTTCACCGCCAACGCCTTCGCGCTGATGGGGCTGCGGCAGTTGTACTTCCTGATCGGCGGTCTGCTGAAGAAGCTGGTCCACCTCAGCTACGGTCTCTCGGTCATTCTCGGGTTCATCGGTGTGAAGCTGGTGCTGCACGCGCTGCACGAGTCCGGGGTGCACGTCCCCGAGATCTCCATACCGGTCTCGCTGGGCGTCATCGGCGGGGTCCTGGTCATCACCACGATCACCAGCCTGATGGCCGACCGGAAGCGGAAGCGGGCCGAGGCGGCAGCGGCGGCCGAGAAGTCGGCCGGCACCGCGGGTACGGGGACGCGCCTCGACGGCTGATTGCGGACGGCACCCCGGCCCCGGCCCCGGCCCCTGCCGCTCCCGGCCCCGTCGGCGGGGCCGGGAACCGGTGCCGGCCGGGGCGGACATCCGGACGCCGCCCACCCCGGCCGACGGGGGTTCACGCCTCCGGGGGCCGGGGCAGTGCCGTCACCAACCGCGTGCGCGCCACTGCGGCAGTTGCGGACGTTCGTCGCCGAGTGTGGTGTCGCGGCCGTGGCCCGGGTAGACCCAGGTCTCGTCGGGCAGCCGGTCGAAGAGCTTCGTCTCCACGTCGTGCAGCAGGCTCGCGAATGCCTCGGGGTCCTTGCGGGTGTTGCCGATCCCGCCGGGGAAGAGGCAGTCCCCGGTGAACAGGTGCGGGGCGCCGTGCGGGTCGTCGTAGACCAGCGCGATGGAGCCCGGGGTGTGTCCGACGAGATGACGCGCGGTCAGGGCGACCCGGCCCACCCGGATCGTGTCGTTGTCGTCGACCAGGACGTCGGTCGGGACCGGGATGCCCTCCGCGTCGTGACGTCCGGCGAACGTACGGGCACCGGTGGCCGCGACCACCTCGCCGAGCGCCTGCCAGTGGTCGCCGTGCCGGTGCGTGGTGACGACGGAGGCGATGCCGTCGTCACCGATCAGCCGCAGCAGGGTCCCGGCCTCGTTGGCCGCGTCGATCAGGAGCTGCTCACCGGTGGCCCGGCAGCGCAGCAGATACGCGTTGTTGTCCATCGGGCCGACGGCGACCTTGGAGATCATCAGATCCGTCAACTCGTGCACGTCCGCACGCCCGCCGACCTTGACCGCTCCGCTGTACGTCATGGAGTTCAGCCTATAGCGGTGCGGTGCCGGGAGGGGTTACAGCGGGGGAAGGGCGGGGAGGGGGCCGCTGTCGACGGTCAGTGCCGATCCGTCGCGGCGGCCGGAGAGCCAGCCGAGCAGCTCGGTCGCGGTGCCGCGGACCACGGCGGTCGTGCCCCCGGCGCCGCCGCCGGTGGTCCAGGAGCGGCCGTCGTCCGCGGCGAGCTCCGTGGCCACGACGTCGGGGTGTCCGGCGAACCTGTCCGCGAGAAAGTCGATCTCCCGGCCGACGAATTCCTCCGGGAGGTCCTCCAGCTCGTAGCCGATCCCCAGGTCGACGTGGTGCAGCTCGACCTCGACGCGGCGGCGGAACGGAATCCGTGAGGCGGAATCCGTCACGCCGTTGCGCAGGGCGACCGTCCGCGACCAGTCGGCGGGGGCCGAGGCCGCCTCCACGAAGCGGGCCGCGCTGTCGGCGAGGTCGGCCAGCTGCTCGGCCTGCGGCCGGGGGGCGCCGCGCTCGATGTCGCGGTCCCGGGTTTCGCTGTCTGCGTACATCGGGCGGCCCCGGAGAACATTTACGAGCGCGTCGGCGTTACGGGAGAGGTGCGCGACCACATGGCCGCGGCTCCAGCCCGGCAGGCGCGACGGCGCGGCGAGTGCGGCGTCGTCCAATGTCGCGGTGGCGCCGAGCAGCCGCTCGGTCGCTTCACGTACGGCGTCCAGGTCGTGCGCATGATCAATCATGGGGCCGAGCGTAGCCCCGCCACTCATTCGGGTGAAGGAGACCGCGGCCGTCCATAAATCGAATGTGCGTGCTATACGCTCGGAGTCGAAGCTTCGTACATCGCTGTGGCGCCCCCCATACCCTGGGACAGGGGCTCAGTTCCCCCACTTCTCCTAAGAAAGGTGCGGACCGGCGTGGCCGACCGTCTCATCGTTCGTGGCGCTCGTGAGCACAACCTCAGGAACGTCTCGCTCGACCTCCCCCGCGACTCCCTCATCGTCTTCACCGGGCTTTCCGGGTCGGGCAAGTCGTCGCTCGCGTTCGACACGATCTTCGCCGAGGGGCAGCGGCGCTACGTGGAGTCCCTCTCCTCGTACGCCCGCCAGTTCCTCGGCCAGATGGACAAGCCGGACGTCGACTTCATCGAGGGTCTGTCGCCCGCCGTCTCCATCGATCAGAAGTCGACCTCGCGCAACCCGCGCTCGACGGTCGGCACCATCACCGAGGTGTACGACTACCTCCGGCTCCTCTTCGCCCGGATCGGCAAGCCGCACTGCCCCGAGTGCGGTCGGCCCATCTCGCGCCAGTCGCCGCAGGCCATCGTCGACAAGGTGCTGGGCCTTCCCGAGGGCAGCCGGTTCCAGGTGCTCTCGCCGCTGGTGCGCGAGCGCAAGGGCGAGTTCGTCGACCTCTTCGCCGATCTGCAGACCAAGGGCTACAGCCGGGCCCGGGTCGACGGCGAGACCGTCCACCTCGCCGAGCCGCCCAAGCTGAAGAAGCAGGAGAAGCACACCATCGAGGTGGTCGTGGACCGCCTCACGGTGAAGGACAGCGCCAAGCGCCGACTGACCGACTCGGTCGAGACCGCCCTCGGGCTCTCCGGCGGCATGGTCGTGCTCGACTTCGTCGACCTCCCCGAGGGTGACCCCGAGCGCGAGCGGATGTACTCCGAGCACCTCTACTGCCCGTACGACGACCTCTCCTTCGAGGAACTGGAGCCGCGCTCCTTCTCCTTCAACTCGCCCTTCGGCGCCTGCCCCGACTGCACGGGCATCGGTACGCGGATGGAGGTCGATCCGGAGCTGGTCGTCCCCGACGAGGAGAGGTCGCTCGACGAGGGTGCGATCCACCCCTGGTCGCACGGCCACACCAAGGAGTATTTCGGCAGGCTGATCGGTGCTCTCGCCAAGGCCCTCGGCTTCCGCACGGACATCCCGTGGGCCGGTCTGCCGCAGCGCGCCAGGAAGGCTCTGCTGTACGGCCACAAGATCCAGACCGAAGTCCGCTACCGCAACCGCTACGGACGCGAGCGCGCGTACACCACGCCCGCCTTCGAGGGCGCGGTGCAGTTCGTCAAGCGCCGCCACTCCGAGGCCGAGAGCGACTCCAGCCGGGAGCGCTTCGAGGGGTACATGCGCGAGGTGCCCTGCCCGACCTGTGAGGGCACCCGCCTCAAGCCGATCGTCCTCGCGGTGACGGTGATGGAGAAGTCCATCGCCGAGGTCTCCGCGATGTCGATCAGCGAGTGTGCGGACTTCCTCGGCCGGATGAAGCTGAACGCCCGCGACAAGAAGATCGCCGAGCGGGTACTGAAGGAGGTCAACGAGCGGCTGAGGTTCCTCGTCGACGTCGGCCTCGACTACCTCTCGCTGAACCGCGCGGCGGGCACCCTGTCCGGCGGCGAGGCCCAGCGCATCCGGCTGGCCACCCAGATCGGCTCCGGCCTGGTCGGCGTGCTGTACGTACTGGACGAGCCGTCCATCGGCCTGCACCAGCGGGACAACCACCGGCTGATCGAGACCTTGGTCCGGCTCCGCGACATGGGCAACACGCTCATCGTCGTCGAGCACGACGAGGACACCATCAAGGTCGCCGACTGGGTGGTCGACATCGGTCCCGGCGCCGGTGAGCACGGCGGGAAGGTGGTCCACTCCGGATCGTTGAAGGAACTGCTGGCCAACGACGAGTCGATCACCGGCCAGTACCTGAACGGCAAGAAGGCGATCGCGACGCCCGACGTGCGGCGCCCCGTCGACCCGTCGCGCTGCCTCACGGTGCACGGAGCCAGGGAGAACAATCTCCAGGACATCGACGTCTCCTTCCCGCTCGGCGTGCTCACGGCCGTCACGGGTGTATCGGGTTCCGGGAAGTCGACGCTGGTTAACGACATCCTCTACACCCACCTGGCGCGCGAGCTGAACGGCGCCAAGTCGGTCCCCGGCAGGCACACCCGGGTCGACGGCGACGACCAGGTCGACAAGGTGGTGCACGTCGACCAGTCGCCCATCGGCCGCACGCCCCGGTCCAACCCGGCCACGTACACCGGGGTCTTCGACCACGTCCGCAAGCTGTTCGCGGAGACGATGGAGGCGAAGGTGCGCGGCTACCTGCCGGGCCGCTTCTCCTTCAACGTCAAGGGCGGCCGCTGCGAGAACTGCTCCGGTGACGGCACGATCAAGATCGAGATGAACTTCCTGCCCGATGTGTACGTCCCGTGCGAGGTCTGCCACGGCGCGCGGTACAACCGGGAGACCCTGGAGGTCCACTACAAGGGCAAGTCCATCGCCGAGGTGCTGGACATGCCGATCGAGGAGGGCCTGGAGTTCTTCGAGGCCGTCCCGACGATCGCCCGGCACCTGCGCACGCTCAACGAGGTCGGTCTCGGATACGTGCGGCTCGGCCAGTCCGCGCCGACGCTCTCCGGCGGCGAGGCCCAACGGGTGAAGCTGGCGAGCGAACTGCAGAAGCGCTCCACCGGCCGAACGGTCTACGTCCTGGACGAGCCGACCACAGGTCTGCACTTCGAGGACATCAGCAAGCTCATCAAGGTGCTCTCCGGACTTGTCGACAAGGGCAACTCGGTGATCGTCATCGAGCACAACCTCGACGTGATCAAGACCGCCGACTGGGTCGTCGACATGGGCCCCGAGGGGGGCAACGGCGGTGGTCTGGTGGTCGCCGAGGGCACGCCGGAGCAGGTCGCCGGGGTTCCGGCCAGCCACACCGGCAAGTTCCTCCAGGACATCCTGGACCCGGACCGGGTGAACGAGGCTGTCGTGCCCGCGGCCCGCAAGCCGGTGCGCAAGAGCACGGCGAAGAAGGCGGTCGCCGCCAAGGCGGCCCCGGCCAGGAAGACGGCCTCGGTCAGGACGGGGGTGGGACGGGCCGCCAAGTCCGCCACCGCCGCGACGGCCGCGGCGAAGAAGGCGAGCCGCGCCCGCAAGGCCTGAGCCCGTCGACATGTGCGCACGCCGCCCGGTCCATGGGTCATTCGTGGACCGGGCGGCGCGCATGTGCGGGTCCGCGCGTCCGTCCGGCGGCTCCCGGCCGGAGGGGCCGTCGGACGAGGCGGCTGTCGGACGAGGGGGCCGTCGCCGCGGGGGGAGGCGGAGCCCGATGGCACGCGGGTCGTCGGCTCCCGCCGACGCGATGGCGGGGCTGCGGGGGTCGCCCGAACGGTCCGTAGCCTGCGCCCTTCCGGTATCCGGGCCCTGACCAGGAGGGACGTGTCTCAGGTGGCCCGCGCGACGGCCGCTCGATCTCCGCCGGTATCGTCGGTTCTGTCACCGATGGCTCCGAGACCCGCCGCCGCGTCCCCGGCGTGCCCGGCATCCCGGCCGTCCGGCGACCTGCGCAATTCTGCCCCTCCGAACCATTGGAGACCGCATGCCCGGCCAGCCCGCCGCCCGCCGTACCGTGCTGAAGGGCGCCGCTCTCGTCGGCGTCGCCGGGCTGGGAGCGGCCGCCTGCTCGACCGATTCGAAGCTCGGCCACGCCGGGACGCCGACGCCCACCGCCCCCGTCGAACTCGGTCCGCCCGAGGAGATCCCGGTCGGCGGAGCCAAGCTCTACCGCGAGCAGCGGGTCGTCGTCAGCTGCCCCGCCAAGGGCCAGTACAAGGCGTTCAGCGCCCAGTGCACCCACGCGGGATGCGTCCTCGACAAGGTCGAGGACAACCTCGGGAACTGCCCCTGCCACGGCAGCCACTTCGACGTCACCACCGGCGAGGCGAAGCGGGGTCCGGCGACCGCGCCGTTGCCCGCGGTCCCCGTCAGGGTCGAGGGCGGAAGGCTCGTGGCAGGCCCCGAGGCCTGAGACCCCGCCGCTCCGGACCCGCCCGTTCCGACACGCACCGCCTCCGCCGGTCGCGACCGGGACCGGTCCGCCGCCGGTTCGGGGCCGGAGCCGGCGAGATCCGTGCCCGGTCGGGTTCGACCGGGCACGCCTCCCGCCAGGTCCCGGTCGATCCCGCCCGGGCCCGGGCGCACCCCCGCTCCACCACGTGCACGGTCCGGTGCCTTCCGGTGAGCGCGAGCTCCGTACGCGCACCGCGCGGCGCCCCCGCCGACACCCGGGCGAAGCCGCAGAACCGTACCGGCAGGGCCGCCATGTCGAAGCCCGCCCGAAGCACATACCGCCCGCCGCCGACGCCTCCACCGGCGAGCGGTACGAACGCCCGAAGGGCCGATCCGCGTCCGCCGTCCGCCGCCCGTAGCCGGAGCAGCGAGGTCTCCGGCAGGCCGAGCACCTCCTCCAGCGCCTTCACCGCTCTCGGGGACTCGGCGCGCCGCGGGTGCCCGGCGCCCTGCTGCCGGTAACTCGGGCTGGTCGCCCCGGCCCTCATGCCCGTTCCGGCCCGGCGGGAGGTTACGCGCCGCCCGCCGGGGGCCCGCGGGAGGACGCCGCCACAGCCGCCCGGACCGCGTGAAGGCACCCGCCCGAGCGGGGCGGCACTGTCACCGTCCGCAAGTAGGGTGGGACACATGGCAGACCCCTCCAGCTACCGCCCCAAGCCGGGACAGATCCCCGACTCCCCGGGGGTCTACAAGTTCCGCGACGAGCACCGCCGGGTGATCTACGTCGGCAAGGCCAAGAACCTGCGCCAGCGTCTGGCCAACTACTTCCAGGACCTGGCCGCTCTCCACCCGCGCACGCGCACGATGGTCACCACGGCCGCCTCGGTGGAGTGGACGGTCGTCTCCACGGAGGTCGAGGCGCTCCAGCTGGAGTACTCCTGGATCAAGGAGTTCGACCCCCGGTTCAACGTCAAGTACCGCGACGACAAGAGCTACCCGTACCTCGCGGTCACGCTCGACGAGGAGTTCCCGCGCGTCCAGGTCATGCGCGGGGCGAAGAAGAAGGGCGTGCGCTACTTCGGCCCCTACGGGCACGCCTGGGCGATCCGCGAGACGGTCGACCTGATGCTCCGGGTCTTCCCGGTGCGCACCTGCTCCGCCGGGGTGTTCAAGAACGCGGCCCGGACCGGCCGCCCCTGCCTCCTCGGCTACATCGGCAAGTGCTCGGCCCCCTGCGTCGGCCGGGTCACCCCCGAGGAGCACCGCGAACTCGCTCTCGACTTCTGCGACTTCATGACCGGCCGCACCGGCACGTACATCCGCCGCCTGGAGAAGGACATGACGGCGGCGGCCGAGGAGATGGAGTACGAGCGGGCAGCCCGGCTCCGGGACGACGTGGAGGCCCTCAAGCGGGCCATGGAGAAGAGCGCCGTCGTCCTCGCCGACGCCACCGACGCCGACCTGATCGCGGTCGCCGAGGACGAGCTGGAGGCCGCCGTCCAGATCTTCCACGTACGCGGCGGCCGGGTGCGCGGCCAGCGCGGCTGGGTCACCGACAAGGTCGAGAACGTCGACACCTCCGGCCTGGTCGAGCACGCCCTGCAGCAGCTGTACGGGGAGGAGAAGGGCGACGCCGTCCCCAAGGAGGTCCTCGTACCGGCCCTCCCCGAGCACCCCGACGCGGTCTCCCAATGGCTCGCGGACCGCCGGGGCTCCCAGGTCAGCCTGCGCATCCCGCAGCGGGGCGACAAGAAGGACCTGATGGCGACGGTCCAGCGCAACGCCCAGCAGGCCCTGGCGCTGCACAAGACCAAGCGCGCCTCCGACCTCACCACCCGCTCCCGTGCCCTGGAGGAGATCGCCGAGGCGCTCGGCCTCGACACGGCTCCGCTGCGCATCGAGTGCTACGACATCTCGCACCTCCAGGGCGACGACGTGGTCGCCTCCATGGTCGTCTTCGAGGACGGGCTGGCCCGCAAGAGCGAGTACCGCCGCTTCCAGATCAAGAGCTTCGAGGGCCAGGACGACGTCCGGTCGATGCACGAGGTGATCGGGCGCCGCTTCAAGCGCTACCTCCAGGAGAAGGAGCGGACGGGGGAGTGGGAGGAGGCACCCGCCGAGCCCGGCCTCGCGGTACCCGCCGAGTCCGGCGGTACCGGCCCCGACCCGGCCACCGGCCCCGCCGGTACCGGCCCGTGCCCGGCCGTCGCGCCCGGTTCGCCGGGCGGGCCCCGCGACGAACCCCGTGAGGACGACGGCCGCCCCAAACGGTTCGCCTACCCGCCGCAGCTCGTCGTGGTCGACGGCGGGCAGCCGCAGGTCGCCGCGGCCAAACGGGCCCTCGACGAGCTCGGCATCGACGACATAGCCGTCTGCGGCCTCGCCAAGCGCCTCGAAGAGGTCTGGCTGCCCGATGACGACGACCCCGTCGTCCTGCCTCGCTCCAGCGAGGGCCTCTACCTCCTCCAGCGCGTCCGCGACGAGGCCCACCGCTTCGCGATCACGTACCAGCGCGCCAAGCGCGCCAAGCGCATCCGGTCCGGCCCCCTGGACGCCGTCGCCGGACTCGGCGAGAGCCGGAAACAGGCGTTGATCAAGCATTTCGGCTCGGTGAAGAAGCTGAGGCGGGCGACAATCGAAGAAATCTGCGAGGTCCCGGGGATAGGCCGCCGGACGGCGGAGTCCGTGGCCGTCGCCCTGGCCTCGGCGGCCCCGGCCGCGCCCGCCGTGAACACGGCGACAGGAGAGATCATGGAAGAGGACGACGGGGGCAGCACGACATGACCGAGCACGAACACGGATACGAGACCGGGCGCGAGCGCAGAGCCGAGCACGGCGGCACCGACCGAACAGACGGAGCAGGACACGTGAGTACGGGCAGCACGATCGACACCGTCGACGGGAACGCGGCCATCCCCGAACTGGTGATCATCTCGGGCATGTCGGGGGCAGGCCGCAGCACCGCGGCCAAGTGCCTGGAGGACCTGGGGTGGTTCGTCGTCGACAACCTCCCGCCCGCCCTGATCCCCACCATGGTCGAGCTCGGCGCCCGCTCGCAGGGCAATGTGGCACGCATCGCCGTCGTCGTCGACGTGCGGGGCCGCCGCTTCTTCGACAATCTCCGCGAATCCCTCGCCGACCTGGAGGCCAAGCACGTCACCAGGCGGATCGTTTTCCTGGAGTCCTCCGACGACGCCCTGGTCCGCCGCTTCGAGTCGGTCCGCCGCCCGCACCCGCTCCAGGGGGACGGCCGGATCGTCGACGGCATCGCCACCGAGCGCGACCTGCTGCGCGAGCTGCGCGGCGACGCCGACCTGGTGATCGACACCTCCAGCCTCAACGTGCACGAGCTGCGCGCCAAGATGGACGCCCAGTTCGCCGGCGAGGAGGAGCCCGAGCTGCGCGCCACGGTGATGTCGTTCGGCTTCAAGTACGGCCTGCCGGTCGACGCCGACCTGGTGGTCGACTGCCGCTTCCTGCCCAACCCGCACTGGGTTCCCGAGCTGCGCCCGTTCACCGGGCTCAACGAAGAGGTCTCGGCCTACGTGTTCGACCAGCCGGGCGCCAAGGAGTTCCTTAACCAGTACACGGAACTGCTCCAGCTGGTGGCCGCCGGATACCGCCGCGAGGGCAAGCGCTACGTGACGATCGCCGTCGGCTGCACGGGCGGCAAGCACCGTTCGGTCGCCATGTCCGAGAAGCTCGCGGCCAGACTCGTGACCGAGGGCATCGAGACCGTTCTCGTGCACCGGGACATGGGGCGCGAGTGACCAGCCGCAACCTGCGCCTGCGACGGCTGCGCCGAGCCGCGTCCGCGCTTCCCGGCCGCAAGCGCGGCACCCAGCCCAAGGTCGTCGCCCTCGGCGGCGGCCACGGGCTGTCCGCCTCGCTCACCGCGCTCCGCCGGATCACCGGCGACCTCACCGCGGTGGTTACTGTCGCCGACGACGGCGGTTCCAGCGGCCGGCTCCGCGAGGAGCTCGGCGTCCTGCCCCCCGGCGACCTGCGCAAGGCGCTGGCCGCCCTGTGCGGTGACGACGACTGGGGGCAGACCTGGTCCCAGGTCATCCAGCACCGCTTCCAGTCCAAGGGCGACCTGCACGAGCACGCGGTCGGCAATCTGCTGATCGTCGCGCTGTGGGAGCAGCTCGGCGACCACGTGCAGGCGCTCGACCTGGTCGGCAAGCTGCTCGGCGCGCACGGCCGGGTGCTGCCGATGTCCGCCGTGCCGCTGGAGCTCCAGGCACTCGTGCGCGGACACGACCCGGCCCACCCGGACGACGTGGGCACGGTCCGAGGCCAGGCGACGGTGGCGCTCACCCCGGGCGAGGTGCAGTCCGTCCATGTGGTCCCGTCCGATCCGCCGGCCGTGCCCGAGGCGGTCGCCGCCGTGCTGGACGCCGACTGGGTGGTGCTCGGCCCGGGGTCCTGGTTCTCCTCCGTGATCCCGCACCTGCTCGTCCCGGAACTGCTCGACGCACTCGTCGAGACCAAGGCCCGCAAGGTCCTCTCGCTCAACCTCGCCCCGCAGCCCGGTGAAACTGATGGCTTCTCCCCGCAGCGTCATTTGGAGGTTTTGGGACGACACGCCCCTAAACTCGCCATGGACGTGGTACTGGCCGACGAAGCCGCCGTGCCCGATCGTGAGTCCCTAGCCGATGCCGCCAAGCGGCTCGGCGCCGCGGTCGAGTTGGCGCCGGTGGCCTCACCCGACGGAGTTCCGATCCATGATCCGGAGCTGTTGGCCGCCGCGTACGACCGTATTTTTCGGATGCATGGAAGGATCGGCCCATGGCGATGACGCCGGCGGTGAAGGACGAAGTGTCCAGGCTTCCCGTGACCCGGACCTGCTGCAGGAAGGCGGAGGTCTCGGCGATTCTTCGGTTCGCGGGCGGGCTGCACCTGGTGAGCGGCCGGATCGTGATCGAGGCGGAGCTGGACACCTCGATGGCGGCGCGTCGGCTCAAGCGGGACATCCTCGAAATCTTCGGACACAGCTCGGAGCTGATCGTGATGGCCCCCGGCGGGCTGCGGCGAGGCTCCCGCTATGTCGTGCGCGTGGTGGCGGGCGGCGACCAGCTGGCCCGCCAGACGGGTCTGGTGGACGGCCGGGGCCGTCCCATCCGCGGCCTGCCCCCGCAGGTGGTCTCGGGCGCCACCTGCGACGCCGAGGCCGCCTGGCGCGGGGCCTTCCTGGCGCACGGTTCGCTCACCGAACCGGGCCGCTCCTCCTCGCTGGAGGTGACCTGCCCGGGACCGGAGGCCGCGCTCGCCCTGGTCGGCGCGGCCCGCAGGCTCTCGATCGCCGCGAAGGCTCGTGAGGTGCGCGGGGTGGACCGGGTCGTCGTCCGTGACGGTGACGCGATCGGCGCCCTGCTGACCCGGCTCGGCGCCCACGACTCGGTGCTGGCCTGGGAGGAGCGGCGGATGCGCCGCGAGGTCCGCGCCACCGCCAACCGACTCGCCAACTTCGACGACGCCAACCTGCGTCGTTCCGCGCGGGCGGCGGTCGCCGCGGGCGCCCGGGTGGGGCGCGCGCTGGAGATCCTGGGCGAGGACGTGCCCGAGCACCTCGCCGCGGCCGGACGGCTGCGCATGGAGCACAAGCAGGCGTCGCTGGAGGAGCTCGGCGCGCTCGCCGACCCGCCGCTGACCAAGGACGCGGTCGCCGGCCGGATCCGCCGCCTGCTGGCGATGGCCGACAAGAGGGCCCAGGACCTGGGCATTCCCGGAACCGAGTCCACCCTCGGCGAGGAGCTCGCCGACGGACTGGTGGGATGAACCGGCAGTTTCGTGGGACAGGTCGGACCGCGCCCCGGGCGGCGAGTGCGAAGCATGGGAAATCGGTCGAATGCGGAACGCGCCGCACGATCAAGCATGTTGACGCTCCGTAGTCGTCATCGTGTGCGCGGACGTGTGTCCGAAGGCCCGTACTCCTACCGAGGAGTACGGGCCTTCGGGGCTCTTCCGGCTCCGCTCGATGTCACCCGGCAGCCATCGGAGAGGTAGGGTCGGAGGCGGTCGGGGACATCCCTATACAACTCGCCGGCGTCGAAAACCGGCGTACCTAACGAGGAGATCGGTTCGTGACGATCCGCGTAGGCATCAACGGCTTTGGCCGCATCGGTCGTAACTACTTCCGCGCGCTGCTGGAGCAGGGTGCGGACATCGAGATCGTGGCTGTCAACGACCTGGGCGACACCGCGACCACGGCCCACCTTCTGAAGTACGACACCATCCTGGGACGTCTGAAGGCCGAGGTCAGCCACACCGCCGACAGCATCACCGTCGACGGCCACACGATCAAGGTGCTCTCCGAGCGCAACCCGGCCGACATTCCGTGGGGAGAGCTGGGCGTCGACATCGTCGTCGAGTCGACCGGCATCTTCACCAAGAAGGCGGACGCCGAGAAGCACATCGCCGGTGGCGCAAAGAAGGTCCTCATCTCGGCCCCGGCCAAGAACGAGGACATCACCATCGTGATGGGTGTCAACGAGGACACGTACGACCCGGCCAACCACCACGTCATCTCCAACGCCTCCTGCACCACCAACTGCGTGGCGCCGATGGCGAAGGTGCTGGACGAGAACTTCGGCATCGTCAAGGGCCTGATGACGACGGTCCACGCGTACACCAACGACCAGCGCATCCTGGACTTCCCGCACTCCGACCTGCGCCGCGCCCGCGCCGCCGCGGAGAACATCATCCCGACGACGACCGGTGCCGCGAAGGCCACCGCCCTGGTGCTCCCGCAGCTCAAGGGCAAGCTCGATGGCCTGGCGATGCGCGTCCCCGTCCCGACCGGCTCGGTCACCGACCTGGTCATCACGCTGGACCGCGAGGTCACCCGGGACGAGATCAACGCCGCCTTCCAGAAGGCCGCCGAGGAGGGCCCGCTCAAGGGCAAGCTGGTCTACACCCAGGACCCGATCGTCTCCTCGGACATCGTCTCGACCCCGGCCTCCTGCACCTTCGACTCGCTGCTGACCATGGCCGAGGGCACGCAGGTCAAGGTCATCGGCTGGTACGACAACGAGTGGGGCTACTCCAACCGTCTCGTCGACCTGACCGTCTTCGTCGGCCACCAGCTCTGACCCTCGAAACGGCAGGCGACACTTCGATGTGAGCACGGGGCTCGGACAGCGCGACGGCGCGCTGTCCGAGCCCCGTGGCATGCCCTCTCGCCCTCCCAAGGAGACCCAGCACCATGAAGACGATCGACGAATTCCTCGCCGAAGGAGTCGCCGGCAAGCGCGTATTCGTCCGCGCCGACCTCAACGTGCCGCTCAACGGCACCACCATCACCGACGACGGCCGTATCCGTGCCGTCCTGCCGACCGTGCGGAAGCTCGCCGCCGCGGGTGCGCGCGTCGTCGTCGCCTCGCACCTCGGCCGCCCCAAGGGCGCGCCGGACCCCGCGTTCTCCCTGGCACCCGCCGCCGTCCGGCTCGGCGAGCTCCTCGGAGCCGACGTGGCCTTCGCGACCGACACGGTCGGTGAGGCGGCGCGCGCCGCGGTGGCCGCACTCGCCGACGGCGGCGTCGCCGTCATCGAGAACCTGCGCTTCAACCCCGGTGAGACGTCGAAGGACGACGCCGAGCGCGGCGCCTTCGCCGACCGGCTCGCCGAGCTCGCCGACGTGTACGTCGGCGACGGCTTCGGGGCCGTGCACCGCAAGCACGCCTCGGTCTTCGACCTCCCGGCCCGGTTGCCGCACGCCGCCGGCTACCTGATCGCTGCCGAGGTCGCCGTGCTGAAGCGGCTCACCGAGAACGTCGAGCGCCCGTACGCCGTGGTGCTCGGCGGTTCCAAGGTCTCCGACAAGCTCGGTGTCATCGACCACCTGCTGGAGCGTGCCGACCGCATCCTCATCGGCGGCGGCATGGCATACACCTTCCTCAAGGCCCGGGGCCACGAGGTCGGCAGCTCCCTCCTCCAGGAGGACCAGATCCCGGCGGTGCTGGAGTACCTGCGGCGCGCCGAGGAGAAGGGCGTGGAGTTCCTGCTCCCGGTCGACGTCGTCGTCTCCGAGCAGTTCCCCGACCTCGCGGCCCAGGCGCCCACGGAGCACCGCACGGTTGCCGCGGACGCGATCCCGGCCGGTTTCCTGGGCCTGGACAACGGCCCGGAGACCAACAAGCTGTACGCCTCGAAGCTCGCCGACGCGGCCACCGTCTTCTGGAACGGCCCCATGGGCGTCTTCGAGCACCCCGACTACGCCGAGGGCACCCGGGCCGTCGCCCAGGCCCTCGCCGACTCATCGGGCTTCAGCGTGGTGGGCGGCGGCGACTCCGCCGCGGCCGTCCGCACCCTGGGCTTCGACGAAAACGCATTCGGACACATCTCGACCGGTGGCGGTGCCAGCCTCGAATACCTCGAGGGCAAGACGCTTCCCGGCCTCGCCGCTCTGGAGGACTGACCTTTCATGACTGCTCGTACCCCGCTCATGGCGGGCAACTGGAAGATGAACCTCAACCACCTGGAGGCCATCGCCCACGTCCAGAAGCTCGCCTTCGCCCTTTCCGACAAGGACTACGACGTCGTCGAGGCCGCGGTTCTGGTGCCGTTCACCGACCTGCGCTCCGTGCAGACCCTGGTCGACGGCGACAAGCTGCGGATCACCTACGGCGCCCAGGACATCTCGGCGCACGACTCCGGCGCGTACACCGGTGAGATCTCCGGCCCGATGCTCGCCAAGCTGAAGTGCACCTATGTCGCCGTCGGGCACAGCGAGCGCCGCCAGTACCACGCCGAGACCGACGAGGTCTGCAACGGCAAGGTGAAGGCCGCGTACAAGCACGGCTTGACCCCGATCCTCTGCGTCGGCGAGGAACTGGACGTCCGTGAGGCCGGCGACCACGTCGCGCACACGCTCTCCCAGGTCGACGGCGGCCTCAAGGACATCCCCGCCGAGCAGGCCGAGTCGATCGTGATCGCGTACGAGCCGGTCTGGGCCATCGGCACTGGCAAGGTCTGCGGTGCCGACGACGCGCAGGAGGTCTGCGCCGCGATCCGCGGACGCCTCGCCGAGCTGTACTCCCAGGAGCTCGCCGACAAGGTCCGCATCCAGTACGGCGGCTCCGTGAAGTCCGGGAACGTCGCCGAGATCATGGCGCAGCCCGACGTGGACGGCGCGCTGGTCGGCGGCGCCTCGCTCGACGCCGACGAGTTCGTCAAGATCATTCGCTTCCGCGACCAGTGAGTATGCGGTAGCGCCGATCCGTCGTACCCTTGCGGGGGCCGGGCAGGACACACCCTGCCGGCCCCCGTTGCTCGCAATGCAGTCCAGAGGATTCCGGAAAGTAGGGACCAGCCGTGATTTTGGGGTTCGAGATCGCCCTGATCGTCTTCAGCCTGCTGCTGATGCTGCTGGTGCTGATGCACAAGGGCAAGGGCGGCGGTCTCTCCGACATGTTCGGTGGCGGCATGCAGTCGTCCGTGGGCGGTTCCTCGGTGGCGGAGCGGAACCTCGACCGGATCACGGTGGTCGTGGGCCTGCTCTGGTTCGCGTGCATCGTCGCGCTCGGTCTGCTGATCAAGCTGGACTGACGCGGCATACGCGAATCCCGGTGAGGGTGTAACTCCTTTCACTGGACGCGCGTTGGGCCTTACGTAGACTGGGGCATCTTCGAGCACCATCACGCAGGGAGTTACGACCGTGGCAAGTGGCAACGCGATCCGGGGAAGCCGGGTCGGGGCGGGGCCGATGGGGGAGGCCGAGCGGGGCGAGTCCGCGCCGCGCCTCCGCATCTCCTTCTGGTGCTCGAACGGGCACGAGACGCAGCCGAGCTTCGCCAGTGACGCGCAGGTACCGGAGACATGGGACTGCCCGCGCTGTGGTTTCCCGGCCGGTCAGGACCGGGACAGCCCGCCCGACCCGCCGCGCACCGAACCGTACAAGACACACCTCGCGTACGTGCGCGAGCGGCGCAGCGACGCCGACGGCGAGGCCATCCTCGCCGAGGCCCTGGCGAAACTCCGGGGCGAGATCTAGTGCCGTGACGGCATGAGGAATTGACCGGCCGGGCACCCACGGGGTGTCCGGCCGGACCACTTGTGCGTGCCGCAGTTCTCAGCCGCGTCGTCAACCCCTCCGATCAATTAGGTTGGGAGGTCGGCGGGGCATCTGCAAGCACGAGAAGAAGTGGGCTGATATCCGGGATGAACACTCCGAACCGAACCAGGCTCGACCGGACCCCCCAGTGGACGGCTCTGGGCAAGCACCGCGAGCAGCTCGGGACGACGCATCTGCGGGAGCTCTTCGCGAACGACCCGGAGCGCGGTACCCGCTATACGCTCCAGGTGGGCGACCTGTACGTCGACCACTCCAAGCACCTGGTCACCGACGAGACGATGCGGCTGCTCCGCGATCTCGCCGCGGCAACCGGGGTCGCCGAGTTGCGGGACGCGATGTTCCGCGGCGAGAAGATCAACACCACCGAGGACCGGGCCGTCCTGCACACCGCGCTGCGCGCCCCGCGCGACGCGGTGATCGAGGTCGATGGCGAGAACGTGGTGCCGGGTGTGCACGCCGTCCTCGACAAGATGGCCGCATTCTCCGACCGGATCCGTTCGGGGGAGTGGACCGGTCATACCGGCAAGCGCATCAGGAACATCGTCAACGTCGGTATCGGCGGCTCCGACCTCGGCCCCGCCATGGCGTACGAGGCACTGCGCACCTTCACCGACCGCGCGCTCACCGTCCGTTTCGTGTCGAACGTCGACGGCGCCGATCTGCACGAGGCCGTGCGCGATCTCGACCCGGCCGAGACGCTGTTCGTCATCGCGTCGAAGACCTTCACCACGATCGAGACCGTCACCAACGCCACCTCCGCCCGCAGCTGGCTGCTGAACGGGCTGAACGCCAGTCAGGAAGCGGTCGCCGACCACTTCGTGGCGCTGTCCACCAATGCCGAGAAGGTCGCGGACTTCGGCATCGACACCGCCAACATGTTCGAGTTCTGGGACTGGGTGGGCGGCCGCTACTCCTTCGACTCCGCCATCGGCCTCTCGCTGATGATCGCCATCGGGCCGGACCGCTTCCGCGAGATGCTCGACGGTTTCCATCTCGTCGACGAGCATTTCCGCACCGCGCCCGCCGAGGCCAACGTCCCTCTGCTGATGGGGCTGTTGGGTGTCTGGTACGGGGCGTTCTTCGACGCGCAGTCCCACGCCGTGCTGCCCTACAGCCACTATCTGTCCAAGTTCACCGCGTACTTGCAGCAGTTGGACATGGAGTCCAACGGCAAGTCCGTGGACCGGGACGGCAACCCCGTCGACTGGCAGACCGGACCCGTCGTCTGGGGCACCCCCGGCACCAACGGCCAGCACGCCTATTACCAGTTGATCCACCAGGGCACCCAGGTCATCCCGGCCGACTTCATCGGCTTCGCCGAGCCGGTCGTCGGCCTGGAGCCCGGCCTGGCCGCCCAGCACGACCTGCTGATGGCCAACTTCTTCGCCCAGACCCAGGCCCTGGCCTTCGGCAGGACGCCGACCGAGGTCCGCGCCGAGGGCGTCGCCGAGGAGTTGGTGCCGCACAAGACCTTCAGGGGCAACCACCCGACGACGACGATCCTCGCCGACCGGCTGACCCCGTCCGTCCTCGGCCAGCTCATCGCGCTGTACGAGCACAAGGTCTTCGTCCAGGGCGCCGTCTGGAACATCGACTCCTTCGACCAGTGGGGCGTCGAACTCGGCAAGGTGCTCGCCAGGAAGATCGAGCCGGTGCTCACCGGGGGCGAGGAGGGCGAGCACCTGGACAGCTCCACCGCCGC
Organism: Streptomyces sp. NPDC056061; assembly: GCF_042266885.1. Taxonomy (NCBI): domain Bacteria; kingdom Bacillati; phylum Actinomycetota; class Actinomycetes; order Kitasatosporales; family Streptomycetaceae; genus Streptomyces; species Streptomyces sp. NPDC056061. The sequence continues at coordinate 45,084 of NZ_JBHJWQ010000007.1, read as the reverse complement.
CCTCGTCCAGGCGTACCGCGCCCGCAGGGGGCGCTGAGCCGATGCGCACGGGGGAGCGGACCGTGCGGCTGAGGCCGCCGAAGAACACCCTGGACCCGAGGGCGGTCGGCTGGTGGCGGGCCCAGTGGCTCCTGCTGACCGCGGTGCCGGTGGCCGTCCTGGCCGTGCTGGGTGCACTCATCGGCCCCGCCCGGTTCTGGCTGCTGCTGCCCGCGGCCGTCCTCGCGGTCCTCGGCGTCGGCTGCGCCGTCCTGTTCCCCCTGTGGTGGTTCCGCACGCACCGCTGGGAGGTCACCGACCAGGCGGTCTACGTCAGGACGGGCGTGCTGCGGCAGGAGTGGCGGATCGCCCCGATGTCCCGCATCCAGACCGTGGACACGGTGCGCGGACCGCTCGAACAGCTCTACCGGCTCGCCACCGTCACCGTGACCACCGCCTCCGCCAGGGGCGCGGTACGGATCGAGGGACTGAGCCACGAACTGGCGGCGGAACTCGCCGAACGCCTCACCCGGATCACCCAGGACACGCCCGGGGACGCCACATGAGTGCCCCCGCAGCCGTGCCCCCGGCCGCGGCGGACGACGACGGCGACGGCTCCCGTCCGGCCGGGGCACCGGCCGCCGAGTGGCGGCGGCTGGACCGGCGCACGGTCCTGGTCAGCGGGCTCCTCACGGCCGGAGTGGCGCTGGGTGCGGCGGTGCCCGCCACGCTCGGGCTGTCCGGACGGTTCGGGCTCGGTGCCGCGGTCGCCTGGGTGCTCGCCGGTGCGTTCGTGCTGATCGGCGGCGCCGCGGCCGGCGACTGGGTGCGGTGGCACCGGACCCGCTACCGCATCGGGGTCGACCGGGTCGAGCTGCACACCGGGCTGATCCTGCTCAAGAAGCGGTCCCTGGCCCGCGAGCGGGTCCGCAGCGTCGACCTCACCGCCCATCCGCTGCAACGCGTCCTCGGCCTGGTCACGGTCCGCATCGGCACCGGCGAGCACTCCGGCAACGACTCCACCCTGGAACTCGACCCGGTGTCCCGGGCGGAGGGCGAACGGCTCCGTCGCGAACTGCTGGAACGTGCCGGCACCCGAACCCCGGGCACCCACCGCGAGGGCGTCCTCGCCGCGCTGGACCCGCGCTGGATCCGCTACGCGCCGGTCTCGTTCGTCGCCCCCGCGCTCGGCAGCGCGGCGGTCGGGGCGGTGATGCAGGTCAGTGACTGGTTCGGGGCGCAGGGGAAGGTGATCGGCTGGGTCGGCGACCGGTTCCGGGACACCGCGCTGCCCGTCGTGATCGTGGTTCTCGCCGCCGCCGTGGTGGCCGCCGGGGTCGTCGGCGCACTCGGCCTGTGGGTCGAGATGTGGTGGAACTACCGGCTGGAGCGCGAACCGGGCGGCACCCTGCGCATCCGGCGCGGGCTGCTGACCTCCCGATCCGTCTCCGTCGAGGAGCGCCGGCTGCGCGGCGTCGACCTCGTCGAGCCGCTCGGCGTCCGGCTGTTCGGTGCCGCCCGGGTCGACGCGATCACCACCGGACTCGCCAAGGACGACGAGGACCAGCACGGCGACCACAACACCCTGCTGCCCGCCGCGCCCCGGCCGTTCGCCGACGCGGTGGCCGCCGACGTCCTGCGCGAGCCGGTCCCGCCGACCGGTGCCGTCCTGACCGGGCACCCCCGCGCGGCCCGCGGACGGCGGGTGCGCCGCGCGCTGGGGGCGGTGGCCGTGCCCGTGACCGTCCTCGCCGCCCTGGGGGCGTTCCTGACCCCCGTCCTGCTCTGGATCGCGCTCGGCTGCGCGCTCGTGGGACTGCCGATCGGGCTGTTCCTCGCCCGGGACGCCTACCGGGGCCTGGGGCACGCACTGAGCGGCGACTACCTGGTGGTGCGCTCCGGAACGGTCCGTCGTTCCACCGCCGCGCTGGAGCGGGCCGGGGTGATCGGCTGGACGGTCCGGCAGACCTACTTCCAGCGGCGGTCGGGGGTGCTGAACATCGTCGCGACGACGGCGGCCGGATCGGGTGCGTACACGGCCCGCGACGCGGACGCCGACGAGGGGCTCGAATTTGCCGCGCAGGCCGTACCGGGCCTGCTGGAGCCCTTTCTGGAACGCGTCCCGCCGACGGGCCGGCCGCTGGACGGCGGCTGAGGACCGGGCCCGCGGGACAGCCGGTACGCCCGCGGGCCCGGCCGCTCCGAGGAGCGAACCGGGCCCGCGGGCACAGGTGGTGACGGTCAATCAGGAAGACGCCGGAGGGTACAGGGCCCGCGGCAGCTGCGAGGCCGCCGCCGCGTCCAGCAGCCACAGGGTGCGGGCGCGTCCGTAGGCACCGGCCGCCGGGGCCTGGATCTCCCCGGCGCCCGAGAGCGCGATCTCGGCGGCCCGTGCCTTGTCCTCGCCCGCGGCGAGCAGCCACACCTCACGCGCCGCCCGGATCGCGGGCAGCGTCAGCGAGACCCGGGTGGGCGGCGGCTTGGGGGCGCCGTGCACACCGACGACGGTGCGCTCGGTCTCCCGCACCGCGGGCAGCTCCGGGAAGAGCGACGCCACGTGCGTGTCCGGGCCGACGCCCAGCATCAGCACGTCGAAGGTCGGCACCGGACCGTGGTCCTCCGGACCGGCCGCCGCGGCCAGCTCGGCGGCATAGGCGGCCGCCGCCGCGTCGGCGTCGCTGCCCCAGGGACCGTCGGAGGCGGGCATGGCGTGCACCCGCGACGGGTCGAGGTCCACCGCGTCCAGCAGCGCTTCGCGGGCCTGGGTCACGTTGCGTTCGGGGTCGCCCTCCGGCAGGAACCGTTCGTCGCCCCACCACAGATCGAGCCGTGACCAGTCGATGGCGTCCCGGGCGGGCGCGGCGGCGAGGGCGGCCAGCAGGCCGTTGCCGTTGCGCCCGCCGGTGAGGACCACCGACGCATAGCCGCGTGCGGCCTGGGCGTCCACCACCTTGGTGATCAGCCGGGCTGCGGCGGCCTGCGCCATCAGCTCCTTGTCGCGGTGCACGACGAGTTGAGGGGCACTCACTTCGCTGCCGCCTTCTTGGCCGGTGCCTTCTTCGCGGGGGCCGGGGCGGGCTCGGCGGACTTCGGCCCGTCGGACTTCGGCTCGGCCGCCTTCGGCCGCTCCGGTCCGCCGAGCTTCTCCACGCCGAACTTCACCGTCGCCTCGTAGGTGTTGTCCGGGTCCAGACGCCGCAGCTCCTCCGCGAGCAGCTCGGCGGTGTCCCGGCGCTTGAGCGCCACCGCGCGGTCCGGCTGGTTCTGCATCGAGAGCGTGGCCAGCGAGCCGTCCGGACGGTCCAGGACGATGACGCCGTTCTTGGTCTCCATCCGCACGGCCGTCAGACCGGGTCCGCCGGACAGGGTGCGCTCCACCGGAACCTTCAGCCGGTCCGCCAGCCACATGGCGAGCAACTCGCAGCTCGGGTTCTCCGACTCGCCCTCGACCGTCGCCGCGACGACCTCGACGTGCTGCTGGTCGAGCGCCGCCGCCAGCATCGAGCGCCACGGCGTGATCCGGGTCCAGGACAGGTCGGTGTCGCCCGGGGCGTACGAACGGCCGCGCATCGCGAGTTCGTCACCGGGGTGCTCGGCCGAGTACGCGTCCGTGATCCGGCGCTGTGCGAGCGCGCCCAGCGGGTCCTTCGACGGCTGCTCCGGGGCGTCCTGCGGCCACCAGACCACGACCGGGGCGTCCGGCAGCAGCAGCGGCAGGACCACCGACTGCGCGTGGTTGGCAAGTTCGCCGTGCAGACGCAGCACCACCGTCTCGCCGGTGCCCGCGTCGGAACCGACCCGCACCTCGGCGTCGAGCCGGGCGTCCCGGCGGCTGCGCGGCGAGCGGGCGGCCCGCTTGATCACCGCGATGATCCGCGAGGGGTGCTCGCGCGAGGCGTCGCCCGCCGACTTGAGGGCGTCGTACGCGTTCTCCTCGTCGGTGACGATGACCAGGGTGAGCACCATGCCGATCGCCGGGGTGCCGATGGCACGACGGGCCGCCACCAGCGCCTGGTTGATCTTGCTGGAAGTGGTCTCCGTGAGATCGATCTTCATGGCCGGCGCCAGCTCCGTCCGTCTCGTGCGAGCATCTCGTCGGCCTCGGCCGGGCCCCAGGTGCCCGCCGGGTACTGCGCGGGCTTGCCGTGCTTGTCCCAGTACTCCTCGATCGGGTCGAGGATGTTCCAGGAGAGTTCGACCTCCTGGTGCCGCGGGAAGAGGTTCGCGTCGCCGAGCAGCACATCGAGGATGAGCCGCTCGTACGCCTCCGGGCTGGACTCGGTGAAGGACTCGCCGTACGCGAAGTCCATCGTGACGTCCCGGACCTCCATCGAGGTGCCGGGCACCTTCGAACCGAACCGCACCGTCACGCCCTCGTCCGGCTGGACCCGGATGACCAGGGCGTTGCCGCCCAGCTCCTCGGTCGCGCCGGACTCGAACGGCAGGTACGGGGCGCGCTTGAAGACGACCGCGATCTCCGTGACCCGGCGGCCGAGCCGCTTTCCGGTGCGGAGGTAGAACGGCACGCCTGCCCAGCGGCGGTTGTTGATCGTCAGCTTGATCGCGGCGTAGGTGTCGGTCGTCGACCCGGGGTCGATGCCGTCCTCCTCCAGATAGCCGAGGACCTCCTCGCCGCCCTGCCAGGCGTGGGCGTACTGGCCGCGCACCGTGTGCTTGCCCAGGTCCTCCGGCAGCTCCACGGCCGCGAGCACCTTGAGCTTCTCGGCGACCAGGGCCTTCGGGTGGAAGGAGCCGGGCTCCTCCATGGCCGTCAGCGCCAGCAGCTGGAGCAGGTGGTTCTGGATGACGTCACGGGCGGCGCCGATGCCGTCGTAGTAGCCGGCCCGGCCGCCGATGCCGATGTCCTCGGCCATCGTGATCTGGATGTGGTCGACGTACGACCTGTTCCAGATCGGCTCGAACATGGTGTTGGCGAACCGCAGCGCCAGGATGTTCTGGACCGTCTCCTTGCCCAGGTAGTGGTCGATGCGGAAGACCTCGTTGGGCGGGAAGACGTCGTGCACGATCCGGTTGAGCTCCTGCGCGCTCTTCAGGTCGTGCCCGAAGGGCTTCTCGATGACGGCACGCCGCCAGGAGCCCTCCTTCTGGTCCGCGAGGCCGTGCTTCTTGAGCTGCTGCACGACCTTGGGGAAGAACTTCGGCGGCACGGACAGGTAGAAGGCGAAGTTGCCGCCCGTGCCCTGTGCCTTGTCGAGCTCCTGGATCGTGGCCTTCAGCGTCTCGAACGCCTCGTCGTCGTCGAAGTTGCCCTGGACGAAGCGCATCCCCTGGATGAGCTGCTGCCAGACCTCCTCGCGGAACGGCGTGCGGGCGTGCTGCTTGACGGCGTCGTGGACCTCCTGGGTGAAGTCCTCGTCCTGCCATTCACGACGCGCGAAACCCACGAGTGAGAAGCCCGGCGGCAGCAGGCCGCGATTGGCCAGGTCGTAGACGGCGGGCATCAGCTTTTTGCGGGACAAATCGCCCGTGACGCCGAAGATCACCAGCCCCGACGGCCCCGCGATGCGCGGGAGCCGTCGGTCCTGGGGGTCACGAAGCGGATTGGCTCCGGGAACACCGGACAAGGTGGTCAGCCCTCCGAAGGGGCGAGGCGCTTGAGCTCCGCCTCGGTCGAGTTGAGCAGGTCGATCCAGGACGTCTCGAACTTCTCGACGCCCTCGTCCTCCAGCAGCTGGACGACGTCGTCGTAGGAGATCCCGAGCTTCGCGACGGCGTCGAGGTCGGCGCGCGCCTGCTCGTAGGTGCCGGCGATGGTGTTGCCGGTGATCTGCCCGTGGTCGGCGGTGGCGTCCAGGGTGGCCTCGGGCATGGTGTTGACCGTGCCGGGGGCGACGAGGTCGTCGACGTACAGGGTGTCCTTGTACGCGGGGTCCTTGACACCGGTGGAGGCCCACAGCGGACGCTGCTTGTTGGCCTGCGCCTTGTCCAGGGCGGCCCAGCGCTCGGACGACCGTGTCGACTCGTCGGCGGAGCCGAACACCTCCTCGTACGCCTGGTAGGCGAGGCGTGCGTTGGCGAGCGCCGCCCGGCCCCGCAGGGCCTTGGCCTCGTCGGTGCCGATCGAGTCCAGACGCTTGTCGATCTCGGTGTCCACCCGGGACACGAAGAACGAGGCCACCGAGTGGATCTTGGACAGGTCCAGGCCCGCGGCCTTCGCCTTCTCCAGACCAGCCAGGTAGGCGTCCATGACCTCGCGGTAGCGCTCCAGCGAGAAGATCAGCGTGACGTTGACGCTGATTCCCCTGCCGATCACCTCGGTGATCGCGGGGAGACCGGCCTTCGTGGCCGGGATCTTGATGAGCGTGTTGGGCCGGTCCACCAGCCAGGCCAGCTGCTTGGCCTCGGCGACGGTGGCGGTGGTGCGGTGCGCCAGCCGCGGGTCGACCTCGATGGAGACCCGGCCGTCCTGGCCGTCCGTGGCGTCGAAGACCGGACGCAGGATGTCCGCGGCGTCGCGCACGTCGGCCGTCGTGATCATGCGGATGGCCTCGTCGACGGTGACCTTGCGGGAGGCGAGGTCGGCGAGCTGCTGCTCGTAGCCGTCCCCGTGCGAGATCGCCTTCTGGAAGATCGACGGGTTGGTGGTGACGCCCACGACGTGCTGCTCGTCGATCAGCTCGGTCAGGTTGCCCGAGGTGATCCGCTTGCGCGACAGGTCGTCGAGCCAGATCGCCACGCCCTCGTCGGAGAGGCGCTTGAGTGCGTCTGTCATGAGAATTGCATCTCCTACTTTTCGTATATCGGCGTCAGCGCGCGGCGGCGGCGAGAGATTCCCGCGCGGCGGCGGCGACGTGCTCGCCGGTGAAGCCGAACTCGCGGAAGAGGACCTTGGCGTCGGCCGAGGCACCGAAGTGCTCCAGCGAGACGATCCGTCCGGCGTCCCCGACGTATCGGTGCCAGGTGAGACCGATCCCGGCCTCGACCGCGACCCGGGCCTTCACGGACGGCGGCAGGACGCTGTCCTTGTACGCCTGATCCTGCTCCTCGAACCACTCGACCGAAGGCATCGACACCACACGCGTCGGGATGCCCGCGGCCTGGAGCTCCTCGCGCGCCTCGACGGCGAGGTGGACCTCGGAGCCCGTGCCGATCAGCAGGACCTGGGCCTCGCCGCCCTCCGCGTCGAGCAGCACGTAACCGCCCCTGGCCGCGTCCTCGTTCGGCTCGTACGTCGGCACGCCCTGCCGGGTCAGCGCCAGACCGTGCGGGGTGCCCTTGCCGAACACCTTGGTGTGGCGGCGCAGGATCTCGCGCCAGGCGATGGCGGTCTCATTGGCGTCGGCCGGGCGGACGACGGTCAGGCCCGGGATGGCGCGCAGCGAGGCCAGGTGCTCCACCGGCTGGTGGGTGGGGCCGTCCTCGCCGAGACCGATCGAGTCGTGCGTCCACACGTACGTCACCGGCAGGTGCATCAGGGCGGACAGCCGCACGGCGTTGCGCATGTAGTCGGAGAACACCAGGAAGGTGCCGCCGTAGATGCGGGTGTTGCCGTGCAGCGCGATGCCGTTCATCGCCGCGGCCATGGCGTGCTCGCGGATGCCGAAGTGGATCGTGCGGCCGTACGGGTCGGCCTCCGGCAGCGGGTTGCCCGCGGGGAGGAACGACGACGTCTTGTCGATCGTCGTGTTGTTCGAGCCCGCCAGGTCGGCGGAGCCGCCCCACAGCTCGGGAACGACCTCGCCGAGCGACTGGAGCACCTTGCCGGAGGCGGCGCGGGTGGCCACGCTCTTGCCCGGCTCGAAGACCGGGAGCCGGTCCTCCCAGCCGGCGGGCAGCTCGCCCGCGGAGATCCGGTCGAACTCGGCGGCGCGCTCCGGGTTGGCGGTGCGCCACGCGGCGAGGGACTTCTCCCACTCGGCGCGGGCCTCGCGGCCGCGGTCCAGCGCCTCACGGGTGTGCGCGATGACCTCGTCGGAGACCTCGAAGGTCTGCTCCGGGTCGAAGCCGAGCACCCGCTTGGTCGCGGCGACCTCCTCCTCGCCGAGCGCCGAGCCGTGCGATGCCTCGGTGTTCTGGGCGTGCGGGGCGGGCCAGGCGATGATCGAGCGGGCCGCGATGAACGACGGGCGCTCGGTCTCGGCCTGTGCGGCCCGCAGCGCCGCGTACAGACCCGCCGGGTCCAGGTCGCCGCTGGGCAGCTGCTCGACGCGCTGGACGTGCCAGCCGTACGCCTCGTACCGCTTCAGGGTGTCCTCGGAGACCGCGGTCTCCGTGTCGCCCTCGATGGAGATGTGGTTGTCGTCCCACAGCAGGACCAGGTTGCCGAGCTTCTGGTGGCCGGCCAGCGAGGACGCCTCCGCGGAGATGCCCTCCTGGAGGCAGCCGTCACCGGCGACGACCCAGACCATGTGGTCGAACGGGGAGGTGCCGGGCGCCGCCTCCGGGTCGAACAGGCCGCGCTCGTAGCGGGCGGCCATCGCCATGCCCACGGCATTGGCGACCCCCTGGCCCAGCGGGCCCGTGGTGGTCTCCACGCCGGCGGTGTGGCCGTACTCCGGGTGGCCGGGGGTCTTGGAACCCCAGGTGCGGAAGGCCCTGAGGTCGTCGAGCTCCAAGCCGTACCCGGCCAGGTAGAGCTGGATGTAGAGGGTCAGACTGCTGTGGCCGGCCGAGAGCACGAACCGGTCGCGACCCGTCCACTCCGGGTCGGCGGGATCGTGCCGCATCACCTTCTGGAAAAGGGTGTACGCGGCGGGAGCCAGGCTCATGGCCGTGCCCGGGTGGCCGTTTCCGACCTTCTGCACGGCGTCGGCGGCAAGGACACGAACGGTGTCCACGGCCCGCTGGTCCACTTCGGTCCACTGGAGATCTGTGGTGGTCGGCTTGATGCTCACCCTGAGTCAGGGCTCCTCTCCACTGTCGTAAACCGGTGACTGTGACCGCACCGGGCGTTGTCGAGCCTACCCTCGTCGGAACGCGCGATTTCCGCTGCTTTTCCAGGGTGCGGGCGGTCCGGGGAATTCGCCTCCCGTATGAGCGCGACGGCTCACTTCTGGGCCGCTCCGGTGAGCGCACCCCCATGCGCATGCGCTCTCCGACGAGCGGCTGTCCTTACTTATGTGCGGCACTCATGCGCGGTACCACCGCTCATGCGCGACGCCACTCGTGCGCGGCGCCCGTACACGCTCCGGCGGGCGCGGCCGCCCTGCCCTCCGGGCGCTCCGCCGGGCCGCCGGGTGGGCCCGCGCACCACCTCAACACGAGTCCACCCCCGCGAAGGGCGGCATGTGCCCAACGTCTACAGTGGTCTGGTTCGCGCAAGTCTTTACCGGGCCCTCACGCCCGGAGCTTGCTGGGATTTCTCTGTCAGGGGTGTGCGTGACGGCCGTCGAGTCCCGACCCGCAGGGGTCGCCTTGACTCCCAGCCCAGGGGGCCATCGCCCGTTCGGGGCCCGTGTCAAGGCATTCGTGGCGCTGACCAAGCCTCGGATCATCGAGTTGCTGCTGATCACCACCGTTCCGGTGATGTTCCTGGCCGCTCAGGGCGTACCCGATCTGTGGCTCGTACTCAGCACCACCATCGGCGGATACCTCTCCGCGGGCGGTGCCAACGCGCTGAACATGTACATCGACCGCGACATCGACGCGCTGATGGACCGTACCTCGCAGCGCCCGCTGGTCACCGGCATGGTGAGCCCGCGCGAGTGCCTGGCCTTCGGTATCTCCCTCGCGGTGATCTCCACGGTCTGGTTCGGGCTGCTGGTCAACTGGCTGTCGGCGTGGCTGGCGCTCGGCGCGCTGCTGTTCTACGTCGTGGGCTACACCATGCTGCTGAAGCGGCGTACCTCGCAGAACATCGTCTGGGGCGGCATCGCCGGCTGCCTGCCGGTGCTCATCGGCTGGTCCGCCGTGACCAACTCGATGTCGTGGGCCGCGGTCATCCTCTTCGCCGTGATGTTCTTCTGGACGCCGCCGCACTACTGGCCGCTGTCCATGAAGATCAAGGAGGACTACGCCCGCGTCGGTGTCCCGATGCTGCCGGTCATCGCCTCCAACAAGGTGGTCGCCCGCCAGATCGTCATCTACAGCTGGGTGATGGTGGCCGTCTCGCTGCTGCTGACCCCGCTCGGCTACACCGGCTGGTTCTACACCGCGGTGGCGCTGCTGACCGGCGGGTTCTGGCTCTGGGAGGCACACGCCCTGCTCAACCGGGCCAAGGCCGGGGTGACCGGTGGGAAGCTCAAGGAGATGCGGCTGTTCCACTGGTCGATCACCTACGTCTCGCTGCTCTTCGTCGCCGTGGCGGTCGATCCCTTCCTGAGGTAGTCCCGCTCCCTCGACTCCTGCCGACGGGCGGGGTGCGTGGTCCATGCCACGCACCCCGCCCGTCGCGCGTTGCGCTACCCGTCGGTAGCATCCTGACCATGGCAGAGACGGCTGAGACCCAGGTGGAGAACGGCAGGCGGGAGGCCCGCGCGGAGCGCAGGGCGGCGAAGCTCGCCAAGGAGATCGGCGCCTTCTCCAAGGCGCACGGCGGCGCGGAGGGGCAGCTCGCCTACCTCGGACAGATGGGCGCCCGCATCGTCCTCGTGGGCGAGGACGGCGACTGGGGCGATCTGGTCGCCCCCACGTACGAGATCGCGGAGAACGCCGCCCGGAAGGCCGGGATCACGATGCACGAGTCCTTCGACGGGGACTTCGCGGCGAAGGTCCGCACCGGCCCGTACGAGTGGACGAGGATGGCCGGCATCCAGGTGGGCGGCCCGTCCAACAAGTCCTGAACGCCGGCGGGCCGGAGCGCGGCGGCACCTCACACGCCGGTCGCCGGTGGCTCCTCCAGGTGGGGGAACCACCGGCGACCGGCGTATGTATGAAGAGGAAGGGCCCTCCGGGGCCCGGCCCGGTTCAGCCGGCGGCGGCCGGCTCCGGCCGTTCGACGGCGGGGCCGGGTACCGCGGGCGTGACCACGGGACGCTCGCGCAGCGACAGCAGCACCCGCACCACCGCGATCCACACCAGGCACGAGCCGAGCATGTGCAGCCCGACCAGGATCTCCGGGGTGTCCGTGAAGTACTGCACGTATCCGATCACGCCCTGCCCCAGCAGGACCAGGAACAGGTCACGGGTCCGGCTCCGCGGACCCACCGGCGCGTCCACGGCCTTCAGCACGAACCACAGGGCGACCGTCAGCGCCACCACGACCCAGGCCAGGTCGGCGTGCAGCTGCGCGACCATCTTCCAGTCGACCGGGATGCGGGGCACGTCGCTGGAGTCACCCGCGTGCCGCCCGGCTCCCGTGACGACCGTGCCGACCGCGATCAGCAGCCCCGCGGCCACCACGAGCAGCCAGGTGAGCTGGGACACCGCCTTGCCCACCAGCGGCCGGGGCGCCTCGTCGCCCTCGCCGATCCGCTGCCACATCACCATCGCGACCGTGAGCAGGGCCGTGGTGAGCAGGAAGTGTGCCGCGACCGTGTACGGGTTGAGGCCGACCAGCACCACGATGCCGCCGATCACCGCGTTGCCCATGACCACCCAGAACTGGATCCAACCGAGCCGGGTGAGGCTGCGCCGCCAGGGCTTCGCCGAACGGGCGGCGATGATCGCCCAGCCGACGGCGGCGCACAGCACGTACGTCAGCATCCGGTTGCCGAACTCGATGGCGCCGTGGAAGCCCATCTCGCTCGTCGCGGTCAGGCTCTCGTCGGTGCACTTGGGCCAGGTGGGGCAGCCGAGACCGGAACCCGTCAGCCGCACCGCACCGCCGGTGACGACGATGACGACGGACATGACGACGGCCGACATGACGGCGCGGCGGACGATGCGTTCCGTCGGCGTCCACCGTTCGGCGATGTAGAGAAGCGGGTTCCGCGCGGCTTGAGCGACTTCGGCTCGGTTCAGCTTGGGCACGCGCACCATGGTAGGCGGCCGCTTGTGCAAGCTTTCACGAGGGGGACGAGTTGCACGAATGCGTCCACGGAGCGCTGCCGCGGGCTCACGCCGAGCGTATGTTCCGGCCCGCTCCGGACCGGTCGGCTCACTCCCAGCGGAAGAACTTCGCCGCCGCGCCGAGACCGAGCACCGCCCACACCGCGAGGATGCCGAGGTCGCCCCAGGGCATCGCCGCCCCGTGCTGGAGGACGTCACGCAGCCCGTCCGACAGCGCCGCGATCGGCAGCAGTCCCAGCACCGACTGGACGGCGTCCGGGAACTTGTCCAGCGGCACGATCACGCCGCCGCCGACCAGCAGCAGCAGGAAGACCAGGTTGGCCGCGGCGAGCGTGGCCTCCGCCCTCAGCGTCCCGGCCATCAGCAGCCCGAGCCCGGAGAAGGCCGCGGTGCCGAGCACGAGCAGCAGCACGACGGCGAACGGGTTGCCGTGCGGCGACCAGCCCAGCGCGAAGGCGATCACCGTGAGGAGCGCCACTTGGAGCACCTCGGTGACCAGCACCGCGAGGGTCTTGGCGGTCATCAGCGCCCAGCGCGGCAGCGGTGAGGCGCCGAGCCGCTTGAGCACCCCGTAGCGGCGCTCGAAACCGGTGGCGATGGCCTGGCCGGTGAAGGCCGTCGACATCACGGCGAGCGCCAGGATGCCGGGCGTCAGGAAGTCCACGGAGCTGCCCGCGCCGGTGTCCACGATGTCGACCGCGCTGAACAGCACCAGCAGCAGCGTCGGAATGATCACGGTCAGCAGCAGCTGCTCGCCGTTGCGCAGCAGCATCCGCGTCTCCAGCGCCGCCTGCGCGCCGATCATGCGGGACAGCGGGGCGGCGCCCGGCCGCGGGGCGTACGTACCGGCGCTCATGCGCGCAGCTCCTTGCCGGTCAGTTCGAGGAAGACGTCCTCCAGCGTGTGCCGCTCCACGGAGATGCCGGAGGGCATCACCCCGTGCTGCGCGCACCAGGACGTGACCGTGGCGAGCAGCTGCGGGTCGACGTCGCCGGTGATGCGGTACGTGCCGGGGGTGAGTTCGGCCGCCTGGGCGCCGTCGGGCAGCGCTTTCAGCAGGGAGCCGAGGTCGAGGCCGGGGCGACCGGTGAAGCGCAGGGTGTTCTCGGCGCCGCCGCGGCAGAGCGTCTCGGGGCTGCCCTGGGCGATGACCCTGCCCGCGTCGATGACGGCGACGTCGTCGGCGAGTTCCTCGGCCTCGTCCATGAAGTGCGTGGTGAGGACGGTCGACACCCCGTCGGCGCGCAGTTCGCGCACGAGCTCCCAGGTGGAGCGGCGGGCCTGCGGGTCGAGACCGGCGGTCGGCTCGTCCAGGAAGACCAGCTCCGGCCTGCCCACCACGGCCATCGCGAGGGAGAGCCGCTGCTGCTGGCCGCCGGAGAGCCTGCGGTAGGTCGTGCGGCCGCAGCTCCCGAGGCCGAGGCGTTCGATCAGGGTGTCGACGTCCAACGGATCGGCATGCAGCTTGGCCATGTGGCGGAGCATCTCGTCGGCGCGCGCGCCCGAGTAGATGCCGCCCGACTGGAGCATCACGCCGATCCGGGGCCGCAGCCGCGCCGCGTCGGCGATCGGGTCGAGGCCGAGGACCCGTACCGTGCCCTCGTCCGGGCGGCGGTATCCCTCACAGGTCTCGACGGTGGTGGTCTTGCCGGCGCCGTTGGGGCCGAGGACGGCGGTGACCGTACCGGCTCGGACGCACAGGTCGAGGCCGTCCACCGCGGTCCTGCGGCCGTACCGCTTCACCAGCCCGCGGATCTGGACGACCGGCTCGCTCTTCATGGCGGACCAGTCTAAGGGCTGTCTCGTAATCCCTGGCGGGCGCCCGGCGACAGCCCGTGGGGCGGGTGCGGAGGGCCCGTTCCCCCGGGCTGAATTAGGTGACCCTAAGTGATGAAGCGCACCGTAGATCGTTTCGGACCGTGGTTGTCAGGGCCGGATGAATTACGCAACAATGGCGTTGTGAAAAACGGTGAGGCCAAGCGGGAGACACTCCGGGAGGAACTCGCGACCGGCGAGCGTTCGACGCGCAACCGGGTCGCGCGCTCCATCCTGGATCACGGCCCGTCCACCGTCGCCGAGCTCGCGGGGCGCCTCGGGCTCACCCAGGCGGCGGTCCGCCGCCATCTCGACGCGCTCGTCACCGATCGCATCGTCGAGGCCCGTGAGCAGCGGGTGTACGGGACGCGGACCCGTGGTCGGCCGGCCAAGGTCTTCGCCCTGACCGACTGCGGCCGGGACGCCTTCGACCAGTCGTACGACCAGCTCGCCGCGGACGCCCTGCGCTGGATCGCCGAGACCTCGGGCGACGCGGCGGTCACCGCATTCGCCCGGGCCCGGATGGAGACCCGTGCCGGGGCGTACCGCGCCGCGGTCGAGGCCGCCGAGCCCGGTTCCCGCACCGAGGCATTGGCCAAGGCCCTGTCCGCCGACGGGTACGCTGCTACGGCGCGTAGCGCGCCCGATCCGCAGCAGGGCGAGCAGCTGTGCCAGCACCACTGCCCGGTCGCCCATGTCGCCGAACAGTATCCGCAGCTGTGCGAGGCGGAGACGGAATTCTTCTCCAGCCTCCTCGGTACACATGTGCAGCGTCTGGCCACCATCGCCCACGGCGACGGGGTGTGCACGACGTACATTCCGCGCAGCGGCCACACAGCACCACAGACCACCCCATCAGCATCTGCAAGCACGGCCGGGAGGAACCCCGCATGACGCTCCCCACGGAGACTGCCCACCCCGAACTCGAGGGCCTGGGCACGTACGAATTCGGCTGGGCCGACTCCGACGCGGCAGGCGCCGCGGCCAAGCGCGGGCTCTCCGAGGATGTCGTCCGCGACATCTCCGCGAAGAAGAACGAGCCCGAGTGGATGCTGAAGCTGCGCCTCAAGGGTCTCAAGCTGTTCGACAAGAAGCCCATGCCCAACTGGGGCTCCGACCTGTCGGGCATCGAGTTCGACAACATCAAGTACTTCGTGCGCTCCACGGAGAAGCAGGCGGAGTCCTGGGAGGACCTGCCCGAGGACATCAAGAGCACCTACGACAAGCTCGGCATCCCGGAGGCGGAGAAGCAGCGCCTGGTCGCCGGTGTCGCCGCGCAGTACGAGTCGGAGGTCGTCTACCACCAGATCCGTGAGGACCTGGAGGAGCAGGGCGTCATCTTCCTCGACACCGACACCGCGCTGAAGGAGCACCCGGAGCTCTTCAAGGAGTACTTCGGCACCGTCATCCCGGTCGGTGACAACAAGTTCGCCTCGCTGAACACGGCGGTGTGGTCCGGCGGATCGTTCATTTATGTGCCCAAGGGCGTCCACGTCGACATCCCGCTCCAGGCGTACTTCCGTATCAACACGGAGAACATGGGGCAGTTCGAGCGGACGCTGATCATCGTCGACGAGGACGCCTACGTCCACTACGTCGAGGGCTGCACCGCGCCGATCTACTCCTCCGACTCGCTGCACTCCGCGGTCGTCGAGATCATCGTGAAGAAGGGCGGCCGCTGCCGCTACACGACGATCCAGAACTGGTCGAACAACGTCTACAACCTGGTCACCAAGCGTGCCGTGGCCTACGAGGGCGCGACCATGGAGTGGGTCGACGGCAACATCGGCTCCAAGGTCACGATGAAGTACCCGGCCGTCTACCTGATGGGCGAGCACGCCAAGGGCGAGACCCTGTCGATCGCCTTCGCGGGCGAGGGCCAGCACCAGGACGCCGGCGCCAAGATGGTCCACATGGCGCCGAACACCTCCTCCAACATCGTCTCCAAGTCGGTGGCCCGGGGCGGCGGCCGCACCTCCTACCGCGGTCTGATCGAGATCGGCGAGGGCGCGCCGGGCGCGAAGTCCAACGTCCTGTGCGACGCGCTGCTGGTCGACACGATCTCGCGCTCCGACACCTACCCGTACGTCGACGTCCGCGAGGACGACGTGTCGATGGGGCACGAGGCGACCGTCTCCAAGGTCTCCGAGGACCAGCTCTTCTACCTGATGAGCCGCGGTCTGACGGAGTTCGAGGCGATGGCGATGATCGTGCGCGGTTTCGTCGAGCCGATCGCCAAGGAACTGCCGATGGAGTACGCGCTCGAACTCAACCGGCTGATCGAGCTCCAGATGGAGGGTTCGGTCGGCTGACCGGCCGACGACCGAATCCCCGGACACTTCACTGAGAAAGCGAGCACCACGACAGCCATGGCTGAGGCTCAGAACTCCCCCAAGGACCTCCGACAGGCTCGGGTCCAGGGGGGACCCCCTTCGGCGGGATCCGCCACCATCGGTGCCCTTGCGGTGGCCGCCGAGTCCACCGTCGCCACGCGCATGAGCGCGCCCCCGTCCTTCGACGTCGCGGACTTCCCGGTCCCGCACGGCCGCGAGGAGGAGTGGCGGTTCACGCCGCTGGACCGGCTGCGCGGACTCCACGACGGCACCGCGGTCGCCGACGGCGGCGGCGTGAAGGTCGCCGTCGAGGCCCCCGAGGGCGTCACGGTCGAGACCGTCGGCCGGGACGATTCCCGGCTCGGGAAGGCCGGTACTCCGGTGGACCGCGTCGCCGCCCAGGCGTACTCCTCCTTCGAGCAGGCGTCCGTGATCACGGTTCCCAAGGAGGCCGTGCTCACCGAGCCGATCCGGATCGCCGTGCACGGCGAGGGCGGCGTGGCCTTCGGTCACCAGGTCGTCGAGCTGGGTGCCTTCGCCGAGGCCGTCGTCGTCATCGACCACACCGGTGACGCGGTGCTCGCCGCCAACGTGGACTACGTCCTCGGCGACGGTGCGAAGCTGACCGTCGTCTCCGTGCAGGACTGGGACGAGTCCGCGGTCCACGTCGCCCAGCACAACGCGCTGGTCGGCCGGGACGCCTCGTTCAAGTCGATCGTCGTCACCTTCGGCGGCGACCTGGTCCGCCTCCACCCGCGCGTCAGCTACGCGGGCACCGGCGGCGAGGCCGAGCTGTTCGGCCTGTACTTCACCGACCGGGGCCAGCACCAGGAGCACCGCCTGCTGGTCGACCACAACACCCCGCACTGCAAGTCCAACGCCGCCTACAAGGGCGCGCTCCAGGGCGACGACGCCCACGCGGTATGGATCGGCGACGTGCTGATCCGCGCCGCGGCCGAGGGCACCGACACCTACGAGATGAACCGGAACCTCGTCCTCACGGACGGCGCCCGCGTCGACTCGGTGCCGAACCTGGAGATCGAGACCGGCGAGATCGTCGGCGCCGGCCACGCCTCCGCGACCGGTCGGTTCGACGACGAGCAGCTGTTCTACCTGATGTCCCGCGGCATCCCGGCCGAGGAGGCCCGTCGGCTCGTCGTGCGCGGCTTCTTCGCCGAGCTCGTCCAGCAGATCGGACTGCCGGACGTCGAGGCGCGGCTGCTGGAGAAGATCGAGGCCGAGCTGAGGGCGTCCGTCTGATGGCCTTCGTCAGAGTGTGCGCGCTCAGCGAGCTGGAGGAGGACACCCCGAAGCGGGTGGAACTCGACGGCGTCCCGGTCTCCGTCGTCCGTACCGAGGGCGAGGTGTTCGCGATCAACGACATCTGCTCGCACGCGAACGTCTCGCTGTCCGAGGGAGAGGTGGAGGACTGCATGATCGAGTGCTGGCTGCACGGCTCCAGCTTCGACCTCCGTACCGGCAAGCCGTCCGGCCTTCCCGCGACGCGCCCCGTCCCCGTATACCCCGTCAAGATCGAAGGGGACGATGTGCTCGTCTCCGTCACCCAGGAGTCCTGAGTCACCCATGGCAACGCTTGAAATCCGCGACCTGCACGTCTCCGTCGAGGCCGACAACGCCACGAAGGAGATCCTCAAGGGCGTCGACCTGACCGTGAAGCAGGGCGAGACCCACGCCATCATGGGCCCCAACGGGTCCGGCAAGTCCACCCTCGCCTACTCGCTCGCGGGTCACCCCAAGTACACCGTCACCAGCGGTTCGGTGACCCTGGACGGCGAGGACGTCCTGGAGATGTCGGTCGACGAGCGCGCCCGCGCCGGCGTGTTCCTCGCGATGCAGTACCCGGTCGAGATCCCCGGCGTCTCGGTCTCCAACTTCCTGCGGACCTCCGCCACCGCCGTCCGCGGCGAGGCCCCCAAGCTGCGCACCTGGGTGAAGGAGGTCAAGGAGACGATGGCGCGGCTCCAGATGGACCCGGCCTTCGCCGAGCGCAACGTCAACGAGGGCTTCTCCGGCGGTGAGAAGAAGCGCCACGAGATCCTCCAGCTGGAGCTCCTCAAGCCGAGGATCGCGATCCTCGACGAGACCGACTCCGGCCTGGACGTCGACGCCCTGCGCATCGTCTCCGAGGGCGTCAACCGGGTCCGCGAGACCGGCGAGGTCGGCACCCTGCTGATCACGCACTACACGCGGATCCTCCGCTACATCAAGCCCGACTTCGTGCACGTCTTCGCCAACGGCCGCATCGCCGAGTCCGGCGGCGCCGAGCTCGCCGACAAGCTGGAGAACGAGGGCTACGAGGCATACGTGAAGGGGGGCGCTTCCGCGTGACACAGCTGCCGGGCCTCCTCGACACCGAGGCGATCCGCAAGGACTTCCCCCTGCTGGATCGGACGGTCCACGACGGGAAGAAAGTCGTCTATCTGGACAGCGCGGCGACCTCGCAGAAGCCGCGCCAGGTCCTCGACGCCGTCAACGAGTACTACGAGCGGCACAACGCCAACGTGCACCGCGGTGTGTACACGATCGCGGAGGAGGCCACGGCGCTGTACGAGGGCGCCCGTGACAAGGTCGCCGCGTTCATCAACGCGCCCAGCCGCGACGAGGTGATCTTCACCAAGAACGCCTCCGAGTCGCTGAACCTCGTGGCCAACATGCTCGGCTGGGCCGACGAGCCCTACCGGGTGGACCAGGACACCGAGATCGTCACCACGGAGATGGAACACCACTCCAACATCGTGCCGTGGCAGCTGCTCGCGCAGCGCACCGGCGCGAAGCTGAAGTGGTTCGGCATCACCGACGACGGCCGCCTGGACCTGTCGAACATCGACGAGATCATCACCGAGAAGACGAAGATCGTCACCTTCACGCTGGTCTCGAACATCCTCGGCACGGTCAACCCGGTCGAGAAGATCGTCCGCCGGGCCCAGCAGGTCGGCGCGCTGGTCTGCATCGACGCCTCGCAGGCGGCCCCGCACATGGTGCTCGACGTGCAGGCGCTCCAGGCCGACTTCGTGGCCTTCACCGGTCACAAGATGGTCGGCCCGACGGGTATCGGGGTGCTCTGGGGACGGCAGGAGCTCCTGGAGGACCTGCCGCCCTTCCTGGGCGGCGGCGAGATGATCGAGACCGTGTCGATGCACTCGTCGACGTACGCCCCCGCGCCGCACAAGTTCGAGGCCGGTACGCCCCCGATCGCCCAGGCCGTCGGCCTCGGTGCGGCCGTGGACTACCTGTCGGCGATCGGCATGGAGCGGATCCACCGGCACGAGCAGGCGATCACCGCGTACGCGGTGAAGCGGCTGCTGGAGGTCCCGGACCTGAGGATCATCGGCCCGGCCACGGCCGAGGACCGCGGGGCCACGATCTCCTTCACCCTCGGCGACATCCACCCGCACGACGTGGGCCAGGTGCTCGACGAGCAGGGCATCGCGGTCCGGGTCGGACACCACTGCGCGCGGCCGGTCTGCCTGCGGTACGGAATTCCTGCGACGACGCGAGCGTCGTTCTATCTGTACTCCACGCCCGCCGAGGTCGACGCCCTGGTGGACGGTCTGGAGCACGTACGGAACTTTTTCGCATAATGGACGAGCGGCTGAGGGTTGACTGGTGAAGCTTGATTCCATGTACCAGGAAGTGATCCTGGACCATTACAAGCACCCCCACGGGCGCGGCCTGCGGGACGGCGACGCCGAGGTGCACCACGTCAACCCGACGTGTGGCGACGAGATCACTCTCCGGGTGAAGTACGACGGCGAGACCATCGCCGACGTGTCGTACGAGGGACAGGGCTGCTCCATCAGCCAGGCCAGCGCCTCCGTGCTGAACGACCTGCTGGTCGGCAAGGAGCTGGGTCAGGCGCAGAAGATCCAGGAGACCTTCCTGGAGCTGATGCAGTCGAAGGGCCAGCTGGAGCCGGACGACGCGATGGAGGAGGTGCTGGAGGACGCTGTCGCGTTCGCCGGCGTCTCCAAGTACCCGGCCCGGGTGAAGTGCGCGCTGCTGAGCTGGATGGCGTGGAAGGACGCGACGGCGAAGGCGCTGTCCGAAGGGAAGACGGCATGAGCGAGAACACGGTGACATCCGACGAGACCCCGGCGATCAAGCCGGCCTCCGAGGAGGAGGTCCGCGAGGCCCTGTACGACGTCGTCGACCCCGAGCTGGGCATCGACGTCGTCAACCTGGGCCTGATCTACGGCATCCACATCGACGACGCCAACATCGCCACCCTCGACATGACGCTGACGTCCGCGGCCTGCCCGCTGACCGATGTCATCGAGGACCAGGCGAAGTCGGCGACCGACGGCATCGTCAACGAACTGCGGATCAACTGGGTCTGGATGCCGCCGTGGGGTCCGGACAAGATCACGGACGACGGACGCGAGCAGCTGCGCGCGCTGGGCTTCAACGTCTGATCGCACCACCGGTCCCGGCGCACCGCACCGACGACGAACGGCCCCCGGCAGGGATTCCCCTCCCGCCGGGGGCCGTTCGCCGTCTCTTCGCCGACCGTACGCACGAAGTGTGCCGGCCGTTGTCATGGGTACCGGAACCTACCCGCGACATCACGCCGACGAGAGGCATGCCGTGCTGCATCAGCTTTCGCTCCCCGGGCGCCGGGTGGCCGCCGCCGCGAGCACCGTTCTCGCACTGACCGCTGTCGGACTGAACGCCCCCGCGCACGCGGCGAGTTACGGCACCCCGACGATCACGTTCTCGGCCTCCTACCTCTCCGGCGCCGTGGGCGCGACCGGTGACCCGGTGGTCACCGTCACCGTCGCGCAGAGCGGCGCGGACGCCGGGGCGCTCGCGGTGGCGGCGTCCGCCAGCTCCGCGTCCTCCGTCGCCCGTACCGGCGATGTGCGCGTGACCGGTTCGGGCGCCACCCGGACCCTGTCGGTGGCCGCCCGCGGACGCGGCTACACCGACCTGACGATCGAGGTCACCGGGCTCGACGGGAAGACCGCCACGAAGAAGCTGCACTACGCCGCGTCGGCCGCCGTGCGCGACGCCGCCGACACCCGCTACTTCACCGGTTCCTCGGACGCCTCGGCCTCCGTCGACGTCGGTGACGGCTACACGGTCGTCGCCGACGACGAGTCCAACACGCTGCGCCTGTACGACCGTTCGGCATCGGGTGGGCCCGTGCGGAGCTGGGACGTCGGCGCGGACCTCGGTGTGTCGAAGGAGATCGACATCGAGGCCGGCACCCGGGTCGGGAACACCATCTACTGGACCGGCTCGCTCGGCAACAACAAGAGCGGCGTGTACAAGTCCGACCGCAACACCGTCTTCACGACGAAGGTGACCGGGTCGGGCGCCGACACCCGGCTGAAGGTGGGCGGTTCGTACAAGAAGCTCCGCGACGACCTCGTCGCCTGGGACAGGAAGCAGGGCGACCGCTACGGCTTCGCCGCCGGGACGGCCGAGGGCCAGGTGCCCAAGCAGATCGACGGATTCAACATCGAGGGCCTGGAGTTCGCACCCGGCTCCACGACCACCGCGTACCTCGGTTTCCGGGCCCCGCTGGTGCCGCCGAAGTCGGGCGGCAAGGCCCTGATCGTGCCCGTCACCAACTTCGACGAGGTGGCCGGCAAGGGGGCGAAGGCGGTCGTCGGCAAGCCGATCGAGCTGGACCTCGGCGGGCTCAGCATCCGCGACATCCGGAAGAACGCGGCCGACCAGTACCTCATCGTGGCAGGCTCCTGGGCCGCCGACGACAACTCCGACCCGTACGCCCTCTACAGCTGGGACGGGGTCGCCGGGCACGCGCCGGTCAAGCGGGTTGACCTGCCCACCGGCGACCCGGGCGGCTGGGAGTCCGTCGTGGAGGTCCCGGACCTGACGGTTCCGGGCGCCCGGGCGCAGTTGGTCACGGACTCCGGATCGGCCGATCTGTACGGGGACGGCACGGAGGCCAAGGACCTCGACCACGCGGAGTGGAAGAAGTCCCGGGCCGTCTGGTTCACCGTCGGCGGCTGACGGAACACCGGCCCCCGGAAGGTACGGGGAGCCCGGCGATCCGGTCCGGTGGACGGCCGTGCCCGCGGGGCAGAATCGCGGGCACGGCTCTCTCCTTCCACAGCATCGCCGTCGACGCCCACGACCTTCCCTCGCTCGCCCGCTTCTGGTGCGCCGTCCTCGACCGGCAGGTGCTCCACGAGGCCGACGACGAGATCGTCATCGGTGCCGACGCGTCGACGGTTCCCGGTGTCACCTTCGTCCCCGTGGCGGAGGGGAAGACGGTCAAGAACCGGCTGCACATCGACCTCGCCCCCGACGACCGGGCCGCCGAGGTCGAGCGGGTCGTCGGCCTCGGGGCGCGGTGGGTCGACATCGGACAGGGCGCGGACGTGCGCCGGGTCGTCCTGGCGGACCCCGAGGGCAACGAGTTCTGCGTTCTGACGCCGAAGAACTCACTCATCGACTGAGACCGGGGCGGGCCGCGGGGCTACGCGCCGTACGGGGTGTGGCCCGGGGACACGGCCGCGGCCTCGGCCAGGACCGGGCCCAGGTTCTCCGTGCGCATGCGCCGGTCGATGTAGAGGAGTCCGGTCACCAGCTGCGGGAACGTCGTGACGATGAACTGTCCGACGAGCTGGCCCAGCGCCATGATGATCATGTAGCCGCTCATGGCGAGGGCGATCGCGGCGGGGTTCGGGTCCTCGTCGAGGCCCGCGCTGCCGATGACGCCGGAGAACATGCCGAGGAACGTGAAGGGGATCTGGATCACGTAGCTCGCCACGGCGGCCATCGCGGAGGCCAGCAGGCCGATCCCGAAGATCCGCCACCAGTCGCCCCGCACCAGGTGCGACGAGCGGCGCAGGGACATGACCGGGCCCTGCCCCTCGATGACCGCCACCGAGGGGGCCAGGCTGAACTTCACCCAGAGCCAGACGGACAGCGGAGCGACGGCCAGGGCGCCCAGGAACCCGAAGAGGGTCCACAGCACGGTGCCGCCGTCGGACAGGGTGATCGCACCGATCACGAGGGCGAAGAAGCCGACCATCACGAGCACGACCGGGATCACCATGATCAGGCCCATCAACAGCACCGTCCCGATCAGCGACGGCACACGGGACCAGGCCCGGCGCCACACGGCGGAGAAGGTGGTCGGCCTGCCCAGCACCGCGTCCTGGAGCACCGCGGGCACTGCCGCGTAGACCACGGCCGTCGCGATCAGGAACATGACCATGCCGATCAGCCAGACGGTGCCCAGACCGATCAGCACCGGCACCACATCGCTCGACGACGGGTCCTCGTCGGCGCTGAGTTCGAGGAGTCGGCGCAGTTGGTCGCCGGCCGCGGAGTACGCGACAAGGGCCGCCACCGCCACCACGACCAGCGTCCCGCCGTACGCCGTCGCGCCCACCCCGAGCAACTGCTTCCAGTAGCGCCCCAGCGTGCTGAAGGCGCCACCGAGTATGTCGGCCAGTTTCAGCGGTGCCAGCGGTATCACCCCCGGCTTCGGCGGAGGCGTCCAGCCGCCCCATCCCGTCGGTCCGCCGTACGGTCCTCCGCCGTACGGCGAACCGCCGCCCCACCCTGTCTCCTGCGTCACTGCTGCTCCGTCGTGTGCTGTCGGCGACCGTCCCGGCCGCATCCCGGTTCGCACACCGTAGCGTCCACCGGTGGCGAGAAAGTGCCGTACAGGGGTGCGAGCAGCGATGCGTACACTCGTACACATGGGATACGGACTGCTGGCCGCGGCGATCGCGGCGGAGGTGGCCGGGACGACGGCCATGAAGTACAGCGAGGGATTCACCCGGCTCTGGCCGTCCGTGATCACCGTCGTGGGCTATCTCGCCGCCTTCTCGCTGCTCGCCCGGACACTGAAGACGCTCTCGATCGGAACCGCCTACGCGATCTGGGCCGGTATCGGCACCGCCGCGGTCGCCGCCATCGGCATCCTGTTCATGGGGGAGTCCGGCGGCCCGGTCAAACTGGCGGGCATAGCGCTGGTCATCGCGGGAGTGGTGGTGCTGAACCTGGGCGGAGCCCATTGATGGCCCGCCGCTACGATCCCGAGCGGCGCGACCGCATCATCGACGCCGCGATCCGCGTGGTCGGCAGCAGGGGCATCGCCGGGCTCAGCCACCGTTCGGTGGCCGCCGAGGCGGATGTGCCGCTGGGATCGACGACCTACCACTTCGCCTCGCTGGACGAGCTGTTGATCGCCGCGCTGCGCCGGTCGAACGAGAACTTCGCCGAGGTCATGCGGGAGAGCCGGGCGCTCGCCGACCCGTCGGCCGATCTCGCGGGGGAGCTGGCACGGCTGCTGGGAGAGTACTTCTCGG
The DNA here is from genome assembly GCF_042266885.1 of Streptomyces sp. NPDC056061. Lineage (NCBI taxonomy): Bacteria > Bacillati > Actinomycetota > Actinomycetes > Kitasatosporales > Streptomycetaceae > Streptomyces > Streptomyces sp. NPDC056061. The sequence goes on along the minus strand of NZ_JBHJWQ010000007.1, from coordinate 20,732 downwards.
CCGGGCGCGGGCGGGCGGAGCTGGAGTACGAGCTGTACCTCGCGGCCTTGCGCAGGCCCGCGCTGCGTCCCGTCGCCGCCGAGTGGACCGACGACACGGCCGAACTGCTGGCCCGGCGCACGGATCCGGCCACGGCCCGCGCGCTGATCGCGCTCATGGACGGAATCTGCCTCCAGGTGCTGCTCACCGGCGGTGCGTACGACGAGGCGTACACCCGGGAGATGCTCGGGCGCGTCGTGGGCTGAGCCGGGCCGGTGGGGGCGGGGCGAGTCGCGCCGTGCCGTTGCCGGCCGGACCGGTCTCCGGGGGCGACGGCCGGGCCCGCCTCCGTTCATGCACCGGCCGGGCCCGCCTCCCGTTCACGCGTCGGCCGGGTCCGCCCCGCGTACGGCGGCCAGCGCGGCCCGCACGCTCGCCTCGATGTCCGTGATCGGATACAGCGCCTCCCGGATCGTCCGGCCCCGGTCCACCACCAGCGTCAGCCGTTTCAGCCGACTGGTCCCCGCCGCGCGGAAGGCCGGCAGCCGCAGGGCCGCCGTCAGCTCCAGTTCCGCGTCGGACAGCAGCGGGAAGCGCAGGCCCTCCGCCGCGGCGAACGCCCGTTGTTCGTCCGGGCGTTGGGTGGACACCCCGTGCACGGTCGCGCCCGCCGCCGTGAACTCGGCCAACTGGTCGCGATACGCGCGGGATTCCAGGGTGCAGCCGTGCGCGCCCGGAATGTCGGACCAGCCCGGTGGATAGGCGTCCTTGCGGGCGTAGGCGCCGGGGAAGCAGTACAGGACGGTGTGCGGGGTGTCGGCGACCGGGTCACGCGAACCGCCCCCGTCGTCCGGCAGCCGCAGATCCGGCAGCCGGGTGCCCACCAGGGCATGCACCCGGGCCGCCTCCGCCGAGGTCTCCTCGGCAGTCGCCATCGGTTCCCCTTCCCCCATCACCCAGGTGTCGCCCCAGTCCTGGAGCGCGATCAGTACCGGCAGCAGCGCGCGTCCCCGCCGGGTGAGCCGGTACTCGTACCGGGGCGGCCGGTCCTGGTACGGCTCCCGGGACAGCACGTCCGCGTCGACCAGGAGGCGCAACCGCTCGGTCAGCACCTTGCGGGACACGCCGAGCTCCGCCTGGAGCGCGTCGAACCGGTGCACCCCGCGCGCCGCGTCCCGCACGATCAGCAGCGTCCACCAGTCGCCGACGACGTCGAGGGCCTGGGCGATCGCGCAGTCGGCGCCGGCCAGGCTGGTGCGTCGGGGCATGCAGTTCTCCGTCGGTCCGCGCGGACCGGTCGCTCACCGGAACGGCCCCAGGGGCTCATGATGCCATAGTGAGTTCACAAGGGAGACTTGCTCGGGCGTCCGGGCGTCCGGGCGTGCAGGCCTCCGGGCCTCCCATACCCCGGGGCGCCGCCCGCGGGGCTCCCGTGCCGGTGGCGCAGCGGTGGGCGCGGTCCGGCCGACCGCACGGGCGCGGTCGCCGGGACATGCCACGACCACCCGGCGAGACCGGTTGGCTCCGATCGCGCGCGGCCGGTTAGGTTTCGTTCATGACCGACACGACTTCACCCCGCACCACCGGCGCCGTCGCCGCCGGCCTCGCCACCGTCGCCGGCGACGGTTCCGTTCTCGACACCTGGTTCCCCGCCCCCGAACTCACCGCCGAGCCCGGCCCGGCCGGAACCGAGCGGCTCACCCCCGACCAGGCCGTCGACCTCCTGGGTGAGGGTGCCGCCAAGGCCGTCGGCGTGGACGCCCGCCGCGGCGTCGAGGTCGTCGCCGTCCGCACGGTCATCGCCTCGCTCGACGACAAGCCGCTCGACGCCCACGACGCGTACCTGCGGCTGCACCTGCTCTCGCACCGCCTGGTCCGGCCGCACGGCCAGAACCTGGACGGACTCTTCGGCCTCCTCGCCAACGTCGCCTGGACCTCGCTCGGCCCGGTCGCCGTGGACGACTTGGAGAAGGTGCGGCTGAACGCCCGCGCCGACGGTCTGCACCTCCAGGTCACCTCGGTCGACAAGTTCCCCCGGATGACCGATTACGTGGCCCCGAAGGGTGTCCGGATCGCCGACGCCGACCGGGTGAGGCTCGGCGCGCACCTGGCGCCCGGTACCACCGTCATGCACGAGGGCTTCGTCAACTTCAACGCGGGCACCCTCGGCACATCCATGGTCGAGGGCCGGATCTCGGCCGGTGTCGTGGTCGGTGACGGCTCCGACATCGGCGGCGGCGCCTCCACCATGGGCACCCTCTCCGGCGGCGGCAAGGAGCGCATCGTCATCGGCGAGCGCTGCCTGATCGGCGCCGAGGCCGGTGTCGGCATCGCGCTCGGCGACGAGTGCGTGGTGGAGGCCGGGCTCTACGTCACGGCCGGCACCCGGATCACGATGCCGGACGGACAGATCGTCAAGGCCCGCGAGCTCTCCGGTGCCTCGAACATCCTCTTCCGCCGCAACTCGGTCACCGGTGCCGTGGAGGCCCGCCCGAACAACGCGGTCTGGGGCGGTCTCAACGACATCCTGCACAGCCACAACTGAGCGACGCGCCGCCGGGGGTCCCCGGTAGGCCGTCCGTGACCCTTGGCGTGCCGCCCGCGTGGCCCCGGTATGCCGTCCGCGGATTCCCCCGCGGGCCCGTCGGGGAGTGCGGTGCAAGCCGCTCAGGGGGCGACGGGGAGGAGCTCCCGGCACGTCTCCCGCAGCTGCCGGTGTGCCGCGCGCAGCCCGTCGACCGCCTCGCGGTCGGCGGGCAGCAGCGGTTCCCGGACCGGTCCGGCGTCCAGCAGCGCCTTCGCCGTGACCGCACCGGGCAGGCCGGACGCCATCATCAGTGCGGTGAGCGGGAGCGTCAGCAGATTGAGCTGCGCGGCCCCGGTGGTGTCACCGGCGTCGAAGGCGTCGAGGACGGCCCGCAGTTCCCGGGGCGCCGCGTTGGCGACGGTGCTGACGTAACCTGCCGCGCCCACCGCGTACAGCGGCAGGTTCATTTCCTCGCAGCCCGAGTAGTACGCCAGAGAGGTCGCCCCGATCACCTTCGTCGAGCCGAGCACGTCGTACGCGCAGTCCTTGACGGCCGCGATCCGTGGATGCTCCGCGAGCCGCAGCAGGGTCTCCGGCTCGATGCGGGTGCCGGTGCGGCCCGGGATGTCGTACAGCATCACCGGCAGGCCGGTCGCATCGGCGACCCGCAGGAAGTGTGCCTCGACGGCGGCCTGCGGCGGTCTGCTGTAGTACGGCGTCACCACCAACAGGCCGTCCGCTCCCGCCTGCTCGGCCTGCCGGGCGAGGGCGATCGTGTGCCGGGTGTCCGGGCTGCCGACCCCGGCGACGATCGGCAGGCCGTCGCCGACCGCCTCCCTGACGGCCCGCAGCAGTGCGGTCTTCTCGGCATCGGTGGTGGTCGGGGACTCGCCGGTGGTGCCGTTGAGCACCAGGCCGTCGCAGCCGTCGGCGACCAGGGCGACGGCATGCTCCGCCGCGGCGTCCGGGTCCAGTGCGCCGGAGGCGGTGAACGGCGTGATCATGGCGCAGAGCGTGCGGCCGAAGGGGGTCACGAGTGCAGGCATGTCTGAAGTGTCGGCGGACCGACGGTGAAGGTCCACTTAGATCTTCTTCGTGCGAAGAGTAAGGAACGCTCAACAGTCGAGTGGGCGTCCCGGGGTCCCGCGCTCCGGCATGATCGAACGCCAGTGTGTCGGGGAGCCGTCGGGGTGGACGCATGAATGTGCCGGAACGGGCAGGGGCGGGGAGCGGGACCGCGACCGGGCGGTGCCGTCCGGTGGCCGCCGTGTTCCTGGCGGGGGTGCTCGGCCTGTCGCTCTCGGGCTGCGCGGGATTTCTCGTGCCGGCGGGCGAGGGCGGGCCGGGACCGGCGCCGAGCGCGTCGTACCCGCCCGGCACCGTGCACGCCGACACGCTGCCGTCCCCGTTCCCGACCGCCCCCGCGACGCTCCCCGAGCGGCCGTCGCCGCCGTCGGCCCGGGGGCCCGGCCCCGCGTCGACCGCGGCCGGGGACCGGGCCGGCTGCCCGTCCGCCGGTGTCGTCGTCGACATGGGCGACGTGGAGGCGGCGTTGGGGCACCGGGCCGTTGGGCTCACCCTCACCAACTGCGGCAGCGAGCCGTACCGGGTCCACGGCCATCCGTCCGTCCGGGCCCTGGGCGAGGACGGGAAACCGCTCGCGATCCCGGTGAACCCGGGCTCCTCCTACATGGGGACCGACCGGGGCCCGCAGGAGATCACCCTGAAGCCGGGGGAATCGGTGCGCTCGCTCCTCGCCTGGGTCTCCACACCGACCGGCGGCGATCTCGTCGAGGGCGACGCACTGGAGATCGCACCGGCGCCCGGAATGGAGGGCCGCGTCTTCCCGCTGGAGGGGAGTGACGTGCGGCTGCTCGACGAATTGAACATGACCGCATGGCGGCTCGATCCGGCGTAGTGGCGCCCGGGACCCGGGAGGGCCCCGGGCTCAGCGGCGGGCCATGTACAGCGTGAAGGCCCGGTGGAGCAGTTTGTTGATCGGGTAGTCCCATTCGCCGACGTACTCGGCGGCCCGCCCGCCGGTGCCGGCCTTGAAACGCAGCAGGCCCAGCAGGTGGTTGCCCTCGTCCAGGGTGTCGGTGATACCGCGCAGGTCGTAGACGGCCGCGCCCCGTTCGTGCGCGTCGCTCATCATGCGCCACTGGATCGCGTTGCTGGGCTGCACCTCACGCCTGCGGCCGGTCGAGGCGCCGTAGGAGTACCAGACGTGGTTCCCGACGGTCAGCATGGTCGCGGCGGCGAGCGTCTCGCCGTCGTGGTGGGCGAGGTAGAGGCGCATCCGTTCGGGGGCCTCGGCCCGCAGGGCGGTCCACATGCGCTGGAAGTAGCCGAGCGGACGAGGGACGAAGCGGTCGCGCTCGGCGGTCTCGCGGTACAGCTCGTGAAAGGCGGCGAGATCCGCGTAGTCGCCCTCGGCGACCTTCACCCCCGCCTTCTCCGCCTTCTTGATGTTGCGCCGCCACTGCTGGTTCAGATCGCCCCGGATCTGCTCCAGCGTCCGGCCGGCGAACGGCACCTGGAAGACGTACCGCGGCTGTCCCGCGCCGAAGCCGCCCTCCCCGCCCTCCGCACCCGGCTGCCAGCCCAGGCGGCGCAGCCGTTCGGCGAGCGCCGCGGCCCGCGGCTCGTCCGCGTCCGCCGGTACGTCGCTCAGCCGCCGGGCCGCCGGGTCGGCGATGGCCTCCTTGACCGTCCCGGCGTCCCACCACCGGGCGATCACGGGCGGCCCCATGCGTACCGAGAACGCCCCCCGGGCCCTCAGGTGCGCCAGCATCGGCTCCAGCCACCGGCCCAGGCCGGGGTCGTGCCAGTCGATGACGGGCCCCTCGGGCAGATAGGCCAGCGTGCGTCGGGTCCGGGGGATCGGCCGGTGGAGCACGAGCGCCGTGCCGACGAGCCGTTCCGCACCGTCGCTCCCGCGGTCGAACCAGCCGATGCTCTCCGCGCGCCAGTCGGGCTTCACATCGCCCCACGACGGAACCTGCATATGGCTCGCGGCGGGCCGGCTCGCGACGAACGCCAGATGATCCTCGCGGGTGATCGTCCTGAGATACGGATTCATGGGGTGCTCCGATCGTCGTCCGTCGGCACCGGTCGGTCCCGGCGGTGGAGGCGCCGTTGACCTCAAGCGCACTTGACCCGGCAGTGTGACCGTCGGTGGCGCACCGCACGGGTGCGCCGGTCAGGAGGATCCCTCATGAACGTGCGATTCGCATCCCGTCCCGATCCGGCCCGCAACGATGTCGGACTGGTCAAGGCGAGCACCTGGGACGTCGGCACCCCCGAGCGGCAGCGGCGTACGGTCGAGGCCATCCGTGAGGCGTGGGACGGCCGGGACTGGCCGCACCGGGGGCTGCTCTCGTACACGGTCCATGCCGGTGAGGACGGAAGGACTCTGTTCCACTACAGCCAGTGGAGTGGCGAGCAGGCGTACCAGGACTTCCTCCGCGACGGCCGGGACGAGCGCAACGCGGACATCGACGCCGCCGTGCCGGGCATCCGGCGGCTCGGACTGCACACCTTCGAGACGTACCGGTCCCGGCCGGCGGCGGAGGGGGACGGGCGGGAGCCCGGCTGTGTGGTGATCGTCGACGTGGAGTTCGACGGGGCGGACCCGGCCCGGCAGCGGGACTGGGTGGACACCGTGTGCGAGGCGCTGGCGACCGATCCCGCGCTCGCGCCCGGGGGCATCTCCGCGCACTTCCACGTGAGCACCGACGGGACGCGGGTGCTGAACTATGCCGAATGGGAGAACGCGCGGGCCCACGCCGACGCCCTGGCCGGACCCGGCGACGGCGTCGGGTCGAGGACGCCGCAGTGGGAACGGGTGCGGGCCTACCCGGGGGTGTCGGGCGGCGGCGTGAACCGCTACGCGCCCGCGCTCTCCATGCGGCCGAGCGCGGGCGCGTAGCGTCGCCGCGGGCCGCACGGCCCGCGGTGACGCTACGGGCGGAAGCGGATCACCTGCGGGTCGTGGTCGCTGTTCTGCGCCGCGAACTCGGCGTTGATGTGCACGCTGTCGTACGCGAAGCGGCGGATCGACGGGCTGGTCAGGATCTGGTCGAGCACCTGGCTGTTGCCCTGGTAGACGTACGAGTAGCGCTCCGGCCGCGGCAGGGACTCGATGGCCGGGTACAGCACGCCGCCGTCCGTGAGCGCCCGGGTCGTCCCGGAGAACTCGAAGTCGTTGATGTCGCCGACGACAAGGACGTCCGCGTTCCTCTGCACCTTCAGCAGCTTCTTGACGAAGGTGTTGACGACCGCGGCCTGCGCGTGCCGCTGGACCTCCGACGAACGGGTGGGCGGCTGGTGCTGCGAGACGATGGACTCGTCGCCGCCCTTGGACGCGAAGTGGTTCGCGACGACGAAGACCGTGCGGCCGCGGAAGACGAACTCCCCGACGAGCGGCTTGCGGCTGTTCTCCCACGCGGCGTTCGCCGGGTCGATCCGGCCGGGGGAATGGGTCAGCGCGGCCCGGCCACGCTCGCGGACGACCCCGGTCGCCGTCGTGGCGTCGCCGCCCGCCCGGTCGGTGAACGAGACCCGCTCCGGGTTGAAGAGGAACACCTGGCGGATGTTGCCGCCGGGCTCGCCGCCGTCCTTCTTGTCCTGCGGGTCGACGGAACGCCACTGGTACGCCGGACCGCCCGCCGCCACGATCGCGTCGACGAACTTCTCGACGGTGCGGCCCGCGGTGACCGTGCCGTCGTCCGTCGCGCCGTTGTCGTCCTGGATCTCCTCCAGCGCGACGATGTCGGGCGAGGCGAGGTTGTCGACCACCGCGGCGGCGAGCGCGTCGAACTTCTCCTGCGGGTCGGTCGGGTCGAGGTTCTCGACGTTGTACGTCGCCACCGCCAGTTCGCCGCCGCGCTGCTTGCGGGTTTTCTCCCGACGCAGACCCTTGCCGGTGACCTCGCCCAGGTTGCGGGCGGCCAGCGTGTAGCCGCCGTACTGGTTGAAGTCGAGCGGGCCCTCGGTCGTGCCGGACAGCACGTCGCCGACGTCGGCGGTCGGGAAGGGCTGCTCGGCGAGCGGCACCAGTGACTGGACCTGGAGCCTGCCGGTGTTCTGCGAGTCGTACGAGCCGTAGACCGTGCCGCCGCGGCCGTTGGCGTTCTCGTGCGGCTTCACCGTGACCCACAGCTCGGCGTACGGGTCGGTGGCACCGACCACCCGCGAGGAACCGATCCGGACGTTCATGCCCTCCAGCGACTCGTAGAAGTCCAGGGCGTAGCGGGAGGGAGCGAGGCGGAGCGCGTCGACGGAGCCGCCCGCGGCGGGGTCGCCCGCCGGTGTGTAGCGGGAGGGGACGGAGCGTTCGGAGATCGTCACCGGCGCGGGCAGCGCGTTGCCGGACGACACGACCTCGACGGTGGGCCTGCTGATCTGGGTGAGCGACTGGTTTCCCGAGGCGGTGCCGCCCGGCACGTACTCGGTGACCGTGCCGGAGACCGTGACCGCGTCGCCGACGGCGACGGTCGGCGTGGACGAGGTGAAGACGAAGATGCCCTCACTGGTGGCGGGATCGGCGTCCGGGTGCGGGTCCTGGAACCAGAAGCCCTTCGAACCGTACGTCCGCACCCCGGTGACGATGCCGGGGACACCGCCGACCTGCCGGCCGGCGAGCGGCGATATCCGGGTGTCTCCCTGGATGTCGTGAATCCGGACCGGGCCGTCGGAGGACGGCGCCGCGGAGGCGGACGCGGCGGGACTCGCGGCGCCGGTGAGCAGGCCGGCCGCGAGCGCGGCGGCGATGACGGCGCAGACGGCGGTCGTTCTGGGCGATGCGGTGGGCATCAAGGACTCCGGAGATGTCGAGGTTCGTTCGAGGGTCTGTGCGGGCGGGACGCCGCGCGCATGCCACGGTCCTGCACGGACCGGGGGACCGCGCGGGGTTGTGAACCGGTGTGGGTCGCAGGGCGGTACGGGGAGACGGACGGACCGTCTACGCGCGTCAATCTCTTGTGTGGGCAGGGTAGTTGTCAAGGTCTTCCGGGGGTCCTCCCACCGGCGTTCGCCTGAACCGGGCGGCACCGGGCCAAATGGGTCTACGCTTGGGCCGCCCGACCGGTACGCGTACGCCCGAGGAGAATCACCAGATGTCCGCAGAGCGCCCCACCCTGCCGCCCGTACGGCTGCACACCGAGGCCGAGCTGGCACGGGACGCGCTCGTCGCGCCGCTGCTCGCCCGCGCCGTCCGGCTCGCTCGCTGGGCCGGTCCGGAGACCAGGGTCGGCGCGGGCGGTGAACTGGTGGAGGCGCAGTTGCCGGCTGCGGCCGAGCACCTCGGCCTCGCGCCCGACGAGGACGGCGCGGCGCAGGCGAGCGAGGCGTGGCGGCTCGCCGTCGACACGGGGCTCGTCGACGTCGAGGACCCGGACGAGGACGACGGACCCGACGCGGAGGGAACCGCAGCCGCCGGGGAGAACCTCGCGCTGATCACCGAGGGTTCGCCGCAGGACGTCCTCTCGATCTGGCTCGACGGCTTCGAGGCGGCCCACGCCGACGCCACCGCGCCCGTCCTCGACGACTTCGCCGACATCGTCGCCGAGGACGGCTCGGTCGACTTCGACGCCCTGGACTGGGATCCGGAGGCCGAGGCCGAGTTCCTCGACGGGGTCCTCGGCAACCTGTACCTGCTCACCGTCGGCGACGGCGACGCGGAGACGGCCCCCGTGCCGCTGCCCGCACTCGCCGCGTCGGTGATCGTGCCGGACGACATGGGCGAACCCACCGACGACATCCTGGAGCAGGTGTCCGAGGCGATGATGCGCCTCGACGACCAGTTCCGGGTCCTCGAACCCATCGGAATCGTCGAATACCAGCCGGTGGACGAGACGTTGCTGGTCGAGGAGGGCGAGGACGCCGACGCGGTGGACGACGAGGACGTCACCCGGTACGGGATGGTGAAGCTGACACCCCTCGGCCTGTACGGCATTCGGGCCCGGATGCTGGACGCCGGGGTGGACGCCCCGGCGGTCGGCGACCTCGCGGACAAGGGCGCCGAAGCGCTCCTCGGCGGCATCGCCCACTACCCCGAGGCGGCGGCCCGCAGCGAGGCCGAGCAGTGGCTCGCCCGCCGCGGTACGGAGGGCGCCGCGGCCGAACTCCTGGCCGCGGCACGGGGCACTGATCCGCAGGCACCGCTGCGCAGGCTCCACTGCCAGCAGGCGCTCGCCCTGGTCGGCGCGGAGGCGGAGCCCGCGGTGCGCGCGGTCCTGGACGACCCCGAACTGGGCGGTCTCGCGCGGGTCTGGCTCGTGGAGCTGGGCGCGGCGGACGTACCCGCGCCGCCGGAGTCGATGATCTTCTGGCTCGCCGTCGACACCATCGCGGCCCAACTGGAGGCCGAGGGCGACCTGGACGAGCTCCAGGGGCTGGTGGAGAGCCTGGCCGGTCGGCACAGCGGCTTCTTCGACGAGGCGTGGCGGGTGGAGCACCCGGCGACGGCGGACGTCCTTGAGGCGATGGGACGGCTGCACAGCGACAAGAAGAAGGCCAAGGAGGCCCGCAAGGCGGCATTCAAGGCCCGGTCGCGCGCCGACACCTGAGCGGGAGGCGGCCGAGACGCCGCCCGCCCGGAGCGCGGGCGGCGGTGCGCGTCCGCAGGAGCGGGCGGCTCGCGGCTCGTCGTACGGGCCGCGGCGTACGGGCGGCGCGGACGCGTCCGGTCGACCGCGAGAGGCCGGACGGGCCCGGCCGACGCCCCCGGCCGACGTGTCCCGTCCGGCGCATCGGCCGAGTGCACAGGTCGAGTGCCCCTCGTCGTCGCCCGTGGTTCACCCGGAGTTGGGGCGGGGGCGTCACTGTGGGCGCGCCCACCACCCGCCCAGCCGCTCCAGGAGCACGCGATGTCCTTCACGCGCAGGGAATTCACCACACAGTCCGCCCTCACCGGCGCCGGTATCGCGCTGACCGGCACGGTCGCCGCACTGGCCACCGCGCCCGGCGCCCTGGCCGCCGCGGGCCCTGAGAACGGCAACGGCAAGGGACATGACCACGACCACGACCACGACCACGACCACGGGAACGGCCACGGTCACAAGGACGAGCCCGGCTACGGGCCGCTGATCGCCGACCCCGAGGGCATTCTGGCGCTGCCGGCCGGCTTCTCCTACCGCGTCCTCACCCACAGCGGCGTCACCAGGCTGGAGTCCGGCGAGTACACCCCGTCCAACCACGACGGCACCGCCTCCTTCGAGGGCCCCCGCGGCGTCACCCTGCTCGTCAACAACCACGAGCTGAGCGGCACCCGCGCCGGCTGGGAGCACCCGGTGCCGCTCGCCGAGGGCCTCGTCTACGACCCGGTCGCGGCCGGCGGCTGCACCGTGGTGGAGACCCGCCGCGACGGCCGTACCGCCGAGTGGGTCGGCATCGCCGGCACGTCCACCAACTGCGCGGGCGGCGCCACCCCGTGGGGCACCTGGCTCACCTGCGAGGAGACCGAGGACCGGGCGGGCAGGAACGGTCTCCTCAAGGACCACGGCTACGTCTTCGAGGTCGACCCGTACGACCGGCGCGCCAACCGCGACCCGCGGCCGATCAAGGCGTTCGGCAGGTACGCCCACGAAGCCGTCGTCATCGACCCCAGGCGCGGTCACGCCTACCTGACCGAGGACGCCTCCGGCCCCAACGGGCTGCTCTACCGCTGGGTTCCGCCGCACGGCTTCCGGCACGACCGCGGCAGGCTGCGCACCCTCGCCGACGACGCAGGGGTGCTCCAGGCCAGCAAGTGCTTCGACCGCGACGGCGCGTTCGTCGACGACCTGTCCCGCGCCACCACGATCGGCACGGTCTACGGGGTGGACTGGGTCGACGTGCCCGACCGCGACGCGCGGACCGTCTCGGTGCGCAAGCAGTTCACGGACGGCCAGGTCACCCGTGCGCGCAAGCTGGAGGGCATGTGGTGGGGCGACGGGGGTGTGTACATCGTCTCCTCGTACGCCCGCGACGAGAGCCCCGCCCAGCACGACGGCCAGGTCTGGTTCTACGACCCGAAGCGCCGCACGCTGACGCTGAAGGTGCTTCTCGGAGTGAACGCCGACCCCTCGAAGGAAGGCGCCTTCGACGGTCCGGACAACATCACCGTCTCCCCGTACGGCGGCCTGGTCATCGCCGAGGACGGCGACGGCCTCCAGCACCTCTTCGGAGCGACGGACAGCGGGCGCACCTACCCGATCGCCCGCAACGAGCTGAACATCGGCAGTGAACAGGAGCCGGAGTACAGCGAGTTCACCGGAGTGACGTTCTCGCCCGACGGCCGCACCCTGTACGCGAACATCCAGGAGCCGGGCATCATGCTCGCCATCACCGGCCCCTGGAAGCGGCAGCCGAACCGGCACTGACGTTCCCGTCCGCCCGGGCCCGCCGCTCACGCGGGAGCCGGGCGGACGGGACCCGGGAGCCCACTCGCGCTTGCTCCCCAGGCCGTAATTCCGTCGCGCCGCGCGGAGTTCCCCCTCTAGAGTCCTGTCCGTGCCCAGGTGCGCAGGCAGGACCTACTTGCACTCTTCATGGGGAGGCCGCGGGTTCGAGTCCCGCCACCGGATCTCGATCCGGTGCAGCTCAGCCGGCAGAGCACCATCGTCGGTTCCGCCGCAGGTGATCTCTGGGCATCACAACTGCATCAGCAAGGACTGCATGCACCTCCCGGTGCGCGGGCCGCGGCTACTTCCTGAATCGAAACCGCCGCCGCCGACTCCGATCTCGGGAGGCACGGAGCCGGGAGGACGCCCGGTGCGAAGGCGACGGATACTTCGGGATCCGACGGTTGCGGGTTCGAGTCCCGCCCGGCCCCGGCCGGTAGCTCAATATGGCAGAGCATCGGACAATTCCGTCGCCGAACCCGATCTCGGGCGTCCTTCCCCCGCTGTGCCTTCTCCCCATGAATTCGGGGGAATTCACATGGCACGCTTCAACACACGTACCACCCGGCCCCACGCCACCTCGCCCGTGAAATCGACCGGGCGCACCGCACGGAACCATCAGGGCGGCCTGGGCACCCTGCGCGACAACCGTTCCGAACTCTTCCTGCTCGCGGTCGCCAACTTCGTCTCGCAGCAGACCTTCTACGAGGATGCCGGGGAACGCGACAACCGGTTCGCCGAACTGGTGCGGATACTCGCCGTGGGCGACCCGGAGTGGACCGCGGGCCTGCTCCACTGGCTGCGCCGCGAGGGGCAGATGCGGACCGCCTCGCTCGTGGGCGCCGCCGAGTACGTGAAGGCGCGTCTCGACGCGGGCGCCGAGGACGGTCCGTCCAACCGGCGGGTCGTCGACTCCGTCCTGCTGCGCGCCGACGAGCCCGGCGAACTCCTCGGCTACTGGACCTCGCGCTACGGGCGGGCCGTTCCCAAGCCCGTCAAGCGCGGCATCGCGGACGCCGTGCGCCGCCTCTACAACGGTGCGTCGCTGCTGAAATACGACACCGCGTCCAAGGGGTACCGCTTCGGTGACATCCTGAACCTGGTGCACGCCTCGCCCGACCCCGGGAAGCCGTGGCAGGGCGAACTGTTCCGGTACGCACTCGACCGCCGCCACCACCCGGAGGCTGCCGTGGTACCCGCCGACAACCGCACGCTCGTGGCGCACCGTGCGCTGATGGAGCTTCCGGTCGCGGAGCGGCGAGCCGTGGTCACCGGCCCGGACGGCGCGGACCGGCTGGCCGCCGCGGGCATGACCTGGGAGGCTCTGGCGGGCTGGTTGCAGGGGCCGATGGACGCCGCGGCCTGGGAAGCGGTGATTCCGTCGATGGGGGCGATGGCACTCGTCCGCAATCTGCGGAACTTCGACGAGGCGGGTGTCCGCGACGAGGTCGCCGCACGGGTGGCGGAGAGGATCAGCGACCCGGACGTGGTCGCCGCGTCCCGGCAGTTCCCGTTCCGCTACCTCGCGGCCTATCAGCACGCGCCCTCGCTGCGCTGGGCATACCCGCTGGAGAAGGCGCTCGGCCACTCCCTGGCCCAGGTCCCCGCACTGCCGGGGCGGACGCTGATCCTGGTGGACCGCTCGGGGTCGATGTGGTCGCCGCTCTCGGACCGCTCGCAGCTCGACCGGGCCGACGCCGCGGCGATCTTCGGCACGGCGCTGGCGCTGCGGGCCGACCGGGCCGATCTCGTGCAGTTCGGCACGAGCAGCGCACCGGTGGAGTTCCGCCGAGGCGAGTCGGTGCTGAAGGTGCTGGAACGCTTCGGGAACCTCGGGGGCACCAACACCGCGGAGGCGGTGCGTCGGCACTACCGGAAGCACGACCGGGTGCTCGTCGTGACCGACGAACAGGCGTCGTTCTCGTACGCGTCGGATGCCACGGACGCCGTTCCGGCCACCGTGCCGGTCTACACCTGGAACCTGGCCGGCTACCGGGTCGGGCACGCGCCGTCGGGAGGGAGGAACCGCCACACCTTCGGCGGGCTCTCCGACGCGGCGTTCCGCATGGTGCCGCTGCTGGAGGCGGGCCGGGACGCCGACTGGCCGTGGAACCACCGATGACGAACCGGGCGTGAACGCACCCCGGCGGGGCGGCCCCGTCCTGCCGCCCCGCCCGGGTGCCCCGTGCCGTCGGTCCGTGCCATCGGCCCGTGTCGTCGGCCCGTGCCGGATTCCGGAACTCCGTCTACAGCGCCTGAGCGGCGGGCTTCACCATGCCCCGGACCGTGCGCGACTTCACGAAGTCACCCATGGCCGTCATCTCCCATTCGCCGGAGAACTGCTTGATCAGCTTGGCCATCATCACGCCGGTCTGCGGCTCCGCACCGGTCAGGTCGAAGCGGACCAGCTCCTCGCCCGTGACGGCGTCGACCAGCCGGCAGTATGCCTTGGCGACCTCGGTGAACTTCTGGCCGGTGAACGAGTTGACCGTGAAGACGAGCCCGGTCGCCTCCGCCGGGATCCGGCCCAGGTCGACCACGATCACCTCGTCGTCGCCGGCGCCCTCGCCCGTGAGGTTGTCCCCGGAGTGCTTGATCGCGCCGTTCAGGATGGAGAGCTTGCCGAAGTAGCAGCTGTCCAGGTGATTGCGGTTGGGGCCGTAGGCGATCACCGAGGCGTCCAGGTCGATGTCCTTGCCGCGGAACGCGGGCTCCCAGCCGAGACCCATCTTGACCTGGGAGAGCAGCGGCCGACCGCCCTTGACCAGGGACACCGTCTGGTTCTTCCGGAGACTGACCCGGCCCTTGTCGAGGTTGATCCGGCCGGTGGCCGCGGGGGCGGACGGCGGGGCCGCGGGGGCCGGGGGCGCGGCGATCCGCGGGTCCGCGGGAGGCGCCGCGGGCATCGGGGGAGCGGCCGGGGCGGGGGCGACGGCCGGGGCGGGCGGCGCGGGAGGCGCCACGGGCGCGGCGGGCGCGGGCTCGTCCTCGACGGAGACACCGAAGTCCGTGGCGATGCCGGCCAGGCCGTTCGCGTAGCCCTGGCCGACCGCGCGGACCTTCCACGCGCCGTTGCGGAGATAGACCTCCATGACCACCAGTGCCGTCTCGGCGGTGAGCCTGGGCGGGGTGAACGTGGCGAGCACGCTGCTGTCGTCGGCGTTGCGCACGGTCGCCGTGGGCTCGATGCCCTGGAAGGTCTGCCCGGCCGCGTCCGGGCTCGCCGTGATGACGATCTTCTCGATGCCGGGCGGAACCGCGGTGGTGTCCACCACGATCGCGTCCGGCGCCGTGCCGCCGCCGGAGCGGTACGTCACACCCGGGCCGACGGGCTGGTTGTAGAAGATGAAGTCGTCGTCGGAGCGCACCTTGCCGGAGGCGGTGAGCAGCAGGCCCGAGACGTCGAGCCGCACCGGTGCGGAGACGTCCACCGCCACGCGGGCGGCGGAGAGCGGGATGTTCGAGCCGGGGGTCATAGCGGTCATGCACGGGGTAACGAACGACGGGCCTTTGCCGTTCCCTTACCTTCACCGCCTTGACGCCCCCGTGACACGGTCCGACATGACCCCGATGTCATGACCCCTCCCGGCATGGCGCGGGGCGTCGCCGTGCGCCGCTTCGTACCGCCACCCGCCGCACGTCCGTACCCGCGCGAACGACAGCACCCGCCCCGCGCCCCGGCCCGGGGCGGGGCGGGTGCCCGATCGGACGCGGCATCGCCACCTGTCAGCGCGCCAGTGCCGCCTTCATCATCTTCTGGGCGATCGGCGCGGCCAGGCCGTTGCCGCTGACCTCCGAGCGGGCGGCGCCGGAGTCCTCGACGACCACCGCCACCGCCACTTCGCCGCCGCCGGACCGGTCCTTCGCATACGCGGTGAACCAGGCGTACGGGGTGCTGCTGTTGCCCACGCCGTTCTGCGCGGTACCCGTCTTGCCGCCCACCTCGGCCCCGGCGATCCGGGCGTTGGAGCCGGTCCCCTTCTCGACGACCGTGACCATCGCGCTGCGCAACTGCTCGGCCGTGGACGCCGAGACGACCCGCTTCGTGTCCCCGTCGGCGAAGTCCTGCACGGTGTTGCCGTCGGCGTCGGTCACCTTCGACACCATGTGCGGGGCGGCGAGTTCGCCACCGTTGGCGAGGGCCGCCGACACCATGGCGATCTGCAGCGGCGTCGCCGTCACCTCGAACTGACCGATGCCCGACAGCGCCGTCTGCGCCCGGTCCATGCCGGTCGGGTAGACGCTCGCGGAGGCCCGCACCGGCACATCGAGCTTGTCGGCGTTGAAGCCGAACTTCTCCGCCATCGCCCGGACCTTGTCCTGGCCGAGGTCGACGGCGGCCTTCCCGAAGACGTTGTTGCAGGAGTACTGGAGTGCGGTCCGCAGCGTGGCGTTCTCGCAGGGCGCCGAGGCGCTCTCGTTCTCCAGATTCCTGCTGCTGCCGGGCAGGGGGTACGGATTGGGGCTGTCCGTGCGCTCGTCGACGGAGCCGTACAGCCCGTCCTCCAGCGCCGCTGCCGCCACCACCAGCTTGAATGTCGAACCCGGTGCCAGCGGCTGCCGCAGCGCCCGGTTGACCATCGGCTTGTCCTCGTCGTCGAGGAGCTTCTTCCAGGCGTCGCCGTCCGTCGTCCCGCTGATCGACGAGGGGTCGTAGGACGGGGTGGAGACCATGCCCAGGATCTGCCCGGTCCGGGGGTCGATCGCGACGGCCGCCCCCTTGTCGTCACCGAGCGCCTCGTACGCGGCCTTCTGCACATCGGGGTCGATCGTGGTCAGGACGTCGCCCGGGGGCGTCTGCGTGCCCGTCAACGCGGCAAGCGGGTTCTTCAGGCGGTCGTCGGAGCCGTCGAGCACCGGGCCGTAGATCCCTTCGAGCTGGGTGGCGCCGTACGCCTGGGAGCTGTAGCCGGTAACCGCCGAGTAGAGCGCGCCCTGCGTGTAGGTGCGCTTGTACGCGAGGTCGCTGCCCACCGTCCTCTTCGATCCGGTGACCGGTCCGCCGGCCACGATGATGTCGCCGAGCGGTTGCGCGTACTGCGCGATGGTCTTCCGCCGGTTGTGGTCGTCGTCTGCGAGTGCCCGTGCCTGATACGCCTGCACCCAGCTCGCCCGTACCAGCAGGGCGAGGACCAGCAGCAGGCAGAAGACCGAGCTCCGCCTGATTGTCTTGTTCATCTCGAAGGAGGACGAACGGGGCGTCGGCCGGCGTTCCCGGTCCGGGCGCTTCTCATCCACTCCTCATGTTCTCCGCGTCTCGCGCGGGCGGCCCGTTCGCGACCGGCCGGTCCGGCCGGGGAAGCGAGCGCCATGGGCGTCGCGCGATTCAGAGCCGTCGGGTGGCCGGGGCCAGCCGGTCCCGCGCGTCGAACAGCGCCTCCTTCACCGCCCGTTCGTGCGCGGGCGTGAGCCTGGCGACCGGAACCGAGCAGCTGACGGCGTCGCGCGCGGGGGTGCGGTACGGGACGGCGACACCGAAGCAACGCAGACCGAGGGTGCTCTCCTCGCGGTCCACCGCGTATCCGCGCTCGCGGATCAGGTGCAGTTCCTCGATGAGCCTCTCGCGGTCGGTGACGGTGTGCTCGGTCAGCGCGGGCAGTGTTTCCGGCAGCACCTTGCGGACCTGCTCGTCGCTGCGGGTGGCCAGCAGCGCCTTGCCGAGCGAGGTCGAGTGGGCAGGCAGCCGACGGCCGACCCGGGTGACGGGGCGCAGATGGTGCGGGGACTGCCGGGTGGCGAGATACACCACGTTCGTCCCGTCCAGACGGGCGAGATGGATGGTCTCCGTCGTGTCGTCGGACAGCCGGTCCGGCGTGGCGCGGGCCGCCGCGACCACCTCGTCGCCGTCGATGTACGAGGTGCCGACCAACAGCGCCCGCACACCGATCCCGTACCGTGTGCCCGTCGCGTCGGTCTCCACCCGGCCGAGTTCCACCAGCGTGCGCAGCAGCATGTAGAGACTGGACTTGGGATAGCCGACGGCCTCCTGCACCGCGGCGAGCGAGTGCATACCGGGCTGCCCGGCGAAGTATTCGAGCAGTTCCACCGTGCGTACGGCGGATTTCACCTGGGCCCCGCCCAATTCGGCAGACGACATCGCTTTTTCGTCCCTTCCCGCCTTCCGGCACATGCGTGAAGCCCCGTGGCACAAGGATTTCGCGGCAGCGCAGCCGCGCGGTACGCGGTCCGTGAGCCCCCGGGGCGTTCGCCCGCGGTGACTTCTTGCCAACACCGAACACCCGGAAATAGGGTCGCTTCATATTCATGATCAGGAACTCTGTTCAGAATACCGAACGCATTTCGGTGCGTGGCGGCGGAGCGGAAGGAATCACGGTGGCAGCAGCACCAGTCTGGAGCGTCGACCCCCGTACCGGGAACCCGCGTGAGCAGGTCGCGGTCGAGGCCACGGCGGAGGAGGTCGACCGTGCGGTCCGTTCCGCCCATGCGGCGCGCGGTCCGCTCGCCGACCGGGCCGTGCGCGCCGCGTTCCTGCGCGGGGCCGCCGAGCTGCTGACCGAGTCCGCGGAGCACGTCATCGAGGCCGCCGACGCCGAGACCGCACTCGGCCCGGCCCGGCTCGCCGGTGAACTCGCCCGTACCGCCGCGCAGTTGAAGGCGTTCGCGGATGTCGTCGACGAAGGCGCCTTCCTCGACATCCACATCGACCACGAGGACCCCGACCGGACCCCGCCGTGGCCCGACCTGCGCCGCTACCGGGGCTAATCGCAGTGCTCCCCCGTTCACGGGGGAGGTGAAGCGATTCTCAAGACTGCTCTGACCCGCAGGTCACAGCGGACGATTCTGCTGTTCGATGTACTGGCGGACAGTAGCCAACGGTGCACCGCCGACCGATCCGGCGAAGTACGAGCCGGACCACAGCCGTTGCGCCCGCCAGTAATGCCGAACCAGTTCCGGGTACTCCTGACGGAGCCTGCGGGAGCTGACCCCCTTGAGGCTGTTGACCAGCTTGGAGACGGCGACCTTGGGCGGGAAGTTGACCAGCAGGTGCATGAGCCGCCCCGGGTTCGGTAGAGATCTCAGATTGTGATTGTGACCTGGGGTTTCGTGGATTCCATGTAGTAGTTGGCTTCGTACTCGACGGGCGGGACGTGGCCTATCTCACCGTGCAGGCGTCGGTGGCAGTACCAGTCGACCCACTCGGCGGTGGCCAGTTCGACCTGGGAGAGGGTCTTCCAAGGCCGCTGCGGCTTGATCAACTCGGTTTTGAACAGGCCGATCGTGCTCTCCATCAGGGCGTTGTCGTATGCATCGCCGACGGAGCTGATCGAGGCCGCGATGCCGGCCGTGTCCAGGTGCTCGGCCAGCCGGAAACTGGTGTACTGGCTGCCCGTGTCGCTGTGGTGTATCAACTCGCCGCGAACGTGAGGGTGTTCATCGCGGTCGCGCTGCCACAGCGCCATCTCCAGGGCGTCCAGGACGAGCTGGGTCTCCTTCGACGTCGCGGCGGACCAGCCGACGATCCGGCGGGAGAAGGTGTCCACGACGAAGGCGACGTAGACCACTCCGGCCCAGGTGGCCACGTGCGTGAAATCCGCGACCCAGCAGCGGTTCGGCGCGCCGGCGACGAAGTCGCGGTCCACCAGGTCCGGTGCCCGCTCGGCCTGCTGGTCCGGAATCGTGGTGACCACCTTCTTGCCGCGGACGGCGCCGGCGATGCCCAGCTCGCGCATCAGACGTTCGACGGTGCAGCGGGCCACCGTGTGACCTTGCCGGTTCAGCTCCCGCCAGATCTTCCTCGCCCCGTAGACACGGTAGTTGTCGGTGTGGACCTGGCGGACCAGCTCCTTGAGTTCCGTGTCCCGCACGGTACGGGCGGACGGGACGGCCAGTCGTTTCTTGTGGGCGTAGTAGGTGGAAGGGGCGATCTTGCAGTCGTGCTCGGTGAGTGTCCTGCAGATCGGCTCGACCCCGCCGAAGCGGTCCCGGTGCTCGTCGATGAACGCTACGAGCGCGTGTGTGGCCGGTCGAGCTCGGCCGCGAAGAAACTCGCCGCCGCCTTGAGGATCTCGTTCGCCCGCTTCAGCTCGGCGATCTCCTTCTTCATCGCCTTGAACTGGGCCGATTCCTCCGTCGTCGTCCCCGGCCGCGTCCCCGCATCGATCTCGTGCTGCTTCAGCCAGTTCCGCAGCGTCTCGCGGGAACCGATGCCGAGCTTGTCGGTGACCGCCTGCAGAGCGGCCGTCTCGTTCGGGTAGTCGCCGCGCACCTCGGCAACCATGCGCACCGCACGACGGCGGAGCTCAAGCGGGTAACGGGAAGGTCGTGCCATGACTCGATCCTTTCATGAAATCGAGTCTCCATTCGAATCGGGGCGGTTCAGCACGTGGTTGTTCTCGCCATTGAATTCCACCAGCTCACATTCAAAATCCTTGCAGACGGCCCGCATGATCTCCTCCACCCGCTTGAGGTGAACGTCCTTGAAAACCTTGTGCCGGTACTTCGTCACGAAAACCAAATGCGCGTGCATGACGAACGCGCAGTGCCTGCCAGTGCGAACATTCTGATACTCGGCCATAAACCAACTGCAGTACGCTCGTTGGTATGCAGCTCAGGTACTCCTTCCGCGTGTACCCGAACACCCCGCAGCGCACAGCGTTAGCGAAAGCGTTCGGGTGTGCCCGCGTGGTCTGGAACGACGGGCTGCGTCTACGCCAGGATGCCTATAAACAGGGCCTTGAGCGACCGAAGGCGGCGGAGCTGTCGAAGCGGTTCATCACCGAGGCGAAGAAGACCGAGGAGCGGGCCTGGCTGTCCGAGGTATCGGCCGTGGTGCTCCAGCAGTCCCTTAGGGACCTGGAGACCGCCTACTCCAACTTTTT